>NZ_CP011270.1:7080554-7421109 GCF_001610835.1 Planctomyces sp. SH-PL14 | reverse complement strand
GGCACATACTTCCGCTGGACCGCCTCGATCGAGCGGACCGCATCCCGCGGACGGATTGCAACGGGCCCCAGCTTCACCAGCTCCCGCTCCGTCATCATCTGAACAATGTTGCCGAGGTTGCGGGTCGCGGCGTCCTTGAGCAGAGCCCCATGCTGGTACCCCATCTCATAAGGAGTCCCCTTGAGATGCAGAACGGGGTACCCGCCGATCGTTTCCAGCCACCCCGCCCCGCACCGGGCGATCGTCCGCGACTCCGCCGCGACCCCCGCCGCCGATTCGCGGAAATCTTCCCCCCGCACGAAGCCAACGTGAACCAGGAGGACAAGGCCGAGTGTCCAGACGCGAAAGCCCATGGCAGCTCCCATGATCGAACCCCACGATCGAAACCAGCAGTCGAATGAGAAGTCGCACACCGTCAAACGAAGTCTGCCGCATCCCGGCAGGACTTCCAAGCGAAATACCCGCCGCCCCCGCCGCCCGTTTCAGCGCACGGACCACTCGGATATGATTCCGGGTTCGCTCCGTCCCTAGCCTCTAGTCCCTCATCCCTAGTCCCCCGCCGCCAATGATTCGAGTCGCCATCCAGGGAGCCACCGGCTACACCGCTCTCGAACTCCTGCGGATCCTCCTGCGGCATCCCGAGGTGCAGGTGACGGCGGTGACGAGCCGCAGCGAGACCGGCCACATCTCCGAGATCCATCCGCTTCTTCGCGGCCGGCTCAACCTTCGCCTGGAAAACCTCTCCCCGGCGCAGCTCGCCGAGCGGGCGGACGTCTGTTTCTGCTGCCTGCCGCACGTCGCCAGCATGGAAGCGATTCCCCGCCTCCTCGACGCCGGACTGCGGGTCATCGACCTGAGCGCGGATTACCGCCTCAAAGATCCGGCGGTCTACGAGCAGTGGTACGGCCACGTCCACACCGACTCGGCCCGACTCGCCGCCACGGTCTACGGGCTCCCCGAGCTCTACGCCGAAAAGATCCCCGGCCAGAAGCTGATCGCCAACCCGGGCTGCTACACCAGCACGTCGATCCTGGCCCTGGCCCCCCTGCTGTGCGGCGGTTTCATCAAGCCGACCGGAATCATCATCGACGCCAAGAGCGGCGTCTCCGGGGCAGGGCGGACCCCCAAGCTCAACACGCTCTACGCCGAGTGCAACGAAAGCCTGTCCCCGTACGCCGTGGGGAACCATCGGCACACGCCGGAGATCGAACAGGTCCTGAGCGACGTCAGCCGGGAAGGGGTGGAGGTGCTGTTCACCCCACACCTCGTCCCGATGGACCGCGGGATCCTGGCCTCGATCTACGCCGACCGCCTCAAGCCGGCCACGCAGGAAGAGCTGCTCGCGGCCGTCCGGAGCTTCTACGCCGGAAAGCCGTTCATCCGCGTCACGGAGCAACTGCCGAAGACGAAGGACGTTGCGCAGACGAACTACTGCGACATCACGGTCCGGGTGGTCCGCAGCAAGGTGCTGGTCTTCGCGGTCCTCGACAACCTCATCAAGGGGGCCAGCGGGGTCGCGGTGCAGAACTTCAATCTGATGTACGGGTTCGAAGAAACGACAGCGCTGATTGACTGAGAGCCGCGTTCCGGCGCCCGTTCAAGGCTTTCGTGAAACGGAGCTTCGTCTCCTGGGCGTGGCGGAGGTCCGTGCGCCGCCGATGTCGCGGCGAATCGGTCGAGCCGCTTGGGGAAGTCACGAGACCGGGCCAGCTTTCCTTCCCGACAGCTGCCCCCTGAGGGCTGACAGCCTGAACGCACTGTGCGAAACTGTCATGTCTCCCCAGGATGAGGTTCTCATGAGTTTGCGCACCGCCCTGTATGACTGGCATGTTTCCCACGGCGGCCGGATGGTCGACTTCGCGGGCTGGCAGATGCCGGTGCAGTACACGACGCTCGTTGACGAGCACAACGCGGTGCGGACCTCGTCCGGGATCTTCGACATCGCCCACATGGGCCGGCTGCGGTTTGAGGGCCCCGAGGCGGCGGCTCTGCTGGACCGGATCTGCACGAACGATGTCTCAAAGCTGAATGTCGGAGATGTCCGCTATTCGCTCGTCTGCAACGAGCGGGGCGGAATCCTCGACGACGTCCTGATCTACCGCTTCGACTCCCACTACCTCCTGGTCGTCAACGCCTCGAACCGCGAGAAGATCGTCAACTGGGTCATCCACCACGGTCGGTCGTTCGACTGCCAGATGACCGACCTGACCCGCGACACGTTCATGTTCGCAGTCCAGGGGCCGCGAGCGGCGGTGCTGATCGACAACCTCGTCAGCGCGGCGACCGTCGACATGAAGTACTACTCCGCGCTGGAAACGGAAGTCTGCGGCGTCCCCGGCTACGTCAGCCGGACCGGCTACACCGGGGAAGACGGCTTCGAAATAATTCTCCCAAACTCCCACGCCATAAAGGGTTGGGAAAAACTCCTATCCGCCACAGCCCTCGCCGGCAGCCGCCCTTGTGGGCTCGGGGCCCGGGACACCTTGCGACTCGAAGCGGCAATGCCGCTCTATGGCCACGAACTCAGTGAGGAGATCGATCCGCTGACGGCGGGACTCGCCTTCGCTGTGAAAATCAAGAAACCCGCGGACTTTATCAGCAAGGGAGCGCTTCAGCAGATCCAGTCCCACCCGACTGGCAAGACCCGTGTCGGCCTGCGCCTCGCGACGCCGCGGATCCCGCGGGAAAAGATGCCGATCGTCCACAACGGAGAGCCCGTCGGCGACGTGACCAGCGGTACGAAGTCGCCGACGCTGGGGGTCTCGATCGCCATGGGCTACGTCCCGACCGAGCTGTCGGCACCCGGCACGACGCTCCAGATCGACATCCGCGGAACCCACGAAGAGGCCAAGGTGGTCTCGCTCCCGTTCTACAAACGAGCGTAGGGCGAGCGGGGGACGTCAGTCCCCTGATCACGCCCGTTCATTCCTTCAACTCGAAACGCCCAGCCCTCAGCGCTCACCCTTTCGTCGCTGAGGCGAGAACCGGAAAGGCTTGCGCTTCCTGATCGTGAGAAATCAACGGGCGTTGAAACGGCTCGATTGCCGCTCCGGAATCCGCCCGCCATCATTCGATGAAGCAGTGATCGAATAGTGTGCAGTGTTCTGCCTCGCGGAAGCCGGCCTCCGGCAGGAGGAGCGTCTGCCGTGGGCCCCGTCCAGCAGAGCGCTCTCAAAGCGAGTCCCGTCGCCGTACACATTCCACCAGCCCAGCCGCTCCCATCTCGATATGGCCGATCAGAAACCATCACCAGCGGACATCCTGGCCAAAATTCGGGCTGCCAAAGCCGGCGCAGGAGGAGCGGCTCCTCCGCCCGAAACGCCCGCTCCCGCCGCTGCGGAGGCGGCCCCGGCCGCCGCGGAATCCGCACCTGCGCCAGCCGCCGCCCCGAGTCCTCCGGCTGCGGCCCCTGCTGACAAGCCCAAGTCTCCGGCCGAGATCATGGCCGCCATCCGGGCCAACAAGGCCGCCGCTGGAGGCGCCGCCCCCGCGGCCGCAACTCCGGCTGCCGCCGCCCCCGCAGCAAAGCCCGCCGCAGCCAAACCGGCGGCCGCTGCTGCCGCCGCATCTGGAGACCGTCCCTCCGTTCAAGACATGCTGAAGGCGGTCAAGCAGGCCGAAGCCACGCCGGCAGCCGCTGGCGCGGTCGCCACCGCAGCCGCCCCTGCCAAGCCCAAGCTTCCCGCCAAGGGGGCTCCGGGCAAGAAAGACGCCGCTCCGGTCACGCGGCGGAGCTTCCCCGCCGCCATGCTCGCGGCCATTGCCGTTCCCTACTATCTGGCATGGACCGTCCTCGCGGCGATCGGCGGCGTCTGGTCGCTGGCGATCGCCCGGTTCATGATGCCGAACACGGTCCTCGAACTCCCCTCCCGGTTCAAGATCGGGCCGCCGTCGGACTATCCGTACGGCAAGGTCTCCGAGAAGTTCAAGCCGTCCCGCGGCGTCTACATCGTCAACACAGAGTTCGACGGGGCTCCCGCGATCTACGCCCTCTCATCGGTCTGCACGCACCTCGGCTGCACGCCCAGCTGGCTCGAAGCGGAACAGAAATTCAAATGCCCGTGCCACGGCTCGGGCTTCTACATCACGGGTGTGAACTTCGAAGGGCCCGCCCCCCGGCCGCTGGAACGCGTCGGTCTAAGCCTGTCGCCCGACGGACAGCTGGAAGTCGACAAGAGTGTCAAGTTCCAGGACGAGCTCGGTCAGTGGCAGGATCCCAAATCGTTCGTTCGCATCGCCTGATGTCTCGGTAGTCACGTCGTTCGTCTTCACGGCTTCGGTTGTTCAACGCCTCGGTCTCCGAAGGGACAGTGATGTCTGTCGGCGAGTACATTCGTCAGTCACAAATCTGGAAAAGCATCTTCCGCCACCCGGCGCCGTACGATCGGCGTAACCGGATGGTGGTCGTGCTGACCAACTTCTTCCTGCACCTCCATCCGGTCTCGGTGCAGAAGGGGGGGATCGCCCTCTCCTACACCTGGTGCATGGGAGGAGTCACCTTCTTCCTGTTCCTGGTCGAAAGCCTGACCGGCGTCCTTCTGATGTTCTATTACCGCCCAACTCTTGAGTGGGCGTTCACGGACATCCGGGCCCTCCGCGACGTCACCACGCTCGGCATCATGCGGGAAATCCACCGCTGGGGCGCCCACGCCATGGTGATCACGGTGTGGCTCCACATGTACCGGGTGTTCCTGACGGGGAGTTATAAACCTCCGCGGGAGTTCAACTGGGTCATCGGGGTCCTGTTGTTGGTTCTGACATTGCTGTTGTCCTTCACGGGCTACCTGCTGCCGTGGGACCAGCTGGCGATCTGGGCCATCACCGTCGGTTCGAACATGGCCCGCGCCCATCCTTTCCTGGGACATGAAGGCCCCGGCTTCCAATTGCTGAACATTGGAGGCTACGACCTGATCACGAACGCCAGCGACGCGCGGTTCCTCCTCCTGGGGGCCCGCACCGTCGGTGAGGAGACGCTGAACCGGTTCTACATCCTGCACTGCGTGGCCATTCCGGTCGTGGTATCGCTCCTGATTGCGATCCACTTCTGGCGAGTCCGCAAGGACGGCGGGATCAGTCAGCCGTTGTAGGCGTCGAGGAGGGAGGGTCCGGCCAGGCCGGACTCTCTGCAAAGGCGATTGGTGGCGGCGCGAGTCGATTTTGTCCCATCCCGTTTCGTCTCTCGGATGAAGCGGGGTGGATCGTTCGATCCGGAAGACTCATGGAAACGCATCCCAACCTGACCCTTACCGTCATCAACGGACTGGGCTGGCTGTACCTGCTGCTCGCCATCATGAACCTGTGGTGGACGATGCGGTCGTACAAGCAGGACGGCTACTACGAGTCGGTCGCCGGGCTGCATCACGTTCCCAAGTGTTACACTTGGGCTCTCTACACGACCCTCCTGTTCTTCGTCGCATTCGCTCACATCGTCTCCCGCAGCGATCCCGAGAAGTTTCTGCTCCGGCTCCCGGAGTGGTTCAAGACCATCGTCAACTTCGTGACATCCGACGCGCGGATCTTCTTTGCGCTCTCGGTTGCCGGCTTCTGGGCGATGATCCACTACCGTGAAAGCTGGGTGAAGCCGACCCCCGCATGGCTCCTGCTGAACGGGGCGATCCTGTTCCTGGGGCTGAGCATGACGGACTACGACTTCCGGCAGATCGTCGGCAAGCCGGACAACGTCCCGATCGTCGGCCTCCTGTTCCTGTTCGGGTTCTTCACCTGGCTGTACTTCAAGCAGGCGGTGGAGAACGATCGCCGGGTCGCCGAAGGGCGGCCGGTCGCCGAGAAAGAACTGTCGGATCAAGTTCTCGTCTGGCCGGACCTCGTTTACACCGAACTCGTCTGCATGCTGCTGCTGACGGCGTTCCTGATCGTCTGGGGTGTGGCTCTGCCCGCTCCGCTGGAAGAGCCCGGTTCGCTCGTCAAGACCCCGAACCCCTCGAAGGCCCCGTGGTACTTCCTCGGCCTGCAGGAAATGCTCGTGTACTACGACCCCTGGATGGCCGGGGTCGTGCTGCCACTCGTCATCATCGGCGGGCTGTGCGCTATCCCCTACATCGACTTCAACCGCAAGGGGAACGGCTACTACTGCTTCAACGACCGCAAGGTCTCGGTCGGGATCTTCCTGTTCGGCTTCATTCCGCTCTGGATCGGGATGATCATCCTCGGGACGTTCATCCGCGGCCCGAACTGGAACATGTTCGGAGCCTACGAGTACTGGGACGTCCACAAGCTCGAGGTGCTGAACAACGTCAACCTCTCGGAATACTTCTGGGTGTGGGGACTCGGGCAGTCGCTCCCCTCCTACCAGGGGGGAGACATCGGGATGTCGATCCTGACGATCCTCAAGCGGGAGTGGCTGGGACTCGTCCTGAGCCTCGGCTACCTGATCATCCTGCCGCCGCTGATGGCCCAGACGTTCCTGCGGAGCTACTTCATGCGGATGGGATTCATCCGCTACATGGTGTTCGCCAACCTGATCCTCCTCATGATGGCTCTGCCCGTGAAGATGGTCCTGCGGTGGGCGTTCAGTTTGAAATACATCGTCGCCATCCCCGAGTGGTTCTTTAACATCTGACCCGGCCACCGGCTGGCCGCTCTCCGAAGGGAGACCGGCCGCTCCCCGTGTTGGAAAGAGTCCTATGCCTGCGACAGAACAGAACTGGCGTAACCTCAGCACCATGCACAAGGTGTTCGCGCTCAGCGCGATCGCCGTGCTGGGCTCGACGCTCATCATGATGGCCAAGGATGAGAGCCGGGACTGGAAGCGGTACCAGAAAGAGGCGGAACGGCTGAAGGTCGACAAGCTGCAGAAGGACGAAGAGCGGCTGGCCGACGCCAAGTACAAGTCCGAACTCGACAAGCTCTCCGAGCGGAAGACCGACGCCAACAAGCGGTACGAAGAGGCCCTCGCCAGCACCGACAACAAGCCGCTCGTCGAGGAGTACCGGAAGCTCAAGGCCGAGACCGAGATCATGGCGGTGGAACTCAAGTTCCAGAACGCCAAGCGGGACGTGGCCCGCGCGAACTACGACCTCGCCGTCCGCGACGCCAAGCCCGCCAAGGAGCTGGCGCATCGCAAGGAGCTGTACGACGCCGAGCAGGAGAAGTCGGACGACATCGCCCGGGCTCTCGAGCAGAAGAACATCGCCTTCGCCGCCAAGCGGGCGGAGTACAACAAGCTCTCCGAGGACCTCAAGAGCATCGACGCCGAGCTGACCAAGTTCACGGCGGACGAGAAGGCGCTTAACGACCAGAAGGAACTCCTCAAGCCGACCAACCACTTGGCGTCCTTCAAGCGGTGGCTCAAGGAGCTGCCGATCATCAACGGGTTCAACCCGCACATCAAGATCCAGTACGACTGGCCGCTCGGGCTCGATCAGTCGCTCGGCATGAAGCGGGTCGGGCGCGTCGACCGCTGCCGGACCTGTCACGTCAACATCTCCGACTTCGGGGCGGGGAACGTCGCCAACTTCCCGGCGGACGAATACCACCAGCCGTTCAGCGCCCACCCGAACCCGGACCTGTTCCTGACGTCGACCAGCCCGCACCCGGTCGAGAAGTTCGGCTGCACGATCTGCCACGAAGGGGACGGGTCGGGAACGAGCTTCCAGAACGCCGAGCATTATCCGGCGAACCCCGCCCAGGCGGCCGAGTGGGAACAGAAGCACCACTGGCACTCGAACCACTTCTGGGAGCTTCCGATGTTCCCGAAGCCGTTCCTGGAAGCGACCTGCATCCGCTGCCACCACTCGGTGACGGAGCTCGGCGTCAACAAGCAGCACGGCGCCTCGGCTCCCAAGGTGTTCGAGGGCTACTCGCTCATCAAGGAATACGGCTGCTTCGGCTGCCACGAAATCAACGGCTATGACGGCGGCAAGCCGATCGGTCCAGACCTGCGGGCCGAGCCGTCCACCGCCGAAGAGGCGGCCAAGCTCGCGGCCGATCCGAGCGCGATCCCCGGCCTGCTCCGCAAGGTCGGTCCTTCGCTGCGGCACATCGCCCAGAAGACGAGCCCGTCGTTCATCGCCTCCTGGACCGCGAATCCCAAGAAGTTCCGTCCGACGACCCGGATGCCGGTCTTCTTTGACGAGACGAACCAGCACGACTCTCTGGCTGGCAAGCTCCAGCCGGTCGAACTGTCCGGGATCGCGACCTACCTGACGACGAAGTCGACGCCCATCGAGCTGGAGTCCCCCAAGGCGGACTACAAGGCGGATGCTGCCCGCGGCAAGGCCCTCTTCGCCCGCCGCGGCTGCCTCGCCTGCCACAGCTATCCGGGCGACGAAGAGCTCGCCGGAGCCAAGGCGGACTTCGGCCCCGAGCTGTCGCGGATTCACGAAAAGCTGCTCCCCGGCGAAGCGGGCTTCCAGTGGCTTTACACCTGGCTCCGGCAGCCGGAGAAGTACCACACCCGAACCCGGATGCCGGACCTGTTCCTCGATCCGTACAAAGACGGGGAGACCGTGATCGACCCCGCGGCCGATATCGCCGCCTTCCTGCTCCAGAAGGGGACGCCGGAACCGGCGCCCCTCAACAAGGACTGGAAGACCTCGCTCGGTGTCGTGGCCCGCGCAACGACCGAGGCCGATGCTTCGCGGCTCGGCGTCGAGAAGTCCGGCGTGGTCGTGACCGAAGTCCTGCAGACGAGTGCCGCGACCCGGACGTGGGTCAAGGCCGAGGGTGGGGCAGGGAACCGCGTCGCTCCGATCGAAGTCGACGACGTGATCCTCAAGGTCGGCTCGGAAGCGGTCACTTCTCCCGAACAGCTCGATGCGCTCATCGCCAGCCGGAAGTCGGGCGATGTGGTGACACTCACGATCGTCTCGAAGGGACAGAGCGAGACGCGGGAAGCGGCGGTCACGACGCCGCTCGATGATCTCGTGCGGTTCTACCTCGCCAAGAGCATGAACTCGCCCAAGGTGGACGAGGTCTTCAAGAACCGAGGTGTCGCCGTCCCCGAGGCAGCCAAGAAGCCGAAGGCGGACGGCACGCTCCCGGCTCTCAAGGACGTCGTCAAGGGGGACGAAATCGAGCTCGTCAACGCGGACGGGAACGCCCTCTCCGACGAGGAGTGGGAACAGCGGAAGCTGACGTTCGTCGGCCGCCGGACGGTGAGCCGTTACGGCTGCTTCGGCTGCCATGACATCGCGAACTTCGAGGACGGCCGCCCGATCGGTCCGGCCCTCACCGACTGGGGACGCAAGGACACCTCCAAGCTCGCTCCCGAGCACATCGAGGAGTACCTCCACCATCACGGTGAGCGGGACGGATCGAGCACCCGCGAGAAGATCGAGAAGATCCTCGGCTCCGCCAAGGCAGACGGCACCGCCCCCGAGGAGAGTCTGACGGAGGCCTACCTCTTCGAGAGCCTCCTGCACCACGGCCGGCCCGGCTTCATCTGGCAGAAGCTCCGCGATCCCCGCAGCTACGACTACCGCAAGTCGGAGACCAAGGGCTGGGACGAGCGGCTGCGGATGCCGAACTTCTATCTCGACCAGAAGCAGATCGAGGCGATCTCGACGTTCGTGCTCGGCCTCGTCGCCGATCCTCCGGCCCCGCAGTACCAGTTCCGGCCGACCGGAGCGAAGCTGGCGATCGTCGAAGGGGAGCGGCTGCTGGAGAAGTTCAACTGCACCGGCTGCCACATGGTCGACATGCCGGAGTTCCAGTACCGGATCAAGCCGGAAGAATTCCAGGGGTCCGAGCTGACACCGGACAAGTACCAGTCTGCCTATGACCTGCTGCTGAAGCTCATCCCGCCGGTCAACGGCGACACCGGTAAGCGGTCGCCGGCCGGCGAGGCGATCGTCAAGGTTCACGGCCTGGTCCTGGCCGAGCCCGATCTGGAAGAGCTCCCTGAGGATCAGATCCTGCGGGTCGATACGTGGGGCGTCCATAAAGCGTTCGAGAAGATCGTCCTGCCGCACACGCCTATCGCGATTCCCGTCCAGTCGCTCGTCTCACGAGGAACCGGCCGCGGAGGGACGTTCGCCCTCTGGCTCTCGAAGTTGATCCTCAACGATCCGGGAGTCGGCGACCAGAACCGTGCCTTGCAGGCCTCGCCGCCGCCGCTGTTCCGCGAGGGGGTCAAGGTCCAGACACCGTGGCTCTATTCGTTCCTCAAGAACCCGGACAAGATCCGCCACACGACCGTCCTGCGGATGCCGAAGTTCAACCTGGACGACAGCGAAGCCCAGACGCTCGCGAACTACTTTGCGGCGATCGACGGGGCCCCGTTCCCGTACCAGACCGTGCCCCAGAGCGGGCAGGGCTTTGTCGAGCTTCAGACGGCCGCCATCGCCGCCAAGCATCCGGACTCGAAGGAAGCCTATGACCTCGCCGGATGGAAGATCATCAACAGCAACGTCTGCCGGCAGTGCCACTTCGTCGGCGGGAACGAGATCCAGGGGGATCCCAAGCAGGTGGTCCGCGGACCGAACCTGGAACGGGTGAACCGCCGGCTGCGGCCGGACTGGGTGAAGCTGTGGATCTCCTCGCCGCCGTGGGTCACGCCCTACACGTCGATGCCGGTCAACTTCCCGGCCGACAAGAAAAACATGGCGGACCTCTTCGGCGGGGACGGCTGGGACCAGATCGAAGCGGCGGTCTTCGGCCTCTTCAACTACCAGCAACTGCTGGAAGCGCATGGGAAGCTACAATACGTCGACCCGGCGGCAGCCGCCGCCGCTGCAGCCGCCGCGAACGCCACGCCTCCGGCCAAACCGGAAGGGACGAACTGAGATGAAACCGACATCCTACCTCCTCGCCGGATTGCTGGGGGCTGGCGGCCTGCTTTCGAGCGGCTGCGGCGGCCCCGTCTCCGCCCTGGGTGGCGGCGCCAACCAGCCGGTGGCGGTCGAACTCGTTCTCTCGAGCGCCTCGGCGGCGGCCACGGCCGGTGAGACGCAGGCGACCGAAGAGGTCACCGGCTTCGGGACGATCAAGGGGCGGATCGTTTTCGAAGGGGGCAACCCCGCGCTCCCGCCGCTCGTTCCGAAGGGAACCAGCAGCGACGCGATCTGCAAGCAGGTGGACGTCCCGAACGAGACGATCGTTGTCGGGGCCGATGGCGGCCTGGCCAACGTCGTTGTCTTCCTGCGGAAGGCTCCCAAGGTCGAGATCCCGGCTCCGCCCAGCACGCCGGTCGTCGTCGACCAGGATGGCTGCAAGTTCTTCCCGCACGTCAGTCTCTGCCGTGTCGGCCAGCCGCTGCAGATGAAGAACAGCGACGGGACCGCCCACAACGTCAAGTCCTCATACTTCAACCAGACGATCGCACCGAAAGACACAACCGGCCTGACGTTCACGCCGAAGAATCCGGAAACGGCTCCCCTCCCGGTGGCGTGCGACATCCACGCCTGGATGAAGGGATACGTCGCCATCGTCAATCATCCGTGGGCGGCCGTGACCGGTCCCGACGGGAGCTTTGAGATCCAGGGGGTGCCGGCGGGCGAGCGGGAGTTCGTCGTCTGGCACGAGAAGGGGACGATCGAACGCGGGCTCAAGATCAAGGTCCAGCCCGACGCCGTGACTCCCGTCGACCTCAAGGTGGCGTCGGACAAACTGAAGTAACGTGAGACCGGCCGAGAGCCACTCAGAGAGCAAGATGAAACGTCACGACAACTTCACTGCCGCCGTGTTGACGGCCGCAGGACTGTCCTGGATGGCCGGACTGACGGGATGCGCGCCGCAGCCGGCGCCGCCGATCCGCGTCATTCAGGAGTCGGAGATCAAGGTGGGAGCCGGGGGAGAGACGATCTCCACGACCCCCGCCGCCGCTCCGGCCGCGGAGGAGAAGAAGTGAAGGGCGGTCGACCGTTGTCGGCACACGCCGGCTTGCCGGCGGAGACCGGCCTGAAAGCAGATTCGTTCCGGGTCCCGGACTTGATCGTCCGGGCTCCGATATCGGGAGGGGATCGCGTGAGATCCGCGGTTTTCACAGCACTGTCCTGCGTCGTCCTGCTCGCGGGATGTTCCAAGGGGACGTCGGACTTCGCCCGGTCGAAGGACCGCAACGCCCTGATGCCCGAGGCGGAGAAGTACGTCGACGCCTTCGTCGACTCCCGCTTCGGCACGCCGACGACGATCCGCGTGTGGGACCGCCTGGGGCTCGAGGCCAACAAGGCGAACGCCACGGTGGAATCGGGCGACGAAGGGACCGTCGACCTGAAGTTCGGCAAGACGGTCTTCGCGATCAAGCCCGGAGACACGATCGTCTTCCCGGGCGCCAAAACGCTCACCGGGACGATCAAGTCGTTCGATGAGACGACGCAGGTCGCCAGACTCGAAACCGCCTTGGCAGCGGCCCCCGCCTCGGGAAGCCCGGCGCTCGTCGGAGCCGGCGCCGTCCTGTCGACGGGACGGCATCTCTATGCCGAGCACTGCCAGCACTGCCACGGGGTGGCCGGCGACGGCAACGGTCCGACTGCCAAGTATCTCAATCCGCTCCCGCGCGACTACCGCAAGGGGCTCTTCAAGTTCACCTCCACGCACTACGACTACCGCCCCCGCCGTGACGACCTCTCCCGGATCATCCTGGACGGGATTCCCGGGACCTACATGCCCTCCTTCAAGCTTCTGACGGACGCGGAGACGGCGGCGATCGTCGAGTACGTCATCTTCCTGTCGATGCGAGGCCAGACCGAAGAAGGTCTCGCCAAGTACCTCAGCGGCGACTACTCGGATGACGCGTTCGCCGAGCGGGTCAAGGGGGGAGAAGCGTCGAGCGAAGTCATCAAGGGATTCAAGACCGAAGTCGACTCGCCGGACTTCATGGCGGACACCGTCGATCCGCTCATCGAGCAGATCGTCACGAACTGGAAGACGTCGCAGTCCGACGATCCGACCGCCCGGGTCTTCGTGAAGTCCGAAGGGGTCGAGCCGACCGCCGAGTCGATCGCCAAGGGACGGATGCTCTACCTCTCCGACAACGCCGGCTGCTCAAAGTGCCACGGCCAGGCGGGCCGCGGAGACGGGCCTTCGACCACCGCCCTCAACAGCGAAGGGACCCTGGGCCTTCGCGACAACTGGGGTCATCCGATCACGCCGCGAAACCTCCGGACCGGGATCTACCGCGGCGGGCGGCGTCCGTACGACATTTACTGCCGCATTTCCGTCGGGATCAAGGGAACCCCCATGCCCGGCATTCCAGAAGCCAAGATGTCCGAGGAAGACCGCTGGCATCTTGTGAACTACGTCCTCTCCGTCCCGTTCGAGACGCTCGAACCGGGCAAGGGAGTGGGCGCCACCGTGGATCCACCGAAGGTAGCCGACACCGCCCACTAGATGTGTCCGGCGAGGCCGGTTCGCCCGAGCGGACCGGTTCCAGCCGAGTTCATGTCCGTTCAAAGTGAGCGGAAGGAGTGACCGTGAAACGTTTCTGGTGCGTCTTTTTTGCCTTCTGGCCGATCGTGGCGACGATCTTCTGTCTGATGGCCCCCAGCATGGGCTGGTGGTTTCCGACGACGATCAACGCCGACGGTTCCGCCGCGTCGCCGCTGGGCCGGAAGATCGACGACCTGTTCTACCTGATCCTGATCATCACCACGATCACCTTCGTGGGGACGCAGGTCGCGCTGGCGTACGTCCTGTTCTCGGGAGCCAGACGAACCGATCCCGGAAGCACGGAGCGGGCCTGGTTCTCGCACGGCAGTCACAACCTGGAAGTGATCTGGTCGATCGTCCCCGCCGGAATCCTGCTGTTCATCGCCCTCTATCAGATGGACGTGTGGGCGGAGTACCGGATCAAGTCCCAGTTCCCGGCCGAGACCCGCAAGGGTCCAATCGCCGAGGTCATGGCCCGGCAGTTCGAGTGGCGGATCCGTTACCCCGGCCTCGACGAGAACGACAAGCTCCTGCCGCTGATGCCGGACCCGCAGCCGACCGACCTGTACGCCGTCAATGACCTGCACGTGCCGTCGGCCCGGCCGGTCATGATCAACCTCCGGACACAGGACGTGCAGCACTCGTTCTTCCTCCCCGAACTGCGGGTGAAGCAGGACGCGGTGCCGGGCCTCGTCATTCCCGTCTGGTTCGAGGCGGACAAGAGCACGAACTACGTGCTGCTGTGCGCTGAGTTGTGCGGGTGGGGTCACTACAAGATGAAGGCCCGGATGGTGGCCGAGAACGACGAAGCGTTTGTCAAATACCTCAAAAAGCTCAAGGCGGACCAGGAATACCACGGTCCGCGGGAAGGGTCCGGCGGCGAGAACTGACGGGCGAACCCGCATTCGCCCGACGTCTGTCTCCCCGTTCGAACCCCAGTGAGGATGTCATGAGTTCCATCGCAACCCACGGACACGGCGACGCGGCTCACGCGCACGGCCACGTCCATCACCACAATCCCGATGACCGCCTGGCCCTGCTCAAGCAGGTGTGGCGGTTCTCGACGGACCACAAGGTGATCGGGATCCAGTTCCTCCTGACCACGGTCTTCATGCTGATGGTCGGGGGCGCGCTGGCGCTCGGCGTGCGATGGCAGCTCGCCTTCCCGTGGGAAAACATGCCGATCTTCGGCGCCGCGTTCGCCGCACAGGGGGGCCAGATCTCCCCCGAGGCGTACACGATGCTCTTCACGATGCACGCCACCGTGATGATCTTCCTCGTGATCATCCCGATCCTGGCGGGAGCCTTCGGGAACTTCCTGATTCCGCTCATGATCGGGGCGGACGACATGGCGTTCCCGATCCTGAACGCCCTCAGCTACTGGTTCATGTGGCCGGCGATCTTCTGCTTCGCCATGGCGATCGGCCTGGCCCCGGACTGGCTCAACGCGATCCTGCCGACTTCCCTCATCGTGCGGGGGGGGATCGATGCCGGGGCCGCGCAGGGCTGGACCTCGTACCCGGTCCTCTCGGCCCTGCAGAGCGCGGCTCCCGGCTCGGAAGCGGCCCAGACGTGGTGGCTGCTGGCCGTGACCCTCGTCGGGGTCTCGTCGATGATGGGCTCGGTCAACTACATGACGACGATCATCAACATGCGGGCCCCGGGGATGACTCTCTTCCGGATGCCGCTGACGATCTGGTCGATGTTCATCACCGCCATCCTCCAGTCATTCGCCCTCCCGGTCCTCACCGCGGCGGGGTTCATGCTCGTCGCCGACCGGCTGATCGGGACCTGCTTCTTCATCCCCGCCGGGCTCGTCGTCAACAACGCCGCGCCGACAGTCGGCGGCGGACAGCCGCTCCTGTGGCAGCACCTGTTCTGGTTCTACTCCCACCCGGCCGTGTACATCATGCTGCTGCCGGCGATGGGGATGGTCTCGGACATGCTGGCCTGCATGAGCCGCAAGCCGATCTTCGGCTACAAGCCGATGGTCTACTCGATGGCCGCCATCGCGGGCCTCGGCTTCATCGTCTGGGGCCACCACATGTTCACCTCGGGGATGAACCCGGCCCTCGGGATGACCTTCATGGTCTCGACGATCATGATCGCCCTCCCCTCGGCGGTGAAGGTCTTCAACTGGATCGGGACGATCTGGGGGGGCCGGATCCGGTTCAACACCGTGATGCTGAATTCGACCGCCTTCGTCTCGATGTTCATCGTCGGGGGTCTGTCGGGGATCTTCATGGCGGCTGTCCCGGTCGACATCTACATCCACGACACCTACTTCATCGTGGCCCACTTCCACTATGTGCTGTTCGGGGCGACGCTGTTCGGCTGCTTCGGGGCGATCGTCTACTGGTTCCCCAAGATGTTCGGCCGGATGATGAACGAGACGCTCGGCCAGTGGCACTTCGCCCTCAGCTTCATGGGGTTCAACGGGACCTTCTTCCCGATGCACCTTCTGGGGGTCGCGGGGATGCCTCGCCGGTACGCCAACCCGTTCCTCTACCCCTATCTTGAGCACCTCTTGCCGATGAACCAGTTCATGACGATCTGCGCGATCGTCATGGGCTTCGCCCAGTTCCTTCTGATCGGCAACATGGTCTACAGCATGTTCTTCGGGCCGATCGCCTCGCGGAACCCGTGGGACTCGAACGGCTTGGAGTGGGACACTCCGTCGCCTCCCGGACACGGCAACTTCGAAACTCCGCCGCTCTGTTACCGCGGCCCCTACGAATACTCCGACCCGTCCCGGGCCGAAGACTTCTGGCCGCAGACGACTCCGCCGGTGAAGACCGTGCCACAGACGACTCCGGTGCCGTTGCCCGTCAACGCGTAGGCGGGGAGGTCGCAAGTATCAGGTATCAGTCAGCGATCGATGCTGATTCCGACTGAGACTTGATACTGCCACTGGATCCTTCCGAGACCATTTCGCCCTGATGACCGTCGCCCCTTACAAGCCGCTTCTCCACCGCTACGCCTTTTCCACGGGCTGTATGGCGATAGTGACGCTTGTCTTCGGGGCGCTGACAACGTCGAAGAACGCCGGGATGGCCTTCCGGGACTGGCCGAACTCGGACGGGTACCTGATGGTCACCTATCCGTGGTTCCGGGACTTTGCATCCAACTGGGACAAGTTCCTCGAGCATGGACACCGGCTCGCCGGAATGCTGATCGGCCTGTGGTCGATCGGTCTCGTCGTTCTCATTCACCGCGGCGAGTCGCGGCGGTGGGTGGTGGGGCTGGCCTATGCGGTCCTCGGCTGCGTGATCGTTCAGGGGCTGCTTGGCGGGTTCCGCGTCGTCCTCGACGAGCGGGGCTTGGCGATGGTCCACGGCTTCTTCGCCGCCTGCGTCCTCTCGCTGATGGCGACCGTGTCGACGGTGGAAAGCCGAGGATGGTTCGATACCGAGATCTACGCCCGCGGGCCGGCGACGGGACACCTCAAGCCGTGGACGGTCCTCACGGTCGTGGCGATCGCCGGGCAGTTCCTCCTGGGCGGGATGATCCGCCACCACGGGTCGGGACTGCACGAGCACCTCGGGATGGGAATCCTGACCTGGGGCCTGATCCTGGCCAACACCTTCGTCTCGCAGCGGAGCGGAGTGCGGTGGATCCGCCGCTCCGGCTGGATGCTCCTGGCCGTCGCTTCGCTTCAAGTCGTCCTCGGGGCCGGGGCGTGGGTCCTCAAGTGGGGATTCCCCTGGACCGGGTATGTCGCCACCGCCGATTCGATCGCTCAGGTCCTGCACCGGACGGCCCACGCCGTCGTCGGGATGCTGACCCTGGCCGCCGCCGCCGTTCACCTTGTCCGTGTTTTTCGCGTGAGTGCCTGTTGTCCGCAGCCGGTTTGGAATCCCCCCGCGTTCCTCCCGTCGCCAGGAGGAACCCGATGAGTCAGTCCACGTTGTCCCCCTCTCCGACCGTTTTGACGGTCTCTCCGACTCTGACCGCGGAGGCGGGGCGTATTGCCGCGTATGTCCGGCTGTCGAAGCTGCGGATCGGTTTCATGGCGGTCGTCGCCGTGGCGGTCGGCTTCGCGCTCGGCGTGGAGGCGGTCTGGAACTGGGGTCAGTTCGCCATGGCGCTCGTCGGGGTCGGCCTCGGCGCAATCGCTTCGAGCGTCCTGAACCAGTGTCTCGAAGTCACGACCGACGCCCGGATGCCGCGGACCGCCGAGCGGCCGCTCCCGAGCGGTCAGCTCTCTCTCGCCGAAGCGTGGACCTACGGACTGGCCTGCTCGGCGCTGAGCACGATCACGCTCCTCCTGTTCGTCAACGGCCTGACCGCCTTCTTGACCGTCGCGACGACCGCGGCCTATGTCGGCCTCTACACGCCGCTGAAGCGGTATTCGCCCCTCTGCACGGTCATCGGAGCCGTTCCCGGCGCGATGCCGCCGGTCCTGGGGTGGGTCGCTTCAGGGCAAACGCTCGACATGTCGGCGCTGACGCTCTTTGTCCTGCTCTTCACTTGGCAGTTCCCGCACTTCCTGGCGATCGCCTGGATCTACCAGGACCAGTACCGTCGGGCGGGGCTCAAGATGCTCCCCGCCAATGGGCATCCCGCCGTCGTGGGACTGATCGCCGTCGGTTACGCCGCCGTCCTGATCCCGTGCAGCCTCCTCCTCCGCTGGTGGGGACTGGCCGGTTCCGTGTACGCCGCGACCGCTCTGGCGCTCGGCGTCTGGTATCTCGTCGATTCGATCCGGTTCGCCTGGCGGCCCGAGACCTCTTCGGCCCGCCGACTCCTCAAGACGTCACTCGTTTATCTGCCCGTCGTCCTTGTTGTCCTGACCGCCGACCACCTGTGGCGGCTCAACTAAAAAAGGGGAAGTATCGAGTCTCAGGTATCAAGTATCGGTAAGAGCAATCCACGAGGGCCCTCTGACTGATACTGGATACTTGCCCCCTGATACTTCTGCGAAGCAGCTCATGTCTCACGCCAATCACACGCCGGCCATGAAGATGGGGATTCCCATCCCGAACTCGAAGCTCGGGATGTGGCTGTTCCTCGGCACAGAGATCATGTTCTTCACGGCGTTCATCGGGACGTACATCGTCTGCTTCTTCGGCTCGCCCGGCTGGCCGACGAGCACCGAGGTGACGCACATCAACATCGCCCTCGGCGGCATCAACACCTTCGTGCTGATTCTGTCGAGCTACTTCGTCGTCGTGGCCCACGAGGCGATGGGACTCCGGGACTTCGTGAAAGCCCGCAAGTTCCTGACCTACACGTTCGCTCTCGCGTGTGTGTTCCTGGGGATCAAGGGGGTCGAGTACAAAGGGAAGTTCGACCACAACATCCTTCCGGGCCGGATTGCCGAGAATCAGTTCCAGCTCATGAACAACCGGGCCCGGGAGTTCGAGACCGTCCTCAACAAGGAGCTCGACAAGATCGTCCCCGGCCGCCAGCTTCCCTACGAGAAGGAGAAAGAGCTGGAGAAGCGCCGCGAGGAGGCGCTGAAAGCCGATCCCAAGTCGGTGACAGTCCAGACGATCGACGCCTGGCGCGAGCTTCGTGTGCAGCTCGAAACGCTCCGGACCGACCTCTCGGCGAACAAACTCACGCCGGAGCAGGTCGAAGAGCGGATCCATCACCTCCCGAACAACGTGATCGACATCCAGGCCCAGATGTACCACGACCAGAAGATCATTCCCTACGGGAACCTCTTCGCCTCGTGCTACTTCCTGATGACCGGCTTCCACGCCATCCACGTCATCGTCGGGATGATCCTGTTCGCCCGCCCGCTCACTTCCACGCTCGATGAGCGGTGGACCGACTGGGTCGAGAACAGCGGCCTGTACTGGCACTTCGTCGACCTCGTGTGGATCTTCCTGTTCCCGCTCCTGTACATCGTCCCGGGCAGCCTCGGGCACGCGATGTAATCCGTCCGCTTCGCACTTCCCACTCCGCTGCCAATCGAATTTCGCAGGACTCCCATGTCGGACGCACACGCCGAAGCGACGCACCCGCATGACGCTCACCACGTCAACTACTTCGCGATCTTCGTCGCGCTCCTCGTCTGCACGGCGCTCTCGGTCGTGTTCGACCTGGTGCCGCTCAACGGCTACATCGTGACGTTCCTCGTGCTGGCGGTGGCGACGGCGAAGGCGATGTTCGTCATGACCTACTTTATGCACCTCAAGTTCGAGGGGGGCTGGAAGTTCGTCATCCTGTTGCCGACGGCGATCCTGGCGGTCGGGCTGATGATCGCCCTCACGCCGGACATCGGCCTCCACTACTACACCTACGACGTCCCCCAGGTCCGCGAGTACGACAAGGCGCACGGCATCGAGTTCGGAGCGCCGCACGCCGAGGCGGAGCACGCTCACGACGGCCATTCCGCCGCGCCGGCCGACAAGCCGGGACACTGAGTGGAATTGCGGACGGGGTCGGAGTTCCGGGCCGGAAGTGAGATCGAGCCATGCCGGCTCCTGAGACCGATCGTTCCAGCACAGACGCCGTCCGCATCGACGCTGTCTCCCATCGTTACGGGGAGCGGCTGGCTCTCGACGCAGTGTCGTTCGTCGTCCGGTCCGGCGAGATCTTCGGTCTCCTCGGCCCCAACGGCGGCGGCAAGACGACGCTCTTTCGTCTTCTCTGCACGATCCTTCCACTTCAGTCGGGGACGATCGGGATCTTCGGCCAGGACATCCGGCAGCAGGCGGACGCGGTCCGCCGGATGATCGGGGTGACGTTCCAGTCCCCCAGCCTCGATCCCAAGCTGACAGTCGGCGAGAACCTCGTCCATCAGGGGCGGCTTTACGGGCTGACCGGGGTGATGCTCGAAGGACGGATCGAAGAGGTCCTCGGGCAGCTCAAGCTCGCGGACCGCCGCCGGGACAAGACCGAGACACTGTCGGGAGGGCTCAAGCGGCGGGTCGAGATCGCCAAGTCGCTCCTCCATCGTCCGCGGCTTCTGATTCTTGATGAGCCGAGCACCGGGCTCGACGTCAGCGCGCGGCTCGACATGTGGGAGGTCTTCGGTCAGCTTCGCCGGGACGGAACGACGGTCCTCGTCACGACGCACTTGATGGAAGAGGCGGACCGCTGCGACCGGCTGGGGATCCTCGACCGGGGGAAACTCGTCGCTCTCGGCAGCCCGGACGACTTGCGTTCGAGCATCGGGGCGGACTGCCTCACGATCCCGCTTCGGCCGGGAGAGGATGGTGCGAGGCTCTCCACGGCGATCGCAGACCGCTTCGGCGTCCAGCCGCAGTCGCTGGGGCACTCGCTCCGGATTGAGCACGCCCGCGGGCATGAGCTGCTGCGGGACCTTGTCCTCGGATTTCCGGACGACATCCAGTCGATCACGCTCGGGAAGCCGACGCTCGAAGACGTCTTCGTCCATACGACCGGCCGCCGGTTCGAAGGGGAACCGGAGACGAAGCCCGCCGGCCGGCGTCGGCACTGATCTTCCTCTCGCCCAGAGGAGACGGCCCATGTCCGTGACGCTCGATCGGGTCAAAGGGTGTCTCCTGGGACTGGCGCTGGGGGACGCGCTCGGCGCCCCCTGCGAGGGAGGCCTGCTGGAACGGACCTTCTGGAGGGTGATCGGCAGGACGAGCGGCGGAGAGATGCGATGGACCGACGACACGCAGATGTCGATCGATCTCGCCGAGTCGCTGCTCGCCAGAGGGTCCCTCGATCCGGACGATCTGGCGCGGCGTTTCGCGGCGAGTTACCGCTGGAGTCGAGGGTACGGTCCCGGCGCGGCCCGCGTGCTGAAGCGGATCGCCCGCGGCGCGGATTGGCGAAGTGCGAACCGCTCGGTCTATCCATCGGGATCGTTCGGCAACGGGGCGGCGATGCGGGCTCCGGTCATCGGACTCTTTTACGCCAGTCGGCCTGACGAGTTCGACGCGGCGATCCGGCTTTCGGCCGAGGTCACGCACGCCCATCCGCTCGGGATCGAAGGGGCGGTCCTGCTGGCCACTGCAACGCGTGCCGCCCTTCAGGGGCGCACACGGCCCGAGATCTTCGAAGAGGCCGCGTCTGCCGCACGGCTCGAGCCCTTTACGACGCGTCTTACAGTGGCGCGACGCTGGCTCGAGTCGGCAGCGGACGTCGATCGCCGCGCCGTGTTGCGGGAGCTGGGAAACCGGATCTCGGCCCAGGAGTCGGTTGTCACCGCTCTCTACGTGGCGTTTCGGTTCTGGGACGCGCCGTACCTCGACCTGATCCGGTTCGCTCTGGCGATCGGGGGCGATGTCGACACGATTGCCGCCATGGCGGGAGCGGTGTGGGGAGCCGGACACGGTCTCGGTCAGCTTCCCGCCGAGCCGCTCGCCCGGCTGGAGGATGCGGCAGGGATTTCTGCTCTCGCTTCAAAGCTGCACAGCCGACTCGCAAACACCGCGTGAGCCGCATTTCCGACGATGGGCCGCTATCAGACGGCCGGACGTGAGGCGACCTCCCCGCGATCGCGGATCGCGGCGTCGATTTCCGCGAGGTCTTCGGCGGTCAGGGTCCAGGTCATGGCGGCGGCGATCTCTTCGATCTGCTCCGGCCGCTTCGCTCCGCACAGGGCCGCCGTGATCCCCGGCCGCTGGATCGTCCAGGCAACGGCGAGCTGGCCGACCGTCCGGCCGGCTCGCTCCGCGATGGGCCGGAGGCGATCGACGAAGTCGTGGTTCCTGTCCCACTCCTGGCCTACGAAGATCGGGTACTTCTGGCGGCCGTCCTTGGGATCCCAGACATGGTCCCGCCGGAGCTTCCCCGCCAGCATTCCCTTCATGAGGGGCCAGTAGACGTTCACCGAAACGTTGTGCGCGCGGCACCAGGGAAGCCGCTCCGCCTCGATTTCCCGCTGGAGCATGTTGTAGTGCGGCTGGTCCGCCGTGATGGGGCAGACGGAGTGGAACTCTTCGTACTGCGCGATCGTAGAGAGATTTGAGACACCGGCAGCGCGGATCTTTCCGCTGGCGAGGAGCCGGGCCATGGCCTCGGCCGACTTGCCGACGGGGGTTTCGGGGTCGGGGCCGTGGAGGTAGTAGAGGTCGATGTAGTCGGTCCCGAGGCGGCGGAGGCTTTCGTCGCATTCCTTGAGGAGGGTCTCCGGGCGGCCGTCACGGACCTGCTTGCGGTCGGGACCCCAGTGGATTCCGCCTTTGGTCGCGATCACGACTTTGTCTCGGTGGGGTCGGAGGACCTCTCCGACCATCTGTTCGCTTTCGCCCTCGTAGCCGTAGCAGTAGGCGGTGTCGAAGAAGTTGATTCCCGCGTCGTAAGCGGCGGCGACGGTCGCAAGGCTGGCTTCCCGCGTGACGTCGACGCTGGTCACTCCGGAGATCGGCCAGCAGCCCATGGCGATGGGCGTGACGTGGAGGTTGGTCTGTCCCAGGGGGCGGAGTGGGGGCATCGGTGGTTCCTCGAAGCGCTGCGTGCGTCGGAGGGTCGAGGATAGGGAAGCGGAGCGGATCGCGAAACCGCGTCCCTGCCGGCGCAGCTCTGATAGCTCAAACCCAACGTGCCACGGCAGCCTGGGGTCAAGGGGCCAAAAAACAACACACGCCCCCTTGCCGCCGGAGGCACTCCTGTGAGGAACCGTGGTACACGACGGATGTCCCCTTTGTGGTACCAGCGTTGAGGACTGCCTCACATCACACCGCTGGCTTTGCAATCCGCGCGGTTTGGTGAGGGGGCAATACGACACGGTGTCCGCGCTTGGACACGTGCTCCTTCCGACGGTTTCCGGCGAGACGGCCTCCGGCGGGCAAAGGGGCGTTGCCCCCTTGCAACCCCCACCAGGGTGCCCCCTGGACCCGAAGGGCAAATGGCGTCGGCGGCGCTACTTTCTACTTGGTCTCCCCGGCCGGCACTTCCGCATGGACCTCCGGCGCACTCTGACTGCGGAGATACGCGTAAAGATCGGCAAGATCCGTCGGCTGAAGCCCCTGCAGGAGACCATTCGGCATGATCGACGTACTGAGGTCTCGCCGCTGTTCGATCTCCTTCTTCTCGACCCGCGACGTCATGTTCGCCGCGTTGCGGAGAACCACCGCATCAATCGCCTCGTAGACCACCATCCCGGTGAACGTCTTCCCCTCGGTCGTAACAACCATCGTCTGCTGGTACCGCGGTGAAACGTCGCGGCTGGGGAAAGCAATCGCCGTGAAGAGATCCTGCTTCGAGAACCGCGTGGCGGCACCGCGCAGGTCGGGCCCGAGAGCCGTCCGCGTACCGTGGCACTGGATACAGGCGCGGGTCGTAAAGAGCTTCTGGCCGCGGGCGGCGTCTCCCGATTCCCACGGAACCTGAGCCAGCAACGTATTGAGATGGTTCACGTCTTCGGTCGGGGCCCCCGACTGCCGGGCGTATTCCTCCGAATACTTCTCCTGGATGTACGCCGTCCAGCGGCCGATGACGTCGGTCTGCGGCTGACCGTCGAGGCCGTTCTTGTAGCCGAAGTCCTGGCCGGTGCTAATCCGCAGGAGTTCCGCCACCTGGTCCCGGACTTCACGATCCGGACCGTCGTTTCCGAGCCGCCGCAGCACGCGGAGAAGCATCACGTTCTCCCTCTGCCGCTCGGCGTTCCCTGGGCTGAGAAGCGCGATCGCCTTGGCACACTCCGTCAGCATGTCGACCGGAGCGGATTCCATCGCGCTCACGAACAACTCCCGGTCCGCTTCGGACGGATGCTCCGAAAGGGACGCGATGATCGCCGGCCGCAACGAGAGATCGTCGAACTTGGAGCGGACGATCTCCATCGGCTTGGGAAGCCCGGTTGCGGCGAAGAGGAAGATGATGTCCCCGTTCAGCGGAAACTCGGGATTCGCTTCGACCTGCTTCACATAGGCATTGACCGCCCTCTCGAACACCTCGGTTGGGACATCGCCGACGAACTGAACGTGTCCCGGCTTGCCGAACAGCGGATGTTCGACCACCGCCGTTCCGAGCGGCGGATCGAGCTCAACCAAGGTGTCGAAGAGCTCGATCATCCGGTCGTCCCACCCGCTGTCCTGGACGAGTTTGCGCTGTTCAATCTTCGACTCGAGGGCCAGGACGCCCTGGGCAATCTGCTGCCGGTGCGTGTCATTGCGGGGCGAAGGGATCCGGGCGGCGACGATCAGGTAGTGGATGTCAGCGATCGGCGAGGAGTCCTTCGTAATCTTGGCGAGAACCTTGCCGAGCAGTTCGGGGTCGTTCGGCTGGAGCATGGCGATCACGCGGCCGAGCTCTTCGTCGACCGCTTCGATACCGGTCGGGAACGCCTGGCCTAACATGATCTGCAGGGCGCCGACTTCCTTTGCATTCTCCGAGAGATCGATCCGGCTGGCATACCCCTGGAAGACCTCGGGGAATCCTTCCTCTTCCGGAACGAGATCGCCGAGAGCGATCTGGAGGAGGCGGGCCGCTTCCTTCCGCATTGCGGGGCTGAAGTCGCTCGTCAGGATCCGCGTTCCGATCTCGGCGGCGTAGGGCGAAAATTTGTCTTTGCGGCGAGCGAGTCCCTCGGCGAGCGGGACCGTCGCCTGCCAACCGCGACGGACTGTTGCGTCGGCGATCTTGCCGTACGTCTCTCCGGGGACGCGGGTCAGGATCGCGGAGGCCGCCTGCCGGACCGTGCAGTCCGTGCTGGCGAGACCGTTCGAAATCGCGGGGACGAGCGAGTCGAAGTGCTCGTTCTCGGCGGCCAGGATCGCTTCGAGGGCGGCCCGCTGGACCTGCGGCTGAGGGGGAGTCATGGCGAGGCAGCGGTTCAGATACGTGGCATCGGGACGCCCCTTCGCGGTCCGGCCGAGCGACCACGCGGCACGGGCCCGGACCTGCCACGGGGTCGATTCGGAGAGCCGGGCCAGGAACTGCGGCGGAATCGCGGTGCCGCGCTCCGTCAGGATCTCGACTGCCCGGACGCGGGCATCCACCGGCCATCGCTCGTCGATCACGATCGACAGGAGACTGGTGTCCGGGATTTCAGCCGCCATCGGCTCCCAGCGGGCGCGGGACCAGCTGCTGAGCGGTTGAGGAGCGGTCAGGACGTCGTAGATCCGCTGGTTGGCGTCGAGGCTGGCCACCGGCGGCAGAGGGGGAGCCGCCTGGCCGCTCGCGACGATGCGATAGATCCCACCCCGCGTGCCGCGGCCGCCGACGACGACGTACAGGGCGCCGTCCGGGCCGACTTCGAGATCGGTGGGGGCGAAGCCGTGCTCCCCGACGGCGGTCATGAACTCGACCGGCTTCGTCGACCAGGTCGCTCCGTCCTCCTGGAGGGGGAGGGCCCACATCCGGCCGTAGGTCCAGTCGAGCGTGAACAGTGCCCCCTGATAGGGCGCCGGGAACTGTCGGTGGCGATAGCAGACGACTCCGGTCGGCGAGCTGCGGCCGAAGGAGGCGACGACCGGCGGCATGTCGAGGAACCCCTCCGGGTGCTTCCAGGTCTTCGTGTGCCAGCCGCAGTCCGCTCCCAGCGTGAGGTGGTAGACTCGCGTCGGGTTGTACCAAGGGAGGGACATCTCGGGTTCACCGTCGCTGTCGAAGGTGAACAGGTCGCCGGCCGTGTTGAAGTCGAAGTCGTAGGCGTTCCGCAGGCCGTGGGCGATCACTTCGGCTCCCCGGAGATCAGGGGTCAGCCGCAGCAGCGTGCCGGCCCGCGGCTTCGTCACCGGGGACGTCGGAAGCGAGACGTACTGCTCCGTGATCTCCGCCATGTTCCCGGCGATGATGTACCAGGAGCCGTCCGCTCCGCGGCGGATGGCGTGCAGGTCGTGCTCGCCGCCGGTCTTGGCCCGGAGGAACATGTCGGGCGCTCCGTCGGCCCGATCGTTGCCGTCGCGGTCGCGGTAACGGATCAGGCCGCCATCGCCGACACAGAGCAGGTCGTTGCCGTAGAACACCATCCCCTGGGCACCGGTCGAAGGACCGCTCGCGAACTCCTTCGCGAAGTCCGCCTTCCCGTCGCCGTCTTTGTCTTCGAGGATCCGAACGTAGCCGACGCCCGAAACGACGACCCGCCCTTTGGCGTCGATCGTCATGGAGTGGATGTCGTGGGCGAGATCGTCGCCGGCGAACTGCGTGACCGTGAAGCCGTCGATCACGCGGACTCCGAGGTCCTCGGCCATCGAGCGGCGCGGTCCGGAAAAGAACGTCGCGGCCAGGGTCAGGGCGAGCGTGGCGGCGCGGGCGAGTTGAGGCATCGCTGCTTCCGTGCAGGTCGAAGGAGGGTGCGGAGAGGCAAAAGGATCTTGGGAAAATCCTGACAGGAAAACGCCGCACTCGGTCGAACGGTCGAAATCGTCGCAATACTATGTCCGGCTGCAACATCGAGGCAATGCGGGGTTTGACTCGGCCGTCCGGCGCTGCGGCGGCCAGCGTTCACGACCTCTGCGTATTCTCCGCAAGGGATCCGTCCGTGCTGGCGACTACCGGTCCGCGCCGTTCGTCCATCCTGTTCTTTTCCCTGCTTCTGTCGTTCGCCATGCTGGCTGGGCGGTTCACATCCGGTCAGGAGGCGCCGCCGTCCGCTCCTCAAGCTTCTCCCACAAGTCCTTCCTCAGACGGAAGTTCGGAAGCAGCGCCCTCATCCACCGAAGCCTCGCCTTCCGCTCCCCCGGTCGATGCCGCCGGTCATGACGAACAGGGAGCGGAACACGGATCGGAAGGACACACCGATCCGGTCACTCCGGTCCTGCTGGGGATCGTACTGCTGC
This sequence comes from Planctomyces sp. SH-PL14, assembly GCF_001610835.1. Lineage (NCBI taxonomy): Bacteria > Pseudomonadati > Planctomycetota > Planctomycetia > Planctomycetales > Planctomycetaceae > Planctomyces > Planctomyces sp. SH-PL14. The sequence continues at coordinate 7,394,131 of NZ_CP011270.1, read as the reverse complement.
TGTTGTCGGCGAAGCTGGCCGGGGACCTCTTCGACCGAATCGGGCTCCCCGCCGTGCTGGGAGAGCTGTTCGTCGGCATCCTGATCGGGAACATGGAGTTCCTGAGCGGCTGGGGGGGCTTCGAGTTCCTCAAAGCCGGCGAGACGTTTTCCCACCTCGACATCCTGGCCCGGATCGGGGTGGTGCTGCTTCTGTTCGAAGTCGGACTGGAGTCGACAGTCAAGGGGATGATGTCGGTCGGGGTCACGGCGTTCATCGTCGCCTGCCTGGGGGTCGTCGCACCGATGATCCTGGGATTCCTCGTGGGCTACTTCGCGCTGCCGGGGGCGGACTGGAAGGTCCATCTGTTCCTGGGGGCGACGCTCAGCGCCACGAGCGTCGGGATCACCGCCCGCGTGCTGAAGGACCTGGGACGGAGCCAGCAGACGGAGTCGCAGATCATCCTGGGGGCGGCGGTGATCGACGATGTCCTCGGGCTGATCGTGCTGGCGGTGGTGCAGGGGATCGTCAGAAGCGGCTCGGCCGACCTCGGCGGGATCGCGATCATCGTCCTCAAGGCGTTCGGGTTCCTGGCGGGAGCGGTTCTGATCGGGACGCACCTTGTCGCCAAGCCCGCGTTCAAGGCGGCCACCTATCTCCGCGGCCACGGGCTGCTCGTGACGACGGCGCTCTGCATCTGCTTCCTGTTCGCGTGGCTCGCCAGCCTGATGGGGCTCGCCCCGATCGTCGGGGCGTTTGCGGCGGGCCTGATCCTGGAAGAGGTCCAGTACCATTCGCTTTCGCGGAAGGAGAATGTGGCGCTGGATCACGCGCTCAAGCCGATCGGGTCGCTCCTGATCCCGCTGTTCTTCGTCCAGATCGGCGTGCATGTCGATCTGTCGGCATTCAACAACCCGACGATGTGGACGCTCGCGATCGCCCTGACGTTCGTGGCGATCCTCGGCAAGCAGGTCTGTGCCCTGGGCGTAAGCGACAAGACGCTCGACCGGCTTTCGATCGGGATCGGGATGATCCCCCGCGGCGAAGTCGGACTGATCTTCGCCTCCGAAGGGGCGAAGCTGATGTACGAAGGGAAGCCGGTCGTCGACAGCACGACCTACACCGCCCTCGTCTTCATGGTCATGGCAACGACGATCATCACGCCGCCGCTCCTGAAATGGTCCATGAACCGCAAACGGGCCGAGGCTTCGCCTCCGGCGACGGTGGCTTGAGAACGACGCCTCGGAGATATCGCCGAGCGTTGTTGCGCCCATTCAGGGCTTGTTGATTATGCCCGCGCCAACCTGGGGCGTTGCCCCCTAGACCTCCGCCGGCGCGCCCCCCCCTCCGTGCCTCAGTCGCTGGCGGCTTTGGGGGAGGCTCATCTCGCGGGAGCGGGATGGTTACTTGGTCCCCATGTAGAGGGAGCAGACGCCGAACGTGAACGGGACGTAGCGCGAGCTGTGGAGGCCGCATTCGTCCATCATGGCCGTCAGCTTCTCGCCGGAGGGGAACTCCGAGACCGAGGCCGGCAGGTATTCGTAGGCGTCCTGCTTGTTCTTGGCGAAGAACTGCCCGACCCTCGGGAGGACGTGGCGGAAGTACTGCTGGTAGATCCCGCCGAAGAGCCGCCCCTTCGGCTTCGAGAACTCGAGGACAGCGACCGTTCCTCCTGGCCGGCAGACTCGGGCCATCTCCCGGAGGCCCGCCCGAGTGTCGGAGACGTTCCGCAGGCCGAAGGCCACGGAGACGATCTGGAAGGTGTTGTCGGGGAAGGGGAGCTTCTGCGTGTCGGCCTCGAGGAACGAGACCGGGGCCGAGGCTTCCTTCACGACCTTGTCCCGCTTCCGGTTCGCGAGGACCAGCATCTCGTGCGTGAAGTCGGAGCCGACGACCGGCACGCGTCCGCCGGCCGCCTTCGAATACGCGAGGGCGAGGTCGCCCGTCCCGGTGCAGACGTCGAGGATCGGGGCGTCTCCCTGGGGAGGGACGAGCCGCACGGTCCGCGACCGCCAGTAGATGTCGGTCCCCCCCGAGAGGACGTGGTTCATGAGGTCGTACCGCCGCGCGATCTCGCCGAACATCTGACGGACGCGGGCACCGGACTTGTCGACTGCCATCGGGGAAGAAAGGGGAGAGGATCCGTGAGATGAAGACTTCGGATCCCAGTGAGATCGCGAAAGTGGATTCGGTCCCGAGTCCCTCGACTCCGGACCTGAGTCCCTCTCCCGTCCGCAGTTCACGGGCGGTTCCAACCGGCTTTTGACCACAAATAGTCGAGCCGGCTCCGGAGGGGGACGGCGGATTCTAGTGACTCGGGCCACTCGATACCCCCCTCGTCCGGGCGCTTTCGCGTGGCATCGATCCCCATCCGCGAGCCAAAGCCGGGCCAGAGGGCGTGGTCGTCGAAGTCGGCGGGGCCCTTCATGACCATTACGTCCCGCTCGGGATCGACGCAGAGCGCTACAGTCTGCCAGACCGCCGCGGGGTCGAGAGGATGTCCGGCGTCGACGGCGACGATGCACTTGAGCCCCGTCAGCCACCGCTGGCCCCACAGGGCGTGCATCACCTGCCTGGCCAGTCCCGGGTAGTCCTTCCGGAGCGATACGAAGAGGACGCGGGGCAGCTCGCCGGTTGGGACGATCGCGAGCCGCTCGACCGCCGGGTAGAGCAGCCGCAGCTCGGATTCCAGGAGCGCCGCCGAGAGCCGGAGAAAACTGTCGGCCTCGCCCGGGGAGGGATGGCGGACCGTGACCGGGAGGACCGGGTTCGCGCGGTGCGTGATCGCGGTAATTCGCAGGAGGGGGAGGTCCGTTCGTCCGGTCACGGTCCCCAGGCCCGTCGCCACGCCGCCGCGGCCTGAGGGGGCCTCCAGCGGGTCGACGTAGCCTTCGATCACGATCTCCGCGTCGGCGGGAAGATCGAGCTCGACTGTCCGGCCCCGCACGAGATTGAGCCCGGAACCTCGGACGATCGACGCGAGCTGGAGGGGCGAAAGACCGGCAGGGCAGGGGGCGCCGGCGGCCCAGATGAGAGCGGGATCGGCTCCCAGGACGACCGCCACGGGGATCGGCTTGCCCTGGCGGCGGGCCTCTTCGTAGGCGGCGGGGCCGGCGTGGTGCGCGGTCCAGTGGACCGTCAGGGCCGTGGCATCGGCCGCCTGGAGCGCGGGCTGTTCCACCTGCGGCTGCCCGGGGGAGGTGCCCGGAAAGAAGACGACGGCGTTCGTGATCGAGGGGGCGCTCTCGACGGACCATCGCGGGAACGGGAACTCCGCCAGGTCGACGTCCTTCCCCATGCGGATGACCTGCTGCACGAAGGCGGTCTTCTGAAACCGCGGGAGCAGGCGGCTGAGCCGGAGGAGCGGATTCGAGGTCTTTGACGGCTCGGCGGCGACCCCCATGTTGAGCGAGGCCCGCCAGTCGGTGAGCCGGCGGATGACGGTCTCTGGCGAGTCGGCGTCGAGGCTGGCCAGGAGCCGCGTCCCGCCGAAGAGATTCGCCACGAGCGGGAACTTGGCCTCGCCGACCCGCTGGCAGAGGACCGCCGGTCCGCCGTCGCGCTCGCCGCAGGCGCGGCGGATGAGGGCGGGGAGTTCCGAAACCGGGTCGACCGTGTCCGCCACGCGGGCCAGGTGCCCGTTCGCCGAGAGCGTATCGAGGAACTGCGAGAGGTGCTCGTACGGCATCGCGGCATCCCTGCGGAGTCGATGATTCCGGCCCATGACACATCACGCCCGGCAGCCGAAGCGGCCGGGCGGAGAGTCAACAAGGACGGCGAGCGGCTATGACGACAGCGTTCGCGGCGACGATCACTGTCCGCCGCTGCGGACCGACGATCACTGGAAGTCGCGCGGGTTTCCGAACAGACCGCCGCGTCCCTGGCCGCCGATGCCTCCCTTGAGGTCGTTGCGGGGACGCCGGGGGACATGGGCCGGTTCGGGGGCAGCGGCTGCCGCCTCGGCCGCGAGCTGATCCGCCGGCTTCTCCTTGAGCGCCTTGGCGGAGAGGCTGATCCGCTTGCGGCCCGGGTCGACTTCGAGGACCTGGACTTCGACCATCTGGCCGACATCCACGACTTCCGTGACCCGCTTGATCCGCTTGTGATCGAGCTCGCTGATGTGGATCAGACCTTCCATCCCGGGTTCGAGCTCGACGAAGGCTCCGAACGGCTCGACGCGGCTGACGCGGCCCGTGACGTTCGATCCCTTGGCGTACTTGTCTTCGGCATTCGCCCACGGGTTGCTGGCGAGCTGCCGCATCCCGAGGCTGATCTTCTTGGTCTCGGGGTCGATCGTCAGGACCTTGACCTCGACGGTCTGCCCTTCCTGGAGGACGTCCTTCGGGTGGTTGATCCGGACCCAGCTGATCTGGCCGACGTGCAGGAAGCCATCGACGCCGCCGAGGTCGATGAACGCCCCGAAGTCCTTGATCGTCTTGACGCGGCCGGTCCGGGTGTCGCCGACCTGCAGCGTCTGCATCAGTTCCTTGGAGGCGACTTCCCGCTCCTCCATGAGGAGCTGCCGCCGGCTGACGACGAGTCGCCGCCGGGCGGGATTCACTTCCGTCACCTTGGCGGTGATCTTCTGGCCGACGAGCGACTCGAGGTTCGCGACGTAACCGACGTCCGCCTGGCTGGCGGGGAGGAAGCCGCGGAGGCTGCCGACGGTGATATCGAGGCCACCCTTATTGGTCTTGGTGACCATGCACTCGACGACCTGGCCGGGCGAAACCGAATCCCAGTCCCCCGAGACGCGCGAGGAGGCCCGCGGGAGATTGCACTGGATGAGGCCCGCCTCTTCGTCGACCTTGAAGACGATCAGGTCGACCTTGTCGCCGACCTGCGGAGGCTTCTTGGGATTGAACTGGCGGAGCGAGGCGACCGCACCGAGGCGGTGGCCGATGTTCACAAAGACGTCGTCGCCGCGGATCGACTCGATCGTCCCGTTGACGCGGGTCTTCTCGGTCAGTTCCCCCTGCGGAGGCTCCTGGCCTTCGGCCACGGTGGGGGTCGGGAGCTCGGCTCCGCCCATGGCCGCGGCGATTTCCGCCTCGGTCTGCTGGTCGAGGTCTTCCGACGGAGGAAGGTCGATCTTCTGACGGGGAGTCGGCGGGGCGTCGATCTTCTTTTCGACGGCGGCGATCCGGGCGACTTCCGCTTCGACCGCCTGGTCGTCTCCGGGCTGACCGGCGTTGAGCGAGGGGATCGCCTTGAACTGCGAGGCGTCACCGCTCGGGTTCAGCCGCGGGCGACGCTTCTCATCGTCCGAAGCCTTCTCATCGTTCGAGGGAAGGGTCTCGGTCGCCGGGATGTTGCTGCTGACCCCAGCGGCTGCCGGGTTCGCCGGCGCTCCGTTGGAATCCGCGGGTGTCTGCGATTCGAGAACCGGCGGCGTGGCCGGCGACTCCGGAGCAGCTGACGCGGGTGCGGGACTTTCCGGCACAGCAGGCGTTGAAGCGGGGGAAGAAGGGGAGCTCGAGTTCACCGCCAGAACTTCTTGTGACCCCTGACCGGGGACGTTCTCAGTACTCATCCAGACACCCTAACCGCGTCGCACGACAAGACCACTTGTACCATAAATTGCGGGCCCAATGGTTTGGACCCGGCCGGGATTGTAACAGTGTCGTTCCGCGAACGGGAATCGTGCGCAGGTACTTTGACATGCCCCGGCGACACATTTTTCTTGACTGGATGTTCACACTCCCGGACGACATTCTCTCCTCGATGGCCTTCCAGAACGCCCTGTCAAAGGAACGGATCGCGTGACCGACAACCAGCCGCTCTCCCCGGAATCGATCACACGCCGTCAGTTCCACCAGACATCGATCGTCGCTCTCGCCGGGATCGGAACAGGTGTCGGGCTCGGTGCGGAAGCGACCGCTGACGGGGCGGCCGCGGAGGCTCCGGCGATCGTCACCGCGTCGAGCCTTCGCCCGCGGATCGACAATGGAGTCGCCAGCGGCGACGTGACGGCGAGCACGGCTGTTCTGTGGAGCCGGACGAACCGCGCGGCCCGGATGGTGGTCGACCTCTCGACGACGGACTCGTTCCGCAAGGCGCGGACCTATCCGGGCGGAGACGCTCTGGAGAGCCGCGACTTCACCTCCAAGCTGCAGCTCACGGGGCTGACGGCGGGGACCGAGTACTTCTACCGCGTTCGCTTTCAGGACCTCGAAAACCTGTCGCTCTTCAGCGAGGGGGCGACGGGACGATTCCGGACGGCGCCGGCGGAGCCGACGGACATCCGGTTCGTCTGGTCCGCCGACACGGCGGGGCAGGGGTATGGGATCGACCGTGAGCGGGGCGGGATGACGACGTACCGCGCGATGCGGGAGATGAAGCCGGACTTCCTGGTCCACTGCGGCGATCTGATTTATGCCGACAACCCGATTCCGGAGTCGATCAAGCTCGACGACGGGACGTTGTGGAAGAACCTGACGACGCCGGAGACGAGCAAGGTGGCCGAGACGCTGGCCGAGTTCCGGGCCAAGTTCCGGTACAACACGCTCGACGAGCACTTCCGCGAGTTCCACGCGCAGGTCCCGATCTTCGCGCAGTGGGACGATCACGAGACGGTCAACAACTGGTATCCGGGGGAGCAGTTGCTGAGCGACGACCGGTATACGGTGAAGAGCGTCGATCTGCTTTCAGCCCGGGCTCGGACGGCCCTCTTTGAATACGTGCCGATCCGGGAGTCGCTGCGGACGCCGGGGCGGATCTATCGCACGCTTCCTTATGGTCCGCAGCTGGAGCTGTTCTTCATCGACATGCGGAGTCACCGCGGGCCGAATGCAGCGAACCGTGCTGGCGGGGAAGGGGATCCGAGTCTGCTCGGGAAGTCGCAGCTGGCCTGGCTCAAGCGGTCATTGAAGGGGAGTTCGGCGACGTGGAAGGTCATTTGCAGCGACATGCCGATCGGGTTGATCGTGGGGGATGGTCCGGGGGCCTTTGAGGCGGTCGCTAACGGCGACGGGCCGCCGGCGGGGCGTGAGAAGGAGGTCGCGGAGCTGTTGCGGTTCCTGCGTGATGAGAAGGTTCGGAACGTGGTGTGGATCTGTGGCGACGTGCACCACGCGGCATCGATCCATTACAGCCCGGACCGGGCGCAGTTCCAGGAGTTCGAACCGTTCTGGGAGTTTGTGAGCGGGCCGATCCATGCGGGGACGTTCGGGCCGAATGTGCTCGACAATACGTTTGGTCCGAAGCTGGAGTTCCTGGGCATTCCAAAGGATCTGCGGCCGAACCGTCCGCCATCGGAGGGGATGCAGTTTTTTGGGGTGGTGGAGATCGAGGGGAAGACGGGGAACCTGACGGTCAGCCATTACAACGTGGCGAAGGAGAAGTTGTGGTCCCGGACGCTGGAGCCCGTTGCTTAAGCCGGGTCCAGGGGCACCCTGGTGGGGAGTGCAGAGGGGCAACGCCCCTTTGCCCGCCGGAGGCCTGGCCGTCGAGAGATGTCTGAAGGAGTGAGTGTCCAGACGCGGACACGGTGCCGTATGCCGCCTCACCAACCCGCGGAGATTGCAAAGCCAGCGGTGTAAATTGAGGGAGTCCTCATAGCTGCCTCCCCAAAACGGTCGTCCGTTGCTTACCACGGTTCCTCATGGAAGAGGCCTCCGGCGGCAAGGGGGTGAGACCCAACGCCGTTCGCGACTCTGTCTCGGAACTGGCGTTAACTGTGGGATTGCAAAAGACTTCGAGCCTCGTCATCGGTTGTGTTGTTCTACGACACAGGCCCGATGCACGGAGGCTCGAAGATGGCTTGGAAGCCACAGCGGCGATCGTATCGTCACGAATTCATTGAGGCGATCGCCACGGTCTTTCCCCCACAGTGGTTCAGCCGGTTCTCTTCGCACGGCAACACCGGCTGGACCCCGCTGAAGATCTTCTGGGTCTCCACCATCATGAGCTGGCAGCCCCAGGTGACCCTCCGCGAGCAGTTCGATGCCGCCTGCGACATCCTCCGCGAAGTCTTTCCCGCCTGGACCATCGGCGACTCGCTCTCCGGGTTCCTGGCCGCCCGCGTTCGTGGTCTCCCCCGGATGCGAGATCCGATCCTCCTGCGCCTGCGACAGTTCGTCGCCGAGCATCTGGACGACTGGCGAGTCCGGGGATGGGCGGTCTTCGGCGTCGATGGCTCCCGCTTCGAAGCCCCTCGCACGACGCCCAACGAACAGGCCTTGGGCTGCGCCGGCAAGGAGGGGACCACGCCGCAGGTCTTCCAGACGACACTCCTGCACATCGGAACCGGCTTGCCATGGGACTTCCGTCTGGGGCCGGGGACACAGAGCGAGCGGCGACAGCTGGACGACATGCGGGACAACCTGCCGCCCCGCTCCCTGCTGACCGCCGACGCCGGCTTCATCAGTTTTGAGCTGTGCCGCTGGCTCACCCGGAACCGGCACGACTTCGTCCTGCGGGTGGGAGGAAACATCCGGCTCCTGACCGGCCTGGACGGTCCTGACTTGGATTGGGCGGTCGAGACCGAAGGCCAGACGGTCTCGCTGTGGCCCACCCGCTGCCGCGACCAGCCGCCCGTCGTGTTGCGACTGATCGTCGTTCGCGACGATCAGAAACGACCGGTCTCGCTGGTCACGAACATCCACGACGAGAGGGCGCTGTCCGACGAGGACGCCGCCGAGATCTACCGGCTCCGCTGGGGCCTGGAGCTGCACTATCGCTCGCTCAAGCAGACGCTCTGCCATCAGACGCTGCGGAGCCGCACGCCGGAGGGCGCGCTGGCGGAGCAGACCTGGCATGTCCTGGCGAGTTGGCTACTGCAACTGCTGACGGCTCGGGAACTGATCGCCTCGGGATCGCATCCGGCGAACTGGTCTGCCGCCAAAGCTCGGGACGCCGTCCGCCGTCTGCTTCGTCGAGTCGTCCACGGCCGCCCCGTCCGCCGCATGCCGTCCTTGCGGGACCAGCTTTGTCAGGCCGTGGTGGACAGGGACGGTCGAGTCGGCCCGAAACAGATCCGCCGGTGGCCGAGACCGAAGCAGGACAGGCCGCCCGGCCCCCCGAAAATCCAACCGGCCACCCGAGAAGATCTCCAACAACTCCAACGACTTCGGACCACGTTACAAGCCCGATCATGAACAGCATTGGGTGAGACCCCCTTGACCCCAGTGGCCGTAGCACGTTGGGCTTGAGCGAGCAGAGCCGCGCCGGCAAGGACGCGGTTTGAACTAGCGCGGAGCCGGAGCCTTCGGAGCCGGCGTCCCGGGCAGCAACTCAGCCGGAAGACCACCCCCCGGAGCCGTAGCAGCAGCGGCCGGCTTGACCGACGCAATGAACTCCGACGTCTCGTCCTTCTCCTCAATCTCGGAAGGAAGCGTAAACGCGAACGAGGACTCGTCGACCGCCTCATTGAACCGGACGTTCACAAACTCCAGCGCCAGGATCGGACGCACCGCCTGCCCCTCGCCAACCCTCCGGAGATAGACGATCCGAACCGGGAACAGCGTCTGCGGATCGAGATATACCGCCGCCCGCTCCGGAACGAGCTGCTTCAGAGCCGCCCCACCTGAGCCAAACGCCGCCGTCAACGTCTCCAGACGAGTCGGATCCCAGACCCCCTCGAGAACTGTGTAGGTCCCCGCCTTCGTCTTCGACTCGCGGACCGCCGTGAACACCATGCTCCGATCGAGCGAAGCCAGGATCGCTGCCAGCCCGCCGATCCCCGCGTCCGCCAGGACTTCATTCACCGGCCGTCCCTCGGAGGCCAGCGCCTTCGCAACTTCCTGAACATCACACCGGGAGTACTGCGGCTCGCTGAGCGGCACCTTCCCGAGGACAAAGCTGACCTTCCGCTCCCCCTCTCCCTCCGCGCCGGGGGCCGATTCGTTCAGGGCGTCGATCTTGCGGATCTCCCGCTTCGAGTGGACGACGTTCCCGTCACACGCCTCCGTCAGGATCCCGGCGGTCCCGCCGACCCGGACCTGATACTCGACCCGGAACCGGGGAAACGCCCCCGAGACATAGGTCCCGTCCGACGACGTCCGGCGGTCGCCGATGAAGACCGTCTCCTTGAGATCGGCCTTGACGGACGCATAATCCGCCAGCCGCGTCCGAGCCTGCCGCAGCAGATCGGTCGCCTGCGGATCTTCTTCACTCTTCTGGGCTTGCGCCGAACCGGCGGGAGTGGCCGCTCCCTTCTTCGGAGGCGGGACGTCCTGGGCACCGACCAGCCGGCCCATCCCCACGCACGTGAGCAGAAAGCCGGCCGACAGGAAGACGGCAAGAACGACCGGTGGCAGTCTGCGAAAGGTTTGCATGTTGGCGCGAAAGTGGCGGATTTGTCGAAGAAACCGAAGAGGGCAGTCCGAAAACAAATGACGACTGCGAGCCTCTACGGTCGTTGATCCCCGTTCCGGGGGTCGGCACCCCTCAACGTGCCTGACCGAAGGCGTCCGCGATTGTAGCGGCGGGGCTCTCCCAGGGTCGACCGCAATTGAGGCGTCTCGACGGGACCAGAAACCGAAAAGGGATTGCGATGAAATTCTACTACTTGGCACTAGGGACCCTGGTGATCGTGTGCGTGGGATGCGCACACGATGCCAGCCTGAGCTCGGTCGCTCACAACCACGCATCCTCGGAGTACCACGCGCCCCCCGCGGCGATGCTGGTCCATCCCGGCCCGATGGTCGGCGGCCCCGGCCCCGGCGTGATGTCGATTCCTCCCGGAGCCATGCCAGGCCCCGGCCCGTCCGGCTTCTGCCCCCCCGGCGGCTACATGGGCGAAGGGCTCGCCGCCCGCTCGACCCAGATCAAGTTCCTTGGTCCCGAGGGGACGCAGGTGGGCTGGCAGATCGGCGGCGGATTCGCCGAGAGCCAGATCATCGCTCCCGGCCGGTACAACTTCCTCCAGGCCGCGACCTACCGCCTCAAGATCGGTGGTGTCCCGGGCCGTGAAGGACTGGTCCTCTATCCTTCGCTCCACGTCTATCCGGAGCACCCGACGACCGCCGCTTACCTCGCTCACAACGCGATTCCGCTGCGGCTGACGGATGAGGACCTGGATCAGGTCGAGACGAACAACTTCGTCACGAAGGTCATCTACCTGCCCGATGCGAAGTACCAGGAACTGGCGATCGCCGGCGTCGAAGAACTCGTCTCGACCCGCCTCGCTCCCGGCCAGGACCCGATCTCCGAAGCCGATCGCCGCGGCACCATCATGGCTGTCCTCCGCGTCGGTAACATGGACCTCGAAATGCCGGGTGCTCCGGGCGGACTCGCCCAGGCAGGCAGCGACGGCCAGATCCAGACGGTCAGCGGTGAACTCGGCCAGTTCCAGCCTCCGGTTCCGATCGGCGACTACCGCGCCTTCGGCGGCGGCGTCCCGGGCGACATGATGATGGGCGGGCCTTCGAAGCCCGGCTGTCCTCCCTACAACCCGATCGCCGGCGTGGGCGGTGTCCCGATGTACGGCATGCCGATCACCGGCACGCCGATCGGCCTCCCCGGCCCGCCGCACATTCCGCTCGGACGTCCGGCCGGCCTGCGGACCCACACGATGCGGAACCTCACCTCGGTTGATGTGGGCGAACCGGTCAAGGACATGCTGATCGACGTCCGGCACGAGCCGGGAATCAGCATGCCACACCCAGTCAGCCATATCCAGTACACGGAAACCCATCCGTCGTACCGCCAGGATCAGCTCTCGCTGCCTGCCGGTGCCGCCGGAGCCTACGGTCTTCCGGGTGGCGGATACGGTGCCGCCGGGCCGGGCGGAGCCTACTGCCCGCCGCCGCAGCAGTAATCGCTCAGCAGTCCTCGCGTCCGCGGTTGCCAGCAGTCGGCAACCGCGGATGTTTTTCCGGTCGAGTGACCAGGGACGAGGGACTGGGGACAGCCACCGCAACGGCGTCTGTCCCCAGTCCCCAGACCCTAGCCCCAAGACGGCTTCCAGGAGTCTTTCGGAATGCCACGCTGCACGTTTCCCATCGCCGGCCTGATCATCGCCATCCTGCACAGTTCGGCGATGGCCCAGCAGCAGACGGGCCGCTTCTATCCGCTCGATCACCGGCAGGTTCCGGGGACGGCGGCACAGTGGCAGGCGATCGCCAAGCCGGGGCTCTACGGCTACATGCAGCCGGTCCGGATCTCGATGCCCGGCGAGGCGACCGTCTCCTACTACAACGGCTCGCCGCACGCGGACATCGACGTCCAGGCTCCGGCCCAGGCCCGGATGATGGTCGGGCAGGTCTACCGGGTCCGGCTCTCCGGCATCGCGGGACACCCCGGCCTCGAGCTCTTCCCGACGATCGAAGTCCTCGACCGCCTGCACCCGCCCGAAGGGAAGCTCGACACCTTCCCGATCCCGATCGAGATCACGGAACAGGAACTCGTCGCGGCCGCCCAGGACCGGCTGGTCACCAAGGTGATCTACCTGGAGCACCCGCAGACCGCCGCTCCGGTGACCGACGTCAATCAGCGCCGCGTGGACGAGTTCGACCCGCGGGTCAACCTGCTGGAAGCGGCTGACGTTCGCGGCCGTCCGATGGCGATCCTGCGGATGGGGGGCCGGATTCCCGATCCGAACGCCCCGACCGACGAATTCTACAGCGCCTCGCCGCTGCAGATCACCGCGCTGCCGCCGAAGGAATGATCGCGGCCCGACTTCGATCTGCCTTGCTCGACGACTTACCGGACTGAAGGATCTTCGATGTCGCCGTTCAGCCGCTCCTTCTCCTCGCTCCGCACGCTCCTCCGTTCCCGCCGGAACGTGGGGGCTTCGTGCGTTCTGGGCGGTCTTCTGCTGACGAGCGCTTCCTGCACGACGCCGCCGCGCTCGAACGCGGCCCGGATCGGCTCCGCGCCGCCGATGGTCGCCGCTCCGCCGTCACGCATGGCTCCGACCGCTCCGCGGGCTCCGATCGCGGCCGACGAGGGTGTCGTCCGCGCCGCGCGGCCTTCCAACGGAACGATCGCCCGCGCCCAGTCCTCGGACGCGATCGAGCCGGTCGCCTACCAAGTCGAACCGCGCGTTCAGCCGACCGGGTTCCACGGCCCGGCCCCCGTCCCGACGGGCTCCTACTGCCCGCCGATCGAGCACAACGCGGAATGCCGCGTTCCGCTTTCCCACGGCGGGGAGTACTGCCCGCCCGGCACCGCCATGGCCGCCTGCCCGAAAGGGTGCCCGCCGCACTCGTACCTCGCTCCGCCGGACTATATGCCGTCGGTCAACGACCTGGCGGATGAATACATCTGCGACGGCGGGGATCAGGGAAACCCGATCTTCTACAACGTCGACATCCGGGACGGGATCGACGCGGAAGACACCTTCGCCACGTATGTCACGCAGAACGGCGTCGCCAAGACGAAGATCTCGAACGTGGTCTGCATCTACGCGCCGCGGTTTGCCGCGGTCCGGTCGATCGCGAGCGTGACCGCCCGCGACCAGTACGACAAGCTGGGCGGCGTGACCGAGGACATGCGGGTCGCCGGTTATGAGGCCGACATGCGGCTGGGTGAGCGGGTCCAGCGCGACATGCTGCAGGACATCCGGGTCCGCAACCGGGCGGGCGGTTTGATCGACTGGCAGGCGGAAGGGATCTACGCCAAGGTCATCAAGGCTGAGAACCACGTCAAGCTGGTCAATGTCTTTGAAGACATGGCGTTCCTGCAGGACGGCGTGATCCGGCGGACCGAGGCGGCGACGATCTCGCGGCTGGCTCTGGCGGCGGGCGAGTGGTCGGTGGATCAGACGCCGGTTGTTGTGGCCGAGGACATTGGCGGCCAGCAGGTCAAGGCGGTCTTCAAGGCCGAGGAGTACGTTGGAGTCGAAGAGCAGTATTCCGGCTGTCTGCGGATCTGCAAGATGGCGGACAAGCAGGAGGCGTTGCCGGGCGACGTGGTCACGTTCACTCTCCGGATCGACAATATTGAGAAGGGGACGCTGCAGAATGTGGTTGTGACCGACAGCCTGACGCCGCGGCTGGAGTTGCTGCCGGAGTCGCTGCAGAGCGATCTGGCGGGCGAGTTCTCTGTCCAGCCGAACAAGGAAGGCAGTTCGATCATCAACTTCACGTTGAAGGATCCGATGAAGGGTCAGACGGGTGGGGTGATCACGTTCCAGGCGCGGGTGCGGTAGGCATCGTGGCATAGCTCACCGGTCTATACACCGGGTCCAGGGGCACCCTGGTGGGGGATGCAAGGGGGCAACGCCCCTTTGCCCGCCGGAGGCCTGGCCGTCGAGAGATGTCTGAAGGAGAGCGTGTCCAAGCGCGGACAACGTGCCGTAGGCCCCCCTCACCAACCCGCTTGGATTGCAAAACGGGTGTTCTGATGTGAGGGAGTCCTCAACGCCGGTACCACAAAGCGGACGCCCGTCGCTTACCACGGTTCCTCATGGAAGCGCCTCCGGCGGCAAGGGGGCGTGGCCCCCTTGACCCCGGCTGCCGTAGCACGTTGGGCTTGAGCTGGCATCGCTGTGCCGGCAAGGACGCTGTTCGAGCCAGCGGGATGGGCTTCCGCTCGCAAAACTCACACAAATCAGACATCGCTGATCCGAGCCGCGTAAATGACGGCAGGAATTCCCCTCCGCTTGCTCCCTTTGGCCCCTCGAACCACTAGAATCCGGCCGGCGCAGCTGCCGAGACCGTCCTCGAGGAATACATGGCCGCGGATCTGAAATTTGCCAAGACCCACGAATGGGTTCGCGTCGAAGGGAACGTCGCAACCGTCGGAATCACCGACTTCGCCGTCCACGCCCTCACCGACCTCGTCTTCATCGAGCTCCCCCGCCCGGGACGCGCCCTCCGCCCCCGCGAAGTCTTCGGCGTGGTCGAGAGCGTCAAAGCCGCCAGCGACCTCTACGCCCCGATCGCCGGGACCGTGAAGGAATCCAACACCCAGCTCGAAGGCGACCTCTCCGTCCTGACGAGCGATCCCTTCGGCGCCGGCTGGATGGTCAAACTCGAACTGAGCGGCCCGCCCACACTCGACGGCCTCATGGACGAAGCCGCCTACAAGGCCTTCTGCCAAGCGGAAAGTCACTGAGCAGCCCCGCGGATGTCGTCCGTTCCTGACGCCGAAACGCTCATCGGCACCTGGTATTCGTCTTCGTTCTCCCCTGTTTGTCTTCGATGGCCTACTTGCCCAACACCCCCGATGTCCAACAGCAGATGCTGAAGGAGATCGGCACCGACTCGATCGCCCGCCTCTTCGACCAGATCCCGGCCGAGCTTCAGCTCAAGCGGCCCCTGGAGATCCCGCCCGCCCTGACGGAGCTGGAACTGGAAGCCCACTCGAAGGGGCTCGCCGACCGCAACGTCGGTAACCGCGTCTGCCTCATGGGGGGCGGGGCGTACGACCACTACATCCCCTCCGCGGTCGATGAGATCTGCTCCCGCGGGGAGTTCTACACCGCCTACACGCCGTATCAGCCCGAGGCGAGCCAGGGTTCGCTCCAGGCCTTCTACGAGTTCCAGACGCTGATCTGCCAGCTCACGGGGATGGACGTCTCAAACGCCAGCCTCTACGAAGGGGGAACGGCGGTCAGCGAAGCGGCCTTCATGTCCATGCGGGTCACCGACCGCCACAAGAAGGTCGTGATCCTGGAATCGGTCAACCCACAGTACCGGGAAACCCTCCGCACGAACCTCGGCGGACTCCCGTGCGAGATCGTCACGGTCCCGACGCCGACCGGCACCGCCGACCTCGAGCGGCTGGCGGCGGTGATCGACGAGAACACCGCCTGCGTCATCTACCAGCACCCGAACTTCTTCGGCTGCCTCGAATCGCCCCAGCAGCTCTGCGACCTGGCCCACGCCAAGGGAGCCCTCGCCGTCGCCTCGGTCGACCCGGTCAGCCTCGGCGTGCTGAAGCGCCCCGGCGAGTACGGCGTCGACATCACCGTCGCCGAAGGGCAGTCGCTGGGGATTCCGCTCCAGTACGGCGGTCCGTACCTCGGTTTGCTGGCCTGCAAGAACGAGTTCGTCCGGAAGATGCCGGGCCGCCTGATCGCCGAGGCGGTCGACCGGGACGGCAAGCCCTGCTACGTCCTCGGCCTCCAGACCCGCGAGCAGCACATCCGCCGCGACAAGGCGACGAGCAACATCTGCACAAACCAGGGGCTGATGGCCCTCCGGGCGACGGTGCACATGTCGCTCCTCGGCCCCCAGGGGCTGCGGGAAGTCGGCGAGCTGTCGTGCCAGAAGGCGCACTACCTCGCCTCGCGGCTCACCGAGATCCCCGGCCTCGAACTGAAGTTCGCTGCCCCGTTCTTCAAGGAGTTCACGCTCCGCTGCGGAACGAAAGGGGGCGTCGACGCGGTCCTGGAAAAGGCCCGGAAGGCCGGATTCGACCTCGGTCCCGAGTTAAGCCGCTTCCCGAACCTCGGTTCGGCTGAGAGCCGGGATTGCGTCCTCGTGGCGGTGACGGAAAAGCGGACGCGAGAGGAGCTCGACCGGCTGGTTGAGGCATTGAGGGGATAAGGATGTACTTTCAACACACGGATCCCCGCGTCTGCGCAATCGCCGACAAGGTCTTCGGCGGCGAGCGGCTGACCTTCGATGACGGACTGTATCTCGACGAGCGGGTCGACACGCTCACGATGGGGAAGCTGGCGAACTTCGTTCGCGAGAAGAAGAACGGCAACTACGCGTTCTACAACACGAACGTCCACCTGAACCCGACGAACGTCTGCGTCTACCGCTGCACGTTCTGCGCGTTCCGCTCCGACCTCAAGGGGCCGCGGGGCTACGTCTTCAGCGACGACGCGATCCGCGAGCGGGTCCTCGAAGCGAAGGCGAACGGGGCAACCGAGATCCACGTCGTCGGCGGGCTGCACCACCAGAAGAAGTTCGAGTGGTATCTCAACATCGTCCGGGTGATTCACGAGACCTGGCCGGAGATCCACATCAAGGCCTGGACCGCCGTTGAGCTGAACTGGTTCATCCACATCACCAAGCAGCCCTACGAGTGGGTCCTCAGCGAGCTCAAGCAGGCGGGCCTTGGGAGCCTGCCGGGGGGCGGGGCGGAGATTTTCGACGAGTCGGTCCGCTCGCAGATCTGCGAGCACAAGGCGGACTCCAGCCACTGGATCGCCGCCCACCGCGCGGCCCACGGGCTGGGCCTCCGTTCGAACGCCACGATGCTCTACGGCCATGTCGAAGAGGCGCGGCATCGCATCGATCACCTGTGCCAGCTCCGCGCTCTCCAGGACGAGACCGGCGGGTTCCAGACCTTCATCCCGCTCGCCTTCCATCCCGAGAACACCGGGATGAGCCACATCCCCAAGCCGACGGGGAACATGGACCTGCGGATGGTGGCGCTGTCGCGGCTGATGCTCGACAACTTCGATCACATCAAGGCGTACTGGATCATGCTCGGCGAGGCGACCGCCCAGGTGGCGCTCGGCTTCGGGGCGGACGACATCGACGGGACCGTCGTCCACGAGCTGATCTATCACGACGCCGGCGCGAAAACGCCGGAAGGGTTGACGATCCAGCAGCTGCACCGTCTGATTCGGGAAGCGGGACGGGAGCCGGTCGAACGGGATACGCTGTATCGCCGCGTGATCCGCGACGGCGCCCGCTGGACGGTCGGGGCTCCGGTCCTGAGCGAACTGGCCGCCGCGCAGGCTTAGCGCTGGCCCCGCGCGGCCCCCTGGATTTCCCGGGGGATCGGAACGGGAGCCGTCGTGGTGTCGGGATTCGAAGCGGATCGGACGAGTTTTCGCTCTCAGGGCGTCCGACGTTCGTTGGTGTGGGTTCTCTCGCTGTGCTTCGCCCTCGTCGCACTCCGCGAGGCGGGGGCCGCGCCCCCTCTCGATGACCAGGCGGCGCTGCGGAAGCCCGTCGATGCCATCTCTGCCGCCGGCGGACTGCTGGTCGCGAATCAGGAGAGCCACTCGCTTTCATTTCTGAACGCGCCCCTCAAACAGGTCGAGTGGGAGTCGCCGCTCGGGTCGTCGCCGGTCGCTCTTGTGTCGCTCGGCAACACGGTCGGCGTCCTCGACTTTCAGGACCATCTGCTGCGAGTCGTCGCTGTCGATCCGACGGGCCTCCGCACGATTGGCCAGGCGGAGACGGTCCGCTGGCCTGTCGCCATTGTCGCACTTACGGAGACGCGGTTGGCGGTGGCCGGGCTCTGGTCCCGACAGATTCAGTTTCTGGAGCGGTCGAACTCTTCCGACCAATGGACCGAGGCCGGTGTGCTCCGGCTCCCGTTCAATCCACGATGCTTGCTGCCGATCGGCGAAGGGCGTCTGCTCGTCGGCGATGCGTTCCGCGGACGGCTGGCAGTGATCGACACGACGGGGCCACGGATCGAAAGCATCCGCGAGATCCATGCCCACAACATCCACGGTCTGGTCCTCAGTCCCGATGGGGAGTCGGTCTACCTGACGCACCAGCTGCTCGACGAGCGGGCCGCCACGACGCATGAAAACGTCTCTCTTGGCATCCTGCTGTCGAACCTCGTCCGCCGTATCCCGCTCGACGCTCTCCGCGATCCCGGCGTCAATCTGGAGTCGGTTTCGTTCCGCTACTTCCTCGGGCGGACGCTCGAAGGGGCGGCGGACCCCAACGGCCTCGCCTTCGCCGCGGACGGGACGCTGTGGGTCGCCCTCGGGGGAACGAACGAGCTCTGTGAGGTCTCGGCCGACGGGATCGAAATCCGTCGGCACCCGGCGGGGACGCGGCCCACGAGAGTCCTTCGGCGCGGTGACGAGATCGTGACCCTCGACACGCTCGGGGACTCGCTGTCGATCCATCGTCCGGGATCCGCCGCACTCGACACCGTCCCGCTCGGCCCGCAGCGCGAGCTGTCCAGGGCGGAGCTAGGGGAGCGGCTGTTCTACAACGGGCGGCTCTCGCTCGAGAGCTGGATGAGCTGCAACAGCTGCCATCCCGACGGCCACACGCACGGCCTCGTCGCCGATACCGCCAGCGACGGCGGGTTCGGCAATCCGAAGCGGACGCTCTCGCTCCTCGGGACTCGCGACGCGAATCCCTGGGCCTGGAACGGCCAGTTCCGGGAACTGCACGAGCAGGTCCGGCAGTCGGTCACCTCCTCCATGCAGGGGCCGCCCGTGAAACCGGCCCAGGAGATCGACCTCGTGTCGTTTCTTCATACGTTGCGGCCCCCGCCGCCGGTGGATGAGGTGTCCGGTCCGGAAGATGCCGCGCAGATCGAGCGGGGGCGGATCCTCTTCGGAAAGCTCGGGTGCGCGGGGTGCCACATCCCTCCCGTGACGTACACGATCGATTCGGTCTTCGACGTCGGAATGCCCGATGAACGGGGGCAGGCGAAGTTCAATCCGCCGACGCTTCGGGGAGTGTCGCAGCGGGACCGGCTGTTCCACGACAACCGCGCCGCGTCGCTCGAGAGCGTTCTCGACGAGTTCGGCCATCAGCTTCCGCGGCCGCTCGACCGGGACGAGCGGTCGGATCTCTTGCGCTTCCTGCGCAGCCTGTGACAAATCTCACGCCGAATCCGGATTGGGCGGGGGAGTCGATTGACCCTCGTTCCCCGTCGGACCAGACTGCGAAACATTCATTTTCTCTTGTGCATTGGGCGGAGACCTCCGTGACCTCGACTCCGAAAGCCTCCTCCACCGGACAATGGATGGCGTTGATCGCCGCGATTCTGGGGTGGCTGTTTGACGGCTTTGAGATGGGGCTTTTTCCGCTCGTCATGAAGCCGCTGCTGACCGACCTCCTGGCGGGCTCGAACGCCAGCCTGGAGATCTGGGAAGGGATCATGCACGCCGGCTTCCTGGTCGGCGCCGCGACCGGCGGGGTGCTGTTCGGCTGGCTCGGCGACCGGATCGGCCGCGTGCGGGCCATGACCCTCAGCGTTCTGACTTACGCCCTCTTCAGCGGGGCCTGCGGTCTCGGGACATCGGCCGGAATGGTGCTGCTGTTCCGGTTCATTGCTTCGCTCGGGATGGGAGGCGAGTGGTCGCTCGGCGTTTCGCTCGTCATGGAACTCTGGCCCGGGACTTCGCGCGGCTGGCTGGCGGGACTCATCGGGGCGGCGTCGAACGTCGGCTTCATGCTGATTGCCGCGATCAGCATCGTGATGAACGACTTCATCGCCACGATCACGAGCGCCCTGGTCGCCATGTCGGTCCCGCCGGAAGTCGTTGCCAAGCTGACGGCGAATTCCGCCTGGCGGCTTCTGATGCTGGTCGGGGCAGCCCCGGCGTTCCTGACGTTCTTCATCCGGATCTTCGTTCCGGAATCGGAACGGTGGCTCGAAGAGAAGTCGAAGGGCTCGACGAAGCACTTTGAATCGAAGGACCTGTTCGGCCTGGTGCTCGGCTGCATCGGCCCGCTTGTCATGATCCTGGCGTACGCCTTCCAGCGGCCCGCCTGGGAGCAGGCGCTTGCGGTCACGTTCGCCCTGATTTCCGCCCTGGTCGGGTTCACGCATCCCGTGCGTCTCTTCCTGAAGCGGGGCGGCGGCGAATCGCTGATCTCCGTGACGCCGAAGGAGACCATGCGGCGGATGTACCTGGGAGCGGTCCTGAGCGGCATCGCTCTGCTGGCGACCTGGGGATCGGTTCAGCGTGGACCGTCCTTTGCCAACGACGTCCGGAAGGCTGAGTTTCTCGCCGAACAGAACGTGAAGTCGGTCGGCGAACTTTCACCGGAAGCGAAGGGGCAGATGGACCGAGTCCTCGCCCGGGCCCGGGCCTGGACGCAGATCACGATGGGGATTGGAGCGGTGATCGGGACGATTCTGGGCGCCCTGATGGCGGACCGGTTCGGTCGCCGGATCGCCTACTTCCTGCTGTGTCTGCTCTCGTTCGCCAGCGTGGCGTGGTTCTTCCTGGGGACGCCCGGTTACGGAACGACGTTCCTCATCGCGGCTCTCTTCGCCGGAGGGGCGAGCGCCTCGTTCTATGGTTGGCTGCCGCTTTATCTGCCGGAGCTGTTCCCGACCCGGGTCCGGGCGATCGGGCAGGGGTTTGCGTTCAACTTCGGACGGATTCTGGCGGGGGCCGGGTCGCTGTACCTGGGCTATATGATTACGACGTTCTTTGAAGGGAAGTATCCGATTCCGTGTACGCTGCTGGCGTCGATTTACTTCCTGGGGATGATCGTGATCTGGGGTGCGCCGGAGACGAAGGGCCAGCCGCTGCCGGAGTGAGGCGGCCAGTCACAACCAGCGTGCCATCACCGGGGTCCAGGGGCTGGCCCCTGGTAGGGAGTGCAGAGGGGCAACGCCCCTTTGCCCGCCGGAGGCCGTCTCGTCGAGAGATGTCTGAAGGAGCACGTGTCCAAGCGCGGACAACGTGCCGTATGCCCCCTCACCAACCCGCGGGGATTGCGGAGCAATCGATGTGATGTGAGGGAGTCCTCAACGCGGGTCCCACAAAGCGGACGCCCGTTGTGTCCCACGGTTCCTCATGGAAGTGCCTCCGGCGGCAAGGGGGCCTGTGTCGTTTCTTGGCCCCTTGACCCCGGCTGCCGTGGCACGTTGGGTTTGAGCTATGGAAGTCGTGCCGGCGAGGACGTGGAGCCCGTCACTCAATGGCTGTGACCGGCATGGTCGTGCGAGTGAGAGTGGCCCCCGCCATCATCATGACCATGCACATGGGCCGGCTCCAGATAGCCGATCGCATAAGCGAGCCCAACCCCCAGGAGCAGAGCCGCACTCAACCGGATCCGGTGGTGCTTGTGGAACTCAATCTCGGGCAAGAGATCGCTCAGGCTGATACAAACGAAGATCCCGGCGGCGAACGCCAGCGAACAGCCAATGATGTCCGCCTGAATCGACGCATAACGGTTCACGCCAAGAACGAAAACCAGCGCCCCCAGCGGACACATCGCCGCAAAGGCGGCGTTCACACCGTTCCGCATCCAGGCGGGCCAGCCGGAAGTCGACATCAGCCAGGTGATCGACACGGCATCGAGTGGCTTGTGAAGCAGCACCGCCAGGAACGTCCCCAGCCCCAGCAGCCCCGCCGTCACGCCGTGCGTGACATCCGCCTCAACGCTCGCGGCCACCGCCATCCCGTCGAGGAACGTGTGCAGGCCGAGGCCGATAAAGACGCCGATCCAGCTCAGGTCGTGGCTGTGGGCCCCATGGCCGTGTGAGTGACCACCGTGAGCGTGCCCGCCGGCAGCCTGTTCGGGCCGCGGAGCAGGGGAGTGATCGTGGCTGTGGTCGTGATCATGGTCGTGCGGGCAGCCGGCATGCCCCTGGGCGTGCCGGAACTCGCCCAGGTCTTCCGGGCTGTGGTGGTGGAAGTGAAACGCCCGCAGCATTCCGAACATCGTCAGGACGCCGAGCGTCATCCACCACACGGCCCGGTCGGCGGAGTTCGGCCCGAGGTGCACAAGTGCGTGCGGCAGCATGTGAAACAGCCCGATCCCGAGCATCAGACCGCCGACAAAGCTCACCATGAGCTGCAGGCGGTTGTGCGTCAGGTCGAGGAATGACGGCAGCCAGCCGCCGAAGAGCGAGGCGCCGAGAATCGCCACGCCGTAGAGCCCCAGAAGGATGTAGGGCCAGGTGGAACCGCTCCCGGCCGCCGCTGCGGAGGCCTGGGCCAGCATCGGCGCGTCGAGCGCCGCCACCTGCAGCGGAACCGTCGGAACGGTCCCGGGTTCGGCCACGACCCACTTTTGCGGCTCCGCAGCCAGACTCTCACCTGGAATCGCGGCCCCCAGGCACGCGAAAAGCAGGGAAACCCAGACGAAGAAGGAGGCACGATCGCCGGGCATTCCGTTGTGTCCTGTCCTCCGCCTAGCGCGGAGCGTTCCGTGGAAAAGCCGGGGATTTTGACACACAGCGAGTGCAGTTGCAACGTGACCTGACTCCGGCCGCTTCCGTTAGCGTTTTCGGGATTGGGTCGGCTGCTCGTTCCGCGGAGCGGACTGCCTCATGCCGCCAGCCCGATCGAACGCCTTCGAAGTCCTGTTTCAACACCCCTGGAGAACGATCATGGTCGCCGACACCCGCCAGACCCTCGAAAAACTGCTCCACTCCTTCAGCACGGCCATGCTCGTCACCCGGTCGGTCGACGGGACTCTCCGGTCGCGGCCGATGGCGATTGCCAGGGTGGACCAGACCGACGACGTCTGGTTCGTGACCGACATCGAATCGGGCAAAGTGGACGAAATCGACTCCGACCCGGTCGTCAACGTGGCGCTGCAGAACGGCAGCCAGTACGTCTCGCTGAGCGGGACGGCGGCGATCATCCAGGACCGGATGCTCCTCGAGGAAATGTGGCAGGAGGCGTGGCGGGTCTGGTTTCCGAAGGGAAAGGACGATCCCAACATCTCTCTGCTGCGCGTCCGGACCATCGAGGGGGAATACTGGGATAACTCGGGCCAGCAGGGGCTCAAGTACCTCTTCGAGGCGGGAAAGGCCTACCTGACCGGGACCCGCCCCGCGATCGACGAAGATGTCCACCAGAAGGTCGACCTCCGCTGAACGCGGAGTCTCCCCGGGCTGACGCCGGAGGAATCGCTACATCCGATAGAGTTTGCGCAATACGACATTCCGGAGGACCGCCGGGGCTTCACCTCCCTGGCCTCGATCAGCGACCATACCATTCGTATGGGAATTGCCGGTTGACTGAGGCGGAATGCCGCATTGGGGTGGACCGGCATTGGACAGAGTCCGATCTTGGAAGTACGGGTTGAAGAGCTCGCGCTTTCTCTCTCGAATCGAAGCTGAACATCCATGCCGGATCCCTCTCTGCAACGCCGCGAGTGGTCCCCCATCGTCTGGGTCACGCTGCCGCTGATCCCGGTCACGACGTGTCTGATTGGAACCGTCTGCGGCGCGTCGACGGCCGCCGTGGCACTCTGTCTGCCGCAGGTCGCCATCGGGGCGTGGGTGTGGGGCTGGATCTGGGGGCTCGTCCTTTCGCTCCTCTCCTACGCCGGCTGGTTTCTGCCGGTCCTCGCCGGCAAAGTTCCCGTGAGCGCCGTCGACCACGATTCGGCGATCATCTGCGCCGCCGTCGCCGCCGCCTTCGGCATGACGGTCGCCCGGCTGCGGCAGAGCTTTGAAGAGGCGTACGCCATCGCCGGGACCGACCCGCTCACGGGGCTCCTCAACCGGAACTCCTTCTACGACCGCATCCGCTCCGAGGCGAACCGCGGCGGACGGAATGGCGTAACGGTGACGATCGCCTTCATCGACTGCGACAACTTCAAGGCCTTCAACGACACCCGCGGCCACGTTGCCGGCGACGAACTCCTGATGACCGTCGCCCAGATCCTCAAAGGCTCCGTCCGCAGCTACGACGCCGTCAGCCGGATGGGGGGGGACGAGTTCGCGATCCTGTTCCCCGAACTGCCGGCCGAGGCGGCGGATGCCACGGTCGCCCGGGTCCACAGCCGCCTCAAGGCGGTCGCCTACACCCGGAGCTGGAACGTCAGCTTCAGCATCGGGGCGGTCGTCTTTCCGCAGCCGGGGCACGCGGCCCTGATGCTCGATCTGGCCGACGCCGAGATGTATGCCGTCAAGAAGGCGGGGAAGGACCATTACCGGGTCCTGATCCTGCCCGATTCGAACATCCCCTCCGTCGACCGGCCCGAGGGGCACGTCAGGCCGTCAGACCGGGTGTCCGACGCTCCCCCGCGGCCCCGGGGAGGCCGATCGCCGACAGAACGAGCAGGGGATATTCCGCAGGAAGCCGGTATCGCAACGAACTGACGAAGAGCAGGTGCAGGGCGCAGAAGTAGAGCACCGGCCCCCCCGCAATCAGCAGCAGCCAGAAGTCGCGCCGCCGGAGCCAGGCGCCGCGGAGAGCCAGGAAGAGGACCGGGACGAACCAGCCCGCCACCGCCAGCTTGAGGTACCAGCGGTCGAACTGCTGCGCATTGGGCCAGGGCTTCCAGTATCGCAGGAGCTTCTCCCAGGCCAGCCACACGGTCCGGCCGGGGTTCTCGCGGGCGAACTGCCACGCCCGGTGGCGGTACTCCTGGTCGACGTCGTACTCGCTCATCCGGCCGGGCAGGTTCTCGCGGTCGAAGAAGCTCATTTCGCTGTCGCCGGTCGCCTGCGGGTTGAGGCCGTCGTAGAGGCTCGCCCCCATCCAGAGCGTCGTCGGGATGTAGTGCCCCGTGAGCCGCTGATTCCGCATGGCCCACGGATGCAGCGCGAGCCCGCAGCCGACGAGGATCGCCGCCGCCGGGACGAGGGAACGGACGCGCGGCGCCCGCAGGAGGACGAGCGCGACCGACATCGCCGGAGCCGCCAGCAGCCAGCTCGGCCGCATGTAACAGGCGAGGGCCACGAGGCCGCCGATCAGCAGGCCCCAGACCGCCTCGCGAACAACACTCGTCGGCACCGAGGGGTCGCGACGGATGAACGCCGCCAGCGCCCACAGGTTGGCAAGCAGCGTCGCGGCGAAGGCGGTCTCGGTCAGGACCTCGACCCCGAATCCCGCCAGGACAGGGGAAACCGCCGCCAGCCCGCCGGCGATGAGTCCGCAGCGGGGCGAGACGAGCGTCCGGCCGAGACGGATCGTCAGCCAGACCGCCAGCGTCGCCACGAGCGACAGCACGATCCGGGCGGCAAACAGGCTGCCGCCGAAGAGCCAGATCGAAACCGCCAGGAGGGCCGGAAAGCCGGGCATCCGCAGCACGGCCCGCGGCGGGTGGTAGATGGCGTACGGCTCGCCCTGGACGATCTTGTGTGCGAGTTCCCAGTAACCGCTGGCGTCCCCCTCGATCAGGAACTGCCGCCCGGGAAGGCGGTCGAGATAGCCCTGGAGCCCCCAGGCGAGGGCGAGGCGAATCACGAGCGCGACGAGAACGATCGCGATCTCCCACCGCCTGTTGTTCCCCGAGGAGAACGAAGACGGCGGCAACGGGACCGGATCAGGCGGGCTCGGCGGAGAGGAATCGGTCTTCACGCAAGACGGAACTCGTTCCTCTTGTGGAGCGGTCCGCTGTCAGCGATGAGCCGTCAGCGGACGCGGGACTATTCCTTCTTCGCGTCCGTAGCGGGTTCGGCCGGCTTCTCCTCGCCCTTCGGCGGCGTCGCCGGGGAGGCGTCGGTCTTCTCCGGCTTCGGGAGTTCGGGAGCGGCGGCCGGCTTGTCCCCTTCCGTTTTCGGAGCGTCGGTCTTGGGAGCATCCGTTTTCGGAGCGTCGGCCTTCGGTGCATCCGCCTTCGGCTCTTCACCGGGCTTCGGCGCCTCGGTCTTGGGAGCTTCGGGCTTCGAAGAGTCTGGCTTGACCGGCTCCTTGAGTTCCTTCATCAGGTCGGAGCTGAAGATGTCATCCAGCTTCGGCAGATCGCCGCCGCCCGGGATGCCCGGAATGATGGGGCGCCCATCCTGCGGGGCAGGGCGGTCGGTCGGCTTGGGGTCCTGCTTGGCGTACCAGGCATAGAACTCGCCCGTCTCCGGCTTCCCCAACAGTTCGATGCGGTGCTCCGCCCACTTCTTGTAGTACGTCTCAGGGAACTCCTGGAGGAGCTTCTTGTACCCTTCGACGACCGGCTTGGTGTCGCCGCTGCACAGGGCTTCCTCGGCCATCGCCAGACCGGCCAGCGCCCGCTCCCGGATCTCCGGAGGAGCATCCCCCTGAAGGGCGGCCCGGAAATGCTCCTGAGCCTTCTTGAGCCCCTTGACGCTATCCGACCGGTTCGTCAGAGACAGCCGGTAGCCGTCGATCATCCGCTGCCGGGCCGCTTCGACGCGGGCCCAGGAGGTCGCCGGGCTGGCGGGGAAGTCCTCGACGAACGTCTCGTAGTCCGCTGCGGTGCGGCACTCGTAGAACTCGGTCCAGACCTTGGCGGTGTTGGCGGCCCCGGCCCTGCGGAGCACCATCACCAGCACCACGCCGACCGTGATCGCCAGCAGGCCCGCGAGGATCTTGTTCGTGTGCGGCTCAATCCGCTCGCTCCAGGTTGTCAGCCTGCGACCGAGTTCGTTCTGGGCGAGAGGGTTACCGTCGGCTTTCATGAGGACTCGCGTTCGCCCCGCCTCGGAAATGCCGCAAAGCGTCTGCGGAATCCGGCCGGAGTCACTACCATACGACCCGTGACGTCCAAAACAGGAACGCACCCCTCGCGTCACGGCGCGGAAGCGCGAGGGAGGAGTATAGGAACCCCTGGAGAAACGGGTCAAGTTGCGAAGCGGCAATGCGTTAGGACCGCTTCGCCTTGCCCTTTCGCGGCCGGTTCCTTTCCCGGCGTGACGCGGCGCGAGAACATCGGCCGACGGCCGGCCACCGGATCGAGACAACGGGACGAATCAGCAGCAATGGTCGGCGGAAAGAAGACACGGAGCCGCGGAAAGGGGCTGATGGGGAGCCATCAGCGATGCTGGCTCTGGGGCCGGAACGTCGTCCTCGAGCTGTTGCGGGCCGGCCGCTGGCAGCCGCATGAAGTCCTCGTCGCCGAGCGGGCGGGAGACGAGGCGAGCCGAGAGACGGTTCAGGTCTGCGAAACCCGCGGCATCCCGGTCGTCCCCAGCCGCGACGACGATCTTCGCCGCCTGACCGGCGCGGAAGACCATCAGGGGCTCGCGGCCCGCATGCCTCCCTATCCCTACCTGACGACCGCGGAGCTGCTGCGGGACTGGGACCGGACGCGGCCGCTCGTGATCCTTGACCGGATCCAGGACCCGTTCAACTTCGGCGCGATCGTCCGCTGCGGGGAAGTCCTCGGTGTCGGGGGAATGGTCGTGGGGGAAACGAGCCAGGCGGATGTCTCGGCCCAGATGGTCCGCAGTTCCGCCGGCGCGGTCCACCACGTTCCGCTCGCCCGGACGTCGTCGCTTGCCGCCTTCCTCTCGGAGCTGCGTTCAGAGCGCGTGACCGTCATCGGGGCGAGCGAAAAGGGGTCGCTGGCCCCGGACCGCCTGCCGCGCGGGACCGCGGTGGGCCTGGTCATCGGGAACGAAGGGCGGGGGCTGGCGCCGGAGATCCTGGCGCTGTGCGACGAGTGCGTGTCGATTCCGCAGGTCGGCCGGGTCAATTCGCTGAATGCGGCGGTCGCGGCGGGGATTCTCCTGTATGAGCTGGCGAAGGGAACGTCCGACGGAAGAGTCTGAACCGCGGCCAAGGGAGGTCGGTCGAGGAGGGACGCTGACGCTGCTGCCTCTCAGCACGTCCTTGCCGGCACGGCTTTCATTGCTCAAACCCATCGTGCCACGGCAGTCTGGGGTCAAGGGGGCAACCCCTTGCCGCCGGAGGCACTCCTGTGAGGAACCGTCGTACACAACGGACGTTCCCTTTGTGGAACCAGCTATGAGCACTCCTTCACGCCACGCCGCTTGCTTTGCCATCCCAGCGGATTGGTGAGGGGTGCATGCGGCACGTTACCCGCGCTTGGACACGTGCTCCTTCCGATGGTTCCCGACGAGCCAGGCCTCCGGCGGGCAAAGGGGCTTCTCCCCTCTGCACTCCCCACCAGGGGTACCCCCTGGACCCCGGTCACGTTGCCCGGTGGATCATCCGTCCATCCGAACGCTCCGCTGCCATACACCCCGCATCAGCTTTAACCCCCATTAACACAACGCTCGCCGAACCCTCTCAATTCCCGCCGGGGAGTCGACCGGCTCCCGGCCGTCTTCATCGAAATTTCCCGCAATCGCATCCGGGCCACAACTCCCCTGCAGGATGCAGGTTACGCCTCTCGAACAAGGCGTCCGGATGCGGCCGGACCAGAATCCCTGTCAGGTTCGGCGGGGCACGCTCATAACCCTGTGACTCGCGAGGTTCGCACGCGTTCGATCGGCGGAACGGATCCGCCCCGCGGCGGGTGCTCCACCCCCGAAATGCGAACCTACCCAGACGAGACTGAGGTTCCCCTTTGCCCCTGGATGTTCCGGATCTCGACGCCGCGGGAACGAGCGAAAGCGGCGCGCGGCGCGAGCAGTTCATCCGGCTGCTTCAGCAGTCGTATCACGCCATCCTGGGAGCGATCCTCGTCCTCGTTCCCAACCGCGTCGACGCGGAAGACGTCATGCAGGAGACCTGCGTCACGCTGTGGCGGGAGTTCGACAAGTTTGAGCTGGGGACCAACTTCCGGAGCTGGGCCTGCAGCATCTCGTACAACATGGCCCGGACCTACCTCCGCAAGCAGCACAGGCACCGCGGAGCGCTCAACCTCCCTCCCAAGGACCTCAGCCGTCTCTCGCAGATCCGGGAGGCATCCGCGGAGCTCCTCGAACTGCGGCGCGAGCGGCTCCAGACCTGCCTCAGCCGGCTCAGCGACGAGGACCGGCTCCTGGTGAAACAGTGCTACGGCGAGCAGCGGACCGCCGTCGAAGTCGCGCAGATGACGGGACTGAGCGAGGACGCGATTTACACACGGCTGTCGCGGATCCGGAAGCGGCTCTACCAGTGCGTCAATTCCTTCATGCGACAGAGTGGGGACGTATGAACGGGCGCAGCCGCGGCAACGAACAACGAGTGATCGAGCTCCTCGATCAGGCCTGCGACGGGCGACTCCCGTCCGCGGGGGCGGACGAACTGCATGAGCTCCTGGCCCTCGATCCCCAGCACTTCCAGACCTGCGTGCAGTACCTCGACATGCACGCGGCACTCGTTCACTTCGCGGTCGAACCGCTGACGAACGACGAACTGGTCGCGACGATCCGCGGGCGGCACGACCATGAACGCCGTCGCGATCTGCGATGGATGGCGACGGTCGCGGCCCTCTGCGTCGCGGGCGTTCTTCTGGCCGGATACGGACTGTTCCGGATGAACGAAGGGATGCTCACGGGCGCTCCGGCCGTCGCTGGACGTCAGGCGCCCGAACATCCGCCCGCCCCGCCGCTGGCGAAGATCCGGGAGATCTCCGCGCAGGCGGGCTGGCAGGGCCCCGCCCGACCGGCGGGGCAGGCCCTGTTCCGCAACGACCGCATCGCCCTCAGCCAGGGGCGGGTCGTCGTCGAGTTTCCGAGCGGAGTGCAGGTCCGCTTTCAGGGACCGGGGGTCCTGGCCCTCGAGTCGAATATGTCCGTCCGGCTCTTCGGCGGGAGAGCCCTCGCAAACGTCCCCCGGGGGGCAGCGGGATTCACGATCCGGGCGGGGGACTGCGTGGTCGTCGACTACGGGACGGAGTTCCTGATCGACGCCTCCGTCGATCAGACCGCCGCCGTCTTGGTCCGCCGTGGACAGGTCGGCGTCGGGTTCGACTCGCAGGCGGGGGGAGACCGCTCGCTCGTGGCGGCCGGCAGCGCAGTGAAACTCGAGGCCGGTTCACGATCGGTCTTCTCGACCGTCTACGACCAGGAGGCGTTCCGCCAGTTCGATCTCGATATGGCGGGAATCACCGGTCTCGCCGGCAAGGTCCGGCTCGTCCAGGAGCCGCGGCCGACCTTTCCGCTCGACTACGTCACCCCCGCCCGCGAGGGGTTCCTGCTCCAGGAGGTCGCGCGGCACGATCTGGCCAAGGACCTGCAGGTCGCGAACCCGCTCGGAAAGTTCGACGTGCCGCGCGGGACCACCGTAGACAGCTTCCTGTTCCACTTCTCTCCAAAGGACCGGCCCACGAGCCGTATCCAGGGGAGCATCACGTTCGCGCAGCCGATCCTCTCCGTGATCACGGATGGGGAAACGCTGGGGGAGACCGACGGGCTCCTGGGGGTTGCCCCCGGACGCGAGAACGAGCTGAGTCGCGGCCTCGAAAACGGCAACGGTTCGGACACCCTGCAGTTATCGGAGGACCGGCGGACGCTGACCTTCGCGATCCTGACGGCGGAGGGATTCACGGATCAATTCCGCATCCTCGTGCAGAGTCGGGCGGAATAATAATCCCCAGCCTCGCTCCTTGTTCCAATGTTTAACGACGCCTCGTCATAAGATCATCTGACGGGGTGACAATTCACCGGTTGCCGCGCTCGATGAATCCCTCGGCGGCGGGCGAACCTGTTTGAGACTTCTTTTCGATAAGGGAATCCGTTCCATGGTGCTGTCTCCTAATTCCTCCGTTGGCGGGCGAAAGCGAGGCTTTACGCTCATTGAGCTGCTGGTCGTCATTGCGATCATCGGCGTTCTCGTGGCGATCCTGCTGCCGGCCGTTCAGCAGGCCCGCGAGGCGGCTCGCGCGGCGCAGTGTCGGAATAACATGAAACAGATCGGCCTCGCCATGCATAGTTATGAGGAGACGCACGGCCGTTTTCCTCCCTCGCGCGGCGGACCGACGACGACGCAGGAATACATGAGCGGGCTCGTGTTCCTGCTTCCCTATATCGATCAGGGGGGACTTTATAATCAGATCTCCAGCCCCACGGGCGGCGCCCCTCCGATGGGCCCCGCCCCCTGGAACGCGTTCGCTCCGTACGACTCCAAACTCGCCTCCTTCATCTGCCCGTCGGCATCGAACCATCAGACCGAACGCGAGAACTGGCAGGTGAGCCGGGGGCGGACCTCCTACGCCTTCGTCGCCGGGGACACGACCGACATGAACGTCGCGACAATCCGCGGTGTGTTCGGAAAGCAGTCCTATATGCCCCTCCGCAGCATCACGGACGGCGTCTCGAACACCCTCCTGATGGCGGAGATCCGCTGGCCTATGAGCACGAACGATCTGGGCGGCGTGCGGGGCCTCTCGACCGGCGGCGCCGACAACACGCCGGCGCTGTGCCGCGCCCTCTTCAACACGGGACTCCGCCAGTACACCGGCGGCTCCGTGCAGTTCTTCCGCGGAATCAACTGGGGAGACGGCCAGCCCGGCGTCAATGCCGTCACCACGGCGATGCCTCCCAACTCGCCGAGCTGCGTCGGCACGGAGTCGGCCGGATCGCTGGGACTCTATTCGTCGGCCAGCATGCACGTCGGCGGGGTGATCGCCGTCCTGGCCGACGGGAGCGTCCGGTTCATCAGCGACACTATCGACGCCGGCAACCAGGGTGCGAAGGCGACCACCGCCGCCATCGGGGCGGACGCCAGGAGCCCCTTCGGCATCTGGGGGGCCCTGGGGACGCGAGCCAGCAACGAACGGGTCGGGGAGTTCTAGATTCGATCGCGCCAGGGAGCGCGGTGGTTCAGGGGCGGAGATCGTTGGCAGTCCCCGGAACCACCGCCGAATCCGCGACACGGTCCTGGGAACCGCCCAGGAAGGCTTGAGCCGAGTCCTCGCCTTGGAGGACCGGCGGTTCGAGTCCGTTCTTCATCAGGAGTGATCCATGCCGTTTCGGAAGTCTTGTCTCGTGGCGGTCGCACTGCTCCTCGCGGGGTGCGGCGGCGGCTCCGACAAGTGGCGACAGAACCGCCCCAAGCTCTCGCCGGCCTCGGGGACGATCCTGTTCAACGGCGCGCCTCTCGGCGACGCCGTCGTCATGCTCTACCCGGTCGGGGGAACGCATTCGGCGTCGGCACAGACGGACTCGTCGGGGCGATTCGTCCTGACGACGTTCGACCAGCATGACGGGGCGGTCGCCGGCGACTATCAGGTCTCGGTCATCAAAGCGCGGGTCGAGTACGAGCCCGATCCGGAGAACCCGCGGACGAGCCCGCCGATGTATCACGCCGAGCAGTCGCTGATTCCTGAGACCTACGGCGACCAGGCGAAGTCGGACTTGAAGGCGACGATCCCGACCGACGGTCCGGCGGACCTGAAGTTTGAACTGGTCGGCAAGGAGGGAAAACTGAAAGTCCTCGCCGATCGCCGCGGCAAGCGTTCCAGCTGATCGAAGAGCGACGGCGGTGACACGGCCGGACCGACTCGGGAGAATTCCGTCGAGCGTACGGACGTCGTAAGCGTCTCGCGAGAAGGATGGCACAGCGATGAACACGGGTGATCGGATGACGTGGTCTGACTTGTCGCGCCGCCGCGTGTGGCTGCCCCTCCTGTTCCTGGCGGGCTGGCTGTCGACGGCTCATGCGGAGACCCCGCGAGAGAAGGAACAGCCGGAGCGGCCGAACGTCATCCTGATCCTGGCCGACGACCTGGGCTACGGCGACCTCGGCTGCTTCGGCCAGCAGAAAATCAAGACTCCGAACCTCGACCGGATGGCGGCTGAGGGGATGCGGTTCACGCAGGCCTACGCCGGCGCGACCGTCTGTGCTCCGTCCCGCTGCGCTCTGATGACCGGCCTGCACGGCGGCCACGCGCCGATCCGCGGTAACCAGGAGATCAAGCCCGAGGGGCAGCTTCCCATGCCGGCCGGGACTGTGACCGTCGCGCACCTCATGAAGCAGGCGGGCTATCGGACCGCCCTCATCGGCAAGTGGGGTCTGGGCCATCCCGGCTCCGCCAGCACGCCGGACAAGATGGGGTTCGACGAGTTCTTCGGCTACAACTGCCAGCGTCTCGCCCACGAGCACTATCCGCCGTCGCTCTGGCGAAACAGCGAGCAGGTCCCGCTCGACGGACAGCAGTACTCGCACGATCTCTTCACGGCCGAGGCGGTGAAGGTCATCCGGGACAACCGGTCGCGGCCGTTCTTCCTCGATCTCTCCTACACCGTCCCGCACCAGAAGCTCCAGGTGCCGGACCTCGGCCCCTACGCTGACGAGCCGTGGGATCCGAAGCTCAAGACACTGGCGGCGATGATGGGCCGGCTCGATCGCGACGTCGGGACGATCTTTGCGCTCCTCAAGGAGCTGGACCTCGACCGGAAGACTCTGGTCCTGTTCGCCAGCGACAACGGCGCCGCCTATCAGGACGAGCTGTTCGACCACTCCGGTCCGCTCCGAGGACGGAAGCGGGACCTTTACGAAGGGGGGATCCGCACCCCCGCGATCGTCCGCTGGCCGGGGCAGGTCCCGGCGGGGGTCGTCAGTCCGCAGGTGTGGGCCTTCTGGGACCTCCTGCCGACGCTCGCCGACCTGACGGGGCAGCCGAAACCGGCCGCGACGGACGGTGTCTCGGTCCTGTCGGCGTTCCGGACGAACGAGCCCGTCGACCATCCTCCGCTCTATTTCGAATTCCACGAAGGGGGGTTTCAGCAGGCGGCCCGGATCGGCGACTGGAAAGCGGTCCGCCGTCGGGCTCGCGGTCCGATCGAACTCTACGACCTGCGGACCGATCCGGCCGAGACCCGCGACCTGGCCGCCGAACAACCCGATCAGGTGCGGCGTTTCGAAAAGTTCTTCGAGGGCGCTCGGACCGAGTCTCCGCATTGGCCGATCCGGGAACAGCCGCGGGCCCGTCCCGCCGCGGCGAAGCCCGCCGCCTCCTGATTCGTGTCGAGTGCCGCCTCGCTCCTCACCGGAAGATCCCCCCATGCGCGCCGACATTGAGATGACGCCTCGCCTCTCCCGACGACAGACGTTGCAGCAACTCGCGGCGGCCGGCCTGGGATCGCTCACCGCGACGGCGCTGCGGGGCGCCGCGCCGGAGACCCAGGCGTCCCGCCCCGAGTGGCATGACGAAGCCATCGCTTACCTTGAGACGCTCGCCCGCCCCGATGGGGGGTATGCCTGGGGAGACCAGCCGGAGTCGCACCTCGCTCCGACGTTCGCCGTGATTGCCGCCTATCAGGTTCTCGGCCGTCCCGTGCCGCGGACCGCCGCCTGTGCGGAGTACATGCGGACGCATCATCCGACCGAGTGGAAGAAGCTCGAGCAGGAACACCGCGAGTTCGATTTTCAGCAGCTCCAGGCACTGCACTGGCTGGGGGCGAAGGACCTCGCCGCGGCGCAGTTCACGGAGCGGGTCCGCGGCTGGACCGCGCCCGTCCCGTACCTCGCACAGTACGAGCGGCATCGCCATCCGGTTTTCCGGTTCCAGCTCGCGGCGCTCGCGTGCCGTCCGCTCCTCGGTCTCCCGATGGAACCGGTGGCGGCCGAGTTCTCGCGCTACCTCCTCAGCCGGCGGCGGCCGAACGGCAGCTTCAACAACTCCCCCGCTGCCGAAGGAGGGGACGGCCATGTCCTCAACACGCTGTGGGGCCTCGAAGGGATGGCGCTCCTCGGGCTGGAAGAGGACCACGCCGCCGCGACGATCGCCTGGCTCCAGGGGTGCCAAGCTCCCAGTGGAGGATTTCGCTGGCAGCCGAAACCGGCCTGGGGAATGGAGCCAGATGTCGCCTACACCTGGGGAGCCGTGACGGGTCTCGCCCGCCTCGGCGCTCGGCCGACCGATCCCGATGCCGCCGTCCGCTGGCTGCTCAGCCTGCGGAATGCGGATGGAGGCTTTGGCGACCGGCCCGGTTGGGCGAGCAACGCCGTTGCCACGCGCTACGCCCTCGAAGCCCTGGCGGCTCTCGACTCGCTTCAGGCGCCGCCGCCATCACTGCCGAAGCGGATCGCGGCCGTCCCGACCACACTTCCCAAGGGGCTTCAGGTCTTCTCGATCCAGATCGAGGCCCACGGATCGGGAAGCCCCGCCGAGGCGGTCGATCTCGCGAAGTCTCTCCAGATCGACCTGTGGGGGGCGAAGAACGCCAAGCCCGGATGGCTTGAGGCGGCCCAGAGTCTGGCGGACCGCCAGCAGGTTCCGGTCCGCTTCTTCACCGCCAACGAGGAGTATGGGACGTGGATCGATGTGCCGGGCTTCGGCACCTACAGCCACATGAGCGACATCATCGCGCCCGCCGGCAGCGAGATCGGTCCCGCGCTCACGGGGGACGCGGCGGCGGAGTGGAACGACTTTCGCCGGCGCCGAATCGAGCCGCTGCACGCCGGCCAGGGACGGATCGTCTGGCAGTTCGGCGAGAACGAAGAGCTTGTCCGGACGCTGCTCGACGACGCCCTCGAGCGGGGCGGGTATGCGGCCGTCAGCACGTTCCACTTCGGCAATCCGGACTTCACGAACAGCGAGCCGTTCCTGAACCGCTACCGCGGCCATCTGCCGTTCGTCGCCCTTCAGGACGCCCACGGTCCCGAGCCGTGGTGGTTCGCGGACATGACGACCGGCTTTCGGACGCTGTTCCTCGCCGAAGCCCCGACCTGGGAGAACTGGCTCACGGCCCTGCGAAACGGGTGGGTCGCCGCCGTCCGCCGCGACGCCGTGACAGGCGACAAACTCCGGATGCACGCCGGCTCGGACGAGGTCGCCCGGTTCGTCCTCGAGCAAGAGATGCGGTGGCGGTGGTGGGACAACCCCGCGATCGCACGGCCGCTCGTTTCGGTCGTCGTCCTGAAGGCGGGGGATCGGTTCGAGACGGGGGTTCCCGAAACGGGAGTCGCCCTTCGGATCCGCTGCGCGTGGACCAACACGAACCAGGGTGTTCCCAAAACAGCGCTCGCGGAACTCAAGACCGTGACGGTCGACGGGCAGACCGTTGAACCGGAGCCCCTCGAAACGATGGCGGCCCGCCGCGGGCCGCTCCCCGCCGACCGGGCGCACATCGTCCGGATGCCGAGCGTGGCGGCAGGCGAGCACGTCGTCCGCGTCACGGTCGCCCGGCTGGCGGATGGCGGCGAGGAGTCGAGAGAGATCCGTTTCACCGTCTGACGACGCCTGCCCAGCCCCGGGAGCCGAACGCGGCGGCCAACCGTCCGCCGGCTCCTTCTCCACCTCTCTCTTCTCCTGATCCGAGTTCGCTTCCCTCTCGTCTGCGGAGGCCGCGGACTCAAGGACCCCGATCCCGATGCGCCGATTGCTGACTGTTGTCACATCCGTCCTCCTCGTGGGCGCCGCCGCGGCGTCCCCCCGGTGGAGCCCGCGAACTCGTTTCTGTCGTGCCACCCGTTCGCCGCCCAGGCGGACGGCCGCCAGAAGTGCGTTGTTCGCGTTCGGCTCCGCGACCGGTCGGGGACGCCGCTGGCGGGCCGCCCCGTCGCGCTCGCATCAAGCCGCGGCCCGCTCGATCGGATCGAACCGGCGAAGGCGACGTCCGACGCGGAGGGAGTCGCCGAGTTCGCGATCACGTCCGAAACTGCGGGGACCGCAACCCTTTCGGCGAGCGTCGAGGGGGTTCCCGTGACGATCGAGGTCGTCGACAACGGCCTCGTCGCCCTCTACACGTTCGACGGCGACGCGCCGGAGGCGCGGGTACGCGACCTCTCGGGGAAGAACAATCACGGCACCGTCCACGGGAATCCCGCGTTCGTCGCGGGGCATCGGGGCGACGCTCTCTCGCTCAACGGAACCGACCAGTACGTCGAAGTTCCCCATTCGGACTCGCTCAAGGGGCACCTCGGCCACCACGTCGAATGCTGGATGCGGACGGCGGGGAGTCCGCCGGCCCCGCCGGCGGAGAGCGACAAGACACCGGAGACCAAGACCGAACCGATGCCGGGCAAGGCCCGTACCGGGGAGCCGGTCGTCGTCCTCATCCAGAAGTCGCACCAGCACGGAGGGGACTACAACCTCTCCCTGCATGGTCCGAAGATCGCCTACCACTACCGCTGTTCGCAGCGCGAGCCGAAGCAGCTTGAGGAGGCGCTCTCCGACTATCCGATCATCACCCCCGACCGCTGGATGCAGCTCGCCGGTTTCTGGGAAGGCTCCAACGTCGACGAGCGGGTCCGGTTCCGCGGCTACGTCCGGGCCTACGCGAGCGAAGAGGCGGAGTTCGATCCGCGGGCCAAGGCGCAGCAGGTCGAGGGGATCTGGAATGGCCGGAGCGAGCCGCAGCCGCTCTCGATCGGCCGCAACGGCAACGGGTCGCAGTATTTCCACGGGCTCATCGATGACGTCCGCGTTTACAACCGGGCGCTCTACGACGAGGAGATGCGCCGCAACCACGCGGGCATCGCCACCGTGACCTTCGGCCTCGTCCCGCCGGAGAAGTGGACCGCTGACGCCCAGCCGCTTCCGGAATGCGTCATTCTCTCGTGGGACAACCGCGACCGGAACGTCACGACGTACCACATCTACCGGGCCACGACGCCCGAGGTAGAGCCGGTCCCGGAGAACCTGCTCAAGATTGTCCCGCACAACCGGGATCACTTCCGGGACTACGAGGTCGACCACGGCACGAAGTACTACTACACGATCGTCGCGCATTCGTTCGAGAACGCGAGCCTGCCCGCGCCGGTCATCTCCGCGACCCCGCGTCGGGCTCCGCACAATCCCCGCTGGTACCGCGGAGACGGGCATCTCCACACCTACACGCACGACATCGACGTCGAGGACTTCGACCCGGAGAACACGCTCGAAACCGCCCGGAAGGCGGGTTGGGATTTTGCCCTGGTGACCGACCACAACAGCCTGGGGGCCTATTTCCGCAGCGAGGATCAGGGGACGCCGGAGTTCATCGTCATGGGGAACGGCCAGGAGATCTCCGACGGCGGCGAGCACCGGACAGGCGCGTTCCTGGGGCACTTCGTCCCGACGTCCGACACGGCGGTGGTCGACCAGAACCGGCTTGTCCTCTCGATGGGGGGCGAGGTCGGCCCGAACCACAACGCCTATCGGAACTCGGCCCCGAACATCACGCTCTTCGAGGTGGTGAACGACAGGAAGTGGTATCCGCTCGATGCCTGGGACAACGAGTACCTCAAGCAGGGGATCCACGTCACCGCCAAGGGGGGGAGCGACGCGCACGGCCGCTTCTCGGTGAAACGCGGCTACCGGTGGTGCGTGTGGGCCGACCGGCTCTCGTACCGGGCGCTGCGACAGGCGATTCGCGCCGGACGGACGTTTGCCGTCGACGGGGACGGGCTGGAGTGCCAGCTGAAGGTCAACGGGGCGATGATCGGCGACACCCTGACCGTGGCGGCGGGGACGCCGCTGACGGTGGAGCTGAGTGCCGAGGGGGCGGGGCCGGTGAGCGAGGTGAAGCTGATCCGCGATGGGGAGACGATTGAGAGCTGGGCTCCCGGGGAGAAGCGGTGGTCGCACCGGTACGACGCCGGGTCGTTCGCGGGGACGCCGGGGTACTTCCGGATGGAGGTTCGATCGGAGGAGCCGAAGCGGCGGGCGGTCACGTCGGCGATCTTTGTCCGGCCTCTGGAACCGGCGAGTTCAAGGTGACTGGAAATGCGTGCCGGGCGGGCCCTGAGTTTCAATGTCGCCAGCCAAACCGGGTCCAGGGGCACCCTGGTGGGGGATGCAAGGGGGCAACGCCCCCTTGCCCGCCGGAGGCCCTCTCGTCAAGAGATGCCTGAAGGATCGCGTGTCCAAGCGCGGACACCGTGCCGTATGCCCCCTCACCAACCCGCGGGGATTGCAAAGCCAGCGGTCTGGTTTGAGGGAGTCCTCATAGCTGGCGCCACAAAGCGGACATCCGTTGTGTCCCACGGTTCCTCATAGAAGTGCCTCCGGCGGCAAGGGGGCGTGGCCCCTTGACCCCAGGCTGCCGTGGCACGTTGGGTTTGAGCTATGGGAGCCGAGCCGGCAGGGACGCCTCAACGATCGTCGCTGATTGCCGCTACTCGTCCACCGTCTGCGCCTTCGGCGGCGGGGCCGGGACCTCGGGCTCGGACGATGTCGCCGAGGCCGCGGGCTTCGCTTCCGACGGCTTCTCCTCGTTCGGCTTCGCCGCCGGCGGGGCATCGGTCTTCGGCTTGGCAGGTCCCTCAGGCATCGGTTCCTTCGGAGCCTCCCCCATCGGATCGGCCGGCGTATCCTCGGCGAACATGTCGCCCCAGGTCGGGATCTGCAGCGAGGGGGGCTCGATCTCGAGCGGCTCGTCGGTCAGGAGCGACAGGTAGTAAACGATCCGGACCCGCGAAACGGTCTCCGGATTCCGCTCCAGAGCATCGGTGAGCTTCTTGGCGGCCGTCTGGTTCCGCGAACAGACGAGGTCGGCGAGAGCCGCATGGACCGCGTCCTGCGTCTCCCGTTCGATCTGCTGCAGGTCGTTGAAAGCCCACGTCGAGGCGAGCAGCGGCCGGAGGTCCATCTTCGGCGGCGGACCGATGACGAGCGGGGCCAGCGACAGGGCCGACATCGCCGCCCCCCGCTGCAGCGACTGCTGGTCCTCCGTCCAGAGCTGAATCGAACGCTCCTCGTTGCCGATCATCAGGTTCGCCAGCGAGCAGGAATTTCGCCACTTGGAGCTGAAGACCTCCCCCCCCGGCGTGCCGGCAGGGGGCAGGCTCGTCTCCATCGATTCGGTCAGAGTCCACGACTCCTCGAGCCGTCCCCCGATCAGCAGCATGTCGGCGATCAGGTCCTGGGAGTTGGGATCCTGGCCGAACGCCGTGATGTCTTCCTCGTACAACTCCAGCGCGAACCTCCAGCAGCCGTCCTGGAGGGCCTGCTGAATTGCCTTCATTCGCGTCCCGCCGAGCCCGAGCTGCCCGCGGACGGTCTTGCGGACGTTGTCGACAAACTCCCGCAGCTCCTTGAGCGCCGCCTGCTGCTGCTCCGGGAGCTTGGCTTCCGGGTCAAGCTCCTGGAGCTTCCGCTCGAACTGCTCCATGTGGTGAAGCGCCCAGTCCCGCGCTCCCATCAGGAAGCAGAGATCGGCAAGGACCTGATGGTCGCGGAAGTCGCTCGGGTCGAGAATCTGCGCGGAGTAGTAGGACGCGATCGCGTACCGCAGCCAGAACTCGTCCCGCGCCTGCGGGTTCTGGGCCTGGAGCCACTGCGTGTCGATCCCGTGCAGGGCGAGCGCCGCCAGCCCCAGCCGGCGGTAGGCCTTCGCGTTCTGCGAATCGCCGAACAGCCCCGAGCGGGCTTCGCGGATCGTCTGCAGGGCGAGCCCGGTCCGCAGCCGGAGCACATTCGGGTTCGGAATGTTGGGGGTCACTTCCAGCAGGGTCCCGTATTGCGACGCCGTGAGCGCTCCCTCCGACTCAAAATCCTTCGGCTGGATGAGCCACCGGTCGTAGGTGCCGCGGGACCGGGGCCAGCTCCGGACTCCGGTCACCACCAGGTCCGGACGGGCCTTATCGCGGAAAACAGTCCGCAGGATGTGCGAAAGCGGCTCCTGCTGACGGAACTTCTCGAACTCCGGCGACCGCAGGTCGGGCCGGTACGCCACCATCCCCGTCGCCGCGAGCCGGCTCGTGAACCAGCCCCGCTGGAGGAGCTTGGCAAAGACCTCCATGACATCCCGCTCGACCACTGTCCGGACGATGACGTGGGACACCTTGAACCGGTCGAACACCTCTTTCCAGGCATCGGGCGAGGGACGTCCGGCGATGAGCGACGCCCGGGCCTCCCGGTGCTGCGCCGCGGCCCCGGTACGGGCGTGGATTGCCATGCGGGAGTCGACGAATGAGCGCCGTCCCGTCCAGATCAGGTGGTCCCCCTGGCTGAGGTAGACATGGAACGGACGGTCGTCGAAGGCCCCCTTGGCGAGTTCCTCCATCGACTTCGTCTGGAGCACGAGATCCGGGTGGAACCCCAGGCCGACGCGGCGGCCGCCGGCCCCCATCAGCGAGCCGTTGACCGACAGGTACGCGAGGGCGAAGAGGGCCAGCACGGTCACCGCCCGTCCGCCGCGCGAGAACAGGACCTCCCAACGGTCGGTCGAATAGGACTGCCGGAACGTGTGCCGGAACCAGATCTGGCCGTTCAGCGTGGCGACGATCGCGTTGACCACGCTCGCCATCGGGAGATACCGCGACGAGCCGAGCGCGAAGGCGTTGGCGGCGACGAAGACCAGCAGCCAGCCCCAGTGGAGCCGCCGCCAGTTGAGGAGCTGCGCAACGATTGCCAAGCCGATCAATCCGACGCCGAACCAGTCGTAGACCGACGCTCCCGCGCGGAAGTCGGACGACAGGAGCGACGAGTAGTCGGCGATCAGCCGCGAGTTGGCCAGGACGCCGACGAAGTATTCCCGCGTCTCAGGCTGCTCGAGCCGGAGGTAGGTCCAGGGATACTCATACACGTGCCAGTGGAACGGATGGATCGCGCACGCGAGGACCGACAATCCGATCGCCGTCCAGAGTCCCTGGAGGCTGAACCCCTTGGGATTGTCCTGGAGGAACGTCTGGCCGAGACCGAAGGCAATGAGGAGCGCCAGCCCGACCGCCGCGTTGGGGTCGCACTGACTCCAGATCCAGAAGAGGGGGACGAGCGACCACGGAGTCGTCGACTCCGGACGCAGCGACCACCGGTGCAGGATCAGCCCCGTCGCGGCGACCCCCAGCAGCAGGACCAGCGGCGGACCGGGCGTAAAGGCGTTGAAGTTGCAGACGAGGACGAGCGCCGCGCAGACCGATCCCCACCAGGACGAGATCCCCGGGATCATGGTCCGGCTGAGCAGGTGGAACAGGACGCCGACGCCCACCGCCGTGAGGAGCGTCAGCGCGGTCGGACCGCCGCCGTGATAGACGAGCGTCAGGACGTGATCGAGGAGCCACGACAGGTGGTACCAGGGCTGCCCTTCGCTGGCGACGGAAAAGACGTCGGTCCGCGGCGGCAGGAAGCCGTGCCCCTGCATGTATTCCCCGGTCCGGATCCGGACCAGGAGAGCGCTGTCGTTGATGTAGGTGCAGCCGAGCAGGACCCCGATCAGGAGGACCGCCCAGCGGATCATGAAGTCGCCGCGGACCGCCTCGTCCTCCACGTCCTCCGGCGTCAGCGCCAGCTCGTCCGGGAGGGACTCTTCGGTCTCGCTCCGGACCGCTGTGCCGTCCGCCGCCACCGGCGTCATTCCCGAGAACGCGGCCGCTGATCGCGGCGCTTCGGATCCCGGCGATGGGGCCATGGACCCGGAAGGCGGGGGGACCACGTCGGACCGGTCCAGGCTCGCTTCGAGCTCGTCCAGCTTCTCCCGGGAGGCGATCCCCGAGGCGTCCGATGCGACTTCGCCTCCCGCGGCCGGCTCAAGAATGTCCGAACGATTCTCGGGCTGGGGATCGGGTTGGCTCGAAGTCGACATGAGTGTCCGGCGAAAACGGAAGACGAAATGCGGAGGGGGAGTTCGGTCAAAGCGGCGGAGGAGGGGAGGGCTGCAAGCCGCGCGCCGCGAGTCCCTGCGCCCGTCGGGGGGAGGGGGAACCAGTTCGAGGCGTCACCCTGTTCCCCCGGGCGGCCTCAAAATGAACGATGCCTGTTAAGCCACGAACAAGACGGGGCGCTGGAGCCGGCAGAAGGAGACCGAGGGAACGCGACGACACGACTCCCGACAGGGCAAGGCAGCCGGGGACGGAGTCAGTGGTGCGCACTGTGTCCGCCGTCGTGGTGGCTGGCGGAGTGGCCGTGGTCGGCGTGGTCGTGATGACCATGGTCGCCATGCCCGTGATCGCCGTGGGCGTGCTCGTCCGCCGGGGTCAGGTCGGTGTTCCAGGCGGTTGCCAAGACGTCGCCCAGCGGATCGACGAGTCCGGCCAGCTGAACGGAGCCCGACAGGTACATGATGACCAGCAGCATCGTGACGTAGACGAGCTTGCCGACGAAGTTTGAAAGCCGCAGGCCGAAGATGTAGTGGTAGCCGTCGACGGGAGGGTCGACGACGCCCCAGACGAGCATCCAGAGCAGGCCGATGAGGACGACGCCGATCGCCCCCCCTCCGAGGAGGACTTTCTGCAGCTTCTTCCAGTCGACTGCGAGTGACCAGAAGGCGATCCAGGCCAGGAGCGGCGTCCAGGGACCGATGGTCTTGAGGAGGGAAAGGATGAGCGCCGCGCCCGCGACGATGAACTGCCACAACGACTGGAGAAATTCCATAGACCCCTCGAACGGAATGGTCTCAGCGAGCCCAAAGGATAACAGCGGGTTCGGGTTCGAACAAATCAGGGGGGGCCGGGCGGAGGGAGCGGACTCCAGAGCTCGGACGACGTCCTTGCCGGCACGACGCCCATAGCTCAATCCCAACGTGCTTCGGCAACCGGGGTCAAGGGTCCAAAGAAACAACACCGGCCCCCTTGCCGCCGGAGGCGCTTCGGTGAGGAACCGTGGTCAGCGACGGACGTCCCCTTTGTGGTACCGGCGTTGAGGACTCACAGCTCGCTTTGCACTCCACGCGGGTTGGTGAGGGGGCATCCCACACGTCACCCGCGTTTGGACACTCACTTCTCCAGACATCTCTCGACGGCCAGGCCTCCGGCGGGCAAGAGGGCGTTGCCCCCTTGCATCCCCCACCAGGGGTGCCCCCTGGACCCCGGTTAGGCTGACAGTCGGTGGAAATCGCTTGGCCACGGCGATAGTGTGCCAAAAGGGCCAGACAAGGACGCGGCCAGTCCGTCCCTCTAATCATTCCCAATCTCTTCTTCAGGGTCACCACATGTCCGTCGTGAAAACACTCTCCGTCATCGCCCTCGGATTCGCCGTCGCCGGCTCGTCGCTCCTCCTCGCGCAGGGCGAAGCCAAGACCAAGAAGGAGCCCCGCGGACCGCTCCCCGTCAACTTCGGCAAACTCGGACTGTCAGAAGACCAGAAAACCAAGATGTACCCGGTCTGCGAAGAGTACGACGTCAAAATCGACGAGCTGGCGGCCCAGATCAAGAAGCTCCAGGGAGAGAAGTCGGCCAAGCTTCGCGAGTTCCTCACCCCGGCTCAAAAAGAGCGGCTCAAGGAAATCGTCGCCGAGCAGGCCGCCAAGAAGGCCGAAGCGGAAAAGAAGGCGGAAGCCAAGCCGGACGCCCCGGAAACGAAGTGATCGGCGGGAGGACCGACGCGGCTGGCGGACTTCTGTGACGTCGCCGCCGCTGTCGGCGTCAGCTTAGAACAACGTCCGCTGAACGGGCTTCCGGGCCGGCGGCGAAGCTGGAGCCGGACCGGAGCTTCCTTCGCTCCTGAGCGGAGGCAGTTCCGGACGGAGCGTCCGCAGCCGCTCATGGAACGCCATCGCCAGATCGGGGGCGAAACGGTCGTCCGGGGCGTGCGTGAAGACGATCGGATGGAGCCCGTCGCCGATCCACCCGGCAACGATCGCAGCCCACTCATCGATCCACGGGCCCGTCGCGGTCAGGTCATTCCGTCCGACGAGCCGCACCATCGGCTCACGAGCGGTCACCGTCCGGCGAAAGGGCGAACGGGGCTTACGGCGCTGTGATTCTTCCTCCGCCGCATCGCTCGGCGGGGCGGAGAAGAGCGGACGGCTGTCGAACAGGCACCGATCCATCCCGAGCTCCGCCAGGAGCCCGTCCAGCCGCTGCTCGACCGGTCCCCGCAGGAACCAGTCTCCGTGCCGGGCCTCGACGGCGTAGGAGAACGCACCAGGGAGCG
The DNA here is from genome assembly GCF_001610835.1 of Planctomyces sp. SH-PL14. Taxonomy (NCBI): domain Bacteria; kingdom Pseudomonadati; phylum Planctomycetota; class Planctomycetia; order Planctomycetales; family Planctomycetaceae; genus Planctomyces; species Planctomyces sp. SH-PL14. The sequence goes on along the minus strand of NZ_CP011270.1, from coordinate 7,349,312 downwards.
ACCGCAGGTAGGCTTCCAGAGCGGGCCAGTCTCTTCCCGAAAACTGCGGCGGAAGCTGAAGAAACGCCGGTCCCCGGCAGCCGTGCTTCTCCAGCTCGTCCAGCAGGTGGAGGAACGCCATCGTCTCGATGTCGGTGTCCCGCAGCCCCTTTTCGTGCGTGATCGCCTTCGGAAACTTGAGGCAGAACGCAAAGCCGGGCCGCACCGACTCGGCCCACCGCCGCACCGTTTCGACGGCCGGAATCGCATAGAAGGTGCTGTTCACCTCGACCGTCGAAAAGAGGGCCGAGTACTCCCCCAGCCAGTCCTTTCGCGTCGAAGCCGCGGAATAGACCGTCCCCTTCCAGTGCGGGCAGGCCCACACCGGACAGCCGAGTCGATAGGTCGGGGCAGGGGAGGGGACGATTCAGCTCCTCGGCGGCTCGCGGCGGAGGCCGCCAACACGATGTTACTTCCGGTTCCGCCAGTCGATGCCGGACATCTCCGACAGGGCCAGCAGGAGGGCGTGCGTCCCGTTCCGGCCGAAGCCGCGGGCCTTCACGCTGAGATAGAGCTGTTCGGCCAGCGCCAGGCCCGGCAGCGAGAGCCCCATCCGCTTCGACTCGGCCAGGGCGATCCCCATGTCCTTCACGAAGTGCTCGACGAAGAAGCCGGGGTCGAAGTTGTTGGCCATCATCCGCGGGCCGAGGTTGGAGAGAGACCAGCTCCCCGCCGCGCCGGTCGAGACCGACTGCATGACGGTCTCCAGGTTGAGCCCCGCCTTGTAGCCGTAGAGGAGGGCTTCGCAGACGCCGATCATCATCGTGGAGATCAGGATCTGGTTGACCATCTTGGTGTGCTGGCCGGCGCCCGGCGCGCCCTGGTGGACGATCGTCTTCCCCATCGCCTGCCAGCAGGGCTGGAGGGCTTCGACCACGTCCTTGTCGCCACCGATCATGATCGAGAGGCGGGCTTCCCGGGCTCCGATGTCTCCGCCGGAGACGGGGGCGTCGACGGCATAGACTCCCTTGGCCTTCGCCGCCTCGGCGATCTCGACCGCCAGCGACGGCTCGCTCGTCGTCATGTCGACGAGGATGTTTCCCTTCTTGGAGCCGGCCAGGGCCCCCTTCTCGCCGAGGAACACTTCGCGGACGTCCTGAGGGAAGCCGACGATCGCAAAGATCACGTCCGACGTCTCAGCGACTTCCTTCGGCGAGGCGGCCCACTTGGCTCCGAGGTTGACGAGGTGCTCGGCCTTGGCGGGGGTGCGGGTGTAGACGGTCGCGGAGAAGCCGGCCTTGATGAGGTGGCCGCACATGCTGTTCCCCATGACGCCGGTGCCGATCCAGCCGATGCGGGTCTTGCCAGGAGAAATCGTGGGAACGGACATCGCGACCTCGAGTGCTGCAGAAACAGAAAGTGGGGTGGGGAGTATATCGGGCTCGTGCGGGCCGGTCAGCCGTCCTCGCAGGGCTTTCGGAGAGGTCAGGAAAGATGGCCGCGGTCGAGGCGTGTTTGTCTCGTCGAGTTTTTGGCCACAGATGAACACAGATGGACACGGATAAGAAAGGCGACGAGCGCTGCCTCAAGCTCTCAGCCTGATTCTCACCGCAGGGGGCGTCACTGACCCGATCCTGACACAGGCCGCTCACCGCTCGTCGACCTCAACCACCATCGACCTATTTGTGTTCATCCGTGTTCATCTGTGGCTGATTCCTCCCCGCCGCCCCCGTCAGCCACAACGGATCGTCTTCGAGCGGATCGTCACGCGGGCCACGGCGGCTTCGTCGATGTCAATGCCCAGCCCCGGTCCCGTGAGCTCGCGGCCCCGACCGCCGAAACCGAACGTCAGGTTCTGGCGCGTGAGGCGCTCCTTCACGAGAAAGCTGTCGAAGCTCCCCTCCAGCCACCGGAGCCCAAGAGCGAACGAGGCAAACTGACGTCCCGCCGCGGAGAGAATCCCGGTCTCGCCGACCTGGCAGCCGAGCTGACAACCGATACCGGCGGCCGTCGCGGCGCGGAGGATCCGTAGCGCGGGGAGGAACCCGCCACACTTGGAGAGGCGGACGTTGAACAGGTCGCACGTCCGATCGCGGATCGCCGCCTGTGCGTCTTCCGGGCTGCACATCGACTCATCGAGCATGACCGGGATCGGAAGCGTACCTCTTGTCCCGGCGAGCGCCGCGAGCTCCCTGTGCGGGATCGGCTGCTCGACCGAATCGAGCGACGCTGCCGCGAAACGACCCATGTGGTCGCGGAGGTCTTCCGGCCGCCAAGCTTCGTTCGCGTCGATCCGGAGCGAGACCGACCGTCCGAGCAGTTTGCGGGCGTGCCGCACGAAACGGGCCTCGCCGGGCTTGGCCCCCACCTTGAACTTGAAGCTCTTGAGCCCCAGCGCGCGGAAGGCGACCGCCTGCGACATCGCCCGCGGCTGGAACATCACGGTGATGACGGCGCTATAGCGGGGCAGGGCGTCGACGGGATCCGCCGCACTCTCTTCCCCCCCGTACCGAGGCAGATTTCGGAGCGATTCCCCTGCCGACCGAAAGGCGCCGTCCAGGAGAGCCAGTTCGAGGGCACAGCGAAGTGAGTTGCCGAAACAGGAACGGACGTCGTCGCGGCCCGGAGAGAGCGAAAACTCCCCGCAGCGGGCGATCAGTGTGGGGAGGGTCCAGTCGCGGCCGCCGAACGATTCCGCGAGGTTCACCCGGTCAATCAGGTCCCACGCGTCGTCAATCGTCTCGCCGGTGACGTAGTGCCGCGGGAGTCCTTCGCCCCAGCCGACCGCCCCGTCCCACTCGGCCCGGACGACCAGCGAGTCGGTCGCGGTCCGCGTGAACGAGGCGTGGCGGATCGTCCGCTTGAGCGGGATGCGGACGTGGTGGAACGTGACGTGGCGAAGCCGCATGAGCGAAGCCGGGGAGGCGGATCCGGACCGAGACGCCGGTGGGAGAGAAGGATACCGGCCGGATCTCTCGAGACCACAGCCGAACCGCCACCGTTCAGGGGACGGTGACGTTCGAGAGCGCCTCTTCCCGGGAGCTGGCGATCGGCCACTTCGTCGTGATCCGCATCTCGTCGAGCGAGCTCTGCATCTCGGCGGAGACATTGCAGAACATCGACCGGCCCCGCGCCGTCCGGCAGAAGCTGACCAGCGCGTCGATGATGATCGACCCCACGAACGGCCGCACGCTGAAATCGACAATCAGGTTCCGGAAGCCGTGCTTGGTGAACAGCTCGGTGATCCGCCCCGCGTCGAGGTGGATCTCCTTGTAGCTGAAGTCCGAGACGTCCCCCATCGGGATCACCACGACGGTCTCGTCATAGGTCTCGACCTTGAAGACCTTGTTGACGCGCGTGGCAAAGGCCCCCGAGTTGCTCGACGTGATCGAATCGGGCGCCGGAGCGGGGGTGGCCAGAGCGGCGTCCGGGTACAGCGCCGTCATGACATAGCCGCCGAGCTGGAGCTCGCAGCCCTGGGCAACATAGCCGCAGCGGCACTCGTAGCCGTTCAGCTTGATCCCCCCCTTGCCGAGGAGATCGACCACCCACAGGCCGGTCGGCAGGAGCAGCAGGCAGCAATGGACCTTGGAGATCCGGTCGTCGCTGATCTTGATCCGGCACCGTTCGTCCCGGCCCACGAGTGTGATGACCCGGTTGATCGGCCAGACGACCCCCTTGGCCGACGAGTTCAGGAGCTGGAGATTGACGGTGGGGAGAGTTCCGTACTCGATCCGCTGCTCATCCCGCGGCTTGAAGTCCAGCGGAGAGACGAGGTCGTCCGCGATCCAGTCATCTTCCAGCTTCAGCCGATGGCCGCCGATCCGGAACGGGCGGTCCGCGGAGAGCCAGGGGGTGGCCGCAGGTCCGTCCCAGTGAATCCCGTTGAGCGAGAAGAGGTCGAGACACGCGACCCGGTTGCCGATCACCTGGAGGTATGCGTGCCGGAAGGCCACGGTCTCGCCGTCCAGGAAGAGGTCGACCCCCTGGCCGCGGCCCAACACCGCGAACGGCGAATTGAGCTCGATCGTCTGCGTGGCGCCCGCTCCCGGCTCGGCCCCGTCTGCCGGTTGAACGGAAAACCGCAACGGCCGGGGCTGCCCCACGGCGTATTGCAGCATCGCTCGGATCTGTTCGTCCATGGAATGGGATGGCGGCGGTGTTTTCAAGCGGGATGACCCCGTTCGAGTGCCCGTCTTTTTACTGCGCTGAGTGAGTGTCCGGAATGTTGGCGACCCACATTCCTTGGAATGTGGGCGGGACCCTGAGCGGTCGGCTGCTGGAACCAACATTTCCCGGACAGGCTCGCAGTTCAGAACGCAGTATGGCCCCCAATCCGGCGGAGGTCAAATTTCCGCCGGATCTCCCGCATCATTCATCTCCGCTTCTTCGTTCGTTCCCAAACGGCGACGAGGGAGCCCCGAAACAATGGACAAACGAACATGTCCCTGATAGGGTCCGCAGCGATGCGAGACCTCATGACAATTCCGGAACTCGTTGAGCTGGAAGCGGGCCGGCAGCTGCTGCGGATCCCCGTGGAGCAGAACGTTCCGGTCACTCCCCGCGTCCGGTCGCTGATCGACTGCGCGGAGTTCCAGCGACTGAACCACGTCACCCAGCTGGGGCTGGTGCACCGGGTCTATCCCGGGGCGCGGCATACGCGGTTCGAGCATGCCCTGGGGGTTTATCACAACGCCCTCCGGTACATCCAGCAGTTGCGTCACGACCCGCGATTCTGCGAGCTGGTGACGCCGCACGCGGCGGAAGTCCTGATCGCCGCGGCACTCCTGCACGACCTGGGGCATTGGCCGTTCTGCCATCCGATCGAGGACATGCACCTGGCGGGGATGCCGCCGCACGAGAGTCACGCGCGGCGTTTTCTGGCGGACGACGGCGAACTGGCGGCCGTGCTCCGGCGGGAGTGGCACATCGAGCCCGCGGAAGTCCTGGATGTCCTGGTGAAGCGGACCGACAGTCCCGAGCTGCGGCTGTTGCGGTCGATCCTGTCGGGACCGATCGACATCGACAAGATGGATTACCTCGATCGGGACAGCCAGCACTGTGGGGTTCCGTACGGCCGCAATTTTGACAAGCAGCGGCTGATTCAGTCGCTGGTGCTCAACGAGGCGGGGGATGGGCTGGCGATCACGTCGAAGGGGAAGACCGCCTCGGAGCTGATGGTCTTTGCCCGGTACGTGATGTTCAGCGAGGTCTACTGGCATCATGCCGTCCGGGCCGCGACGAGCATGTTCGCGCGGGGGTTTTACGAGATCTACCGGCAGCTCGATCTGAGCGAACTGCTGGGGATGACCGAGGAGCGGATGATCGATCATCTGTGCCGGGCTGCGGCGGGTCATCCGGCGGAGCCGCTGTTCGGGGGGATCTTTGGGCCGCGGCGGGAGATCTACAAGCGTGCGGCGGAGTTCAGCCATTACCAGGCGGAGGATGTTTACCGGCGCGTCGCCCGGCGGCCGTTCACTGAGCTGGTGGCCCTGTCGGGACGGGTTGCGGAACGGCTTTCGCAGAGCTGGGGGGCCAAAGTTGAAGCGGTGGACGTGCTGATTGATGCGCCGCCGCCGCACCGGGAAATCGAGATGGCAATTGACGTCTATTTCCCGAAGGAGAACGTGTACCGGCCGCTGCGGATTGTGTCGCCGGTGGTGGATGCTTTGGCGCGGACGCAGTTTGACGAGTATGTGAAGCGGGTTCGGGTGTTTGTGGCGCCGAAGTGGAAGTCCCGGATTGCGTCGACGGATTGGCGGGAGGTCGTGTGGCAGGCGACGGAATCGCTCGCCTGACGCTGGCTCCGTTCTTTTCTGGGTCCAGGGGCACCCTGGTGGGGGATGCAAGGGGGCGACGCCCTCTTGCCCGCCGGAGGCCTGGCGGTCGAGAGATGTCTGAAGGAGGGCGTGTCCAGACGCGGACATGGTGTCGGATGCCCCCTCACCAACCCGCGGGGATTGCATCGCAGGCGGTGTGATGTGAGGGAGTCCTCAACGCCGGTACCACAAAGGGGACATCCGTTGTGCACCACGGGTCCTCATGGAAGCGCCTCCGGCGGCAAGGGGTTGCCCCCTTGACCCCGGCTGCCGTGGCACGTTGGGTTTGAGCTATGGGAGCCCGTCCGGCAAAGACGCTGGCGAGTTCCAGAACCGCGACCTATCTTCCGGCAGTTCCCATCAGACTTTCTTGATTGCTCTCCTCGCGCCGGGATCTCCATGCTCCGAATCGCCTTCGCGCTCGCGGTCGCCTTCTCACTGAACCTCAGCGGCCTCTCCCGAGCCGACGACATCCCCAAAGGAGAAGTCCGCGAGTTCGAGTTCAACGCCAGCAAGATCTTCCCCGGCACGACCCGCAAATACTGGATCTACGTTCCCAAGCAGTACACCGCGGACCAGCCCGCCTGCGTCTACGTCAACCAGGACGGCATCCAGTACAAGGCCCCCGAAGTCTTCGACCGCCTGATCGCCGCCAAGGAAATGCCGGTCACAATCGGCGTCTTCGTCATGCACGGACGGGTCAAAGCCACGAAGGCGGAGTCGCTCGACCGCTTCAACCGCAGCTATGAGTACGACGGGCTCGGAGACAACTACGCCCGCTTCCTCCTCGAGGAACTGCTCCCCGAAGTCGAAAAGCAGACCACGACCGACGGCCGGGCGATTCGCCTTTCGAAGAACGGCAACGACCGGGCGATCGGCGGATCGAGCAGCGGAGCGATCTGCGCCTGGACCGTCGCCTGGGAACGCCCGGACGCCTTCCAGCGGGTCTTCAGCTCGATCGGAACCTACGTCGGCCTTCGCGGCGGAAACGAATACCCCACGCTCGTCCGCAAGTTCGAGCCGAAGCCGATCCGCGTCTTCCTCCAGGACGGCAGCAACGATCTCAATATCTATGGCGGCGACTGGTGGATGGCGAACCAGGAGATGGAGCGGTCGCTCGTCTTCGCCGGCTATGACGTCGACCATGTCTGGGGCGACGGGGGACACAACGGTGAGCACGCCACGAAGGTCTTTCCCGAGGCGATGAAGTGGCTCTGGAAGGACTGGCCGAAGCCGGTTGCCGCCGGCCCCGGCTCGAAGCAGCTCCAGGAGATCCTGATCCCGGGCGAGGAGTGGCAGCTCGTCGGCGAGGGCTACAAGTTCACCGAAGGACCGTGCACCAACGCCAAAGGGGAGGTCTTCTACAACGACGTCGGCGCGAGCAAGACCTGGAAGGTCGGCCTCGATGGCCAGGTCTCCGTCTTCATCGAGGCAACGCAGCGCGGCGACGGCCAGAACATGGGGCCCGACGGCCAGCTCTATGCCGTCGCCGGCGAGCCCGAAAAGATCCTGGCCTACGACGAAGCGGGGAAGTCCCGCGTCGTGGCGGAGGGCTTCAAGGGGAATGACCTCGTGGTCCTCAACAACGGCTCCGTCTACGTCACGAATCCCGGTTGGGACGGAAAGTCCCCCAGCCAGGTCTGGCACATCAGCCCCAAGGGGGAGAAGACGGTCGTCGACAAGGGACTCAAGTTCTCGAACGGCCTGACGACCTCGCCCGACCAGAGCCTGCTCTACGTCGCCGACAGCCGGTCGCACTGGGTCTACAGCTACCAGATCCAGGCGGATGGATCGCTCAAGGACAAGCAGAAGTACTACCACCTGCACGTCCATGACCGCGACGACGACAGCGGCGCGGATGGGATGCGGGTCGACAAGGACGGCCGCCTCTACGTGGCGACCCGGATGGGCCTGCAGGTCTGCGACCAGGCGGGACGGGTGAACTGCATCATCCCGACGCCGAACGGCAAGGTCTCCAATCTCACCTTCGGCGGACCGCAGATGGACACGATCTACGCCACCTGCGGAGACAAGGTGTTCAAGCGGAAGGTCAAGGTCCAGGGAGCCCCCTCCTGGCAGCCGCCGCTCAAGCCCGCCGCTCCGCGACTGTAGGGGACGTGCCGGCCACGCCGCGCGAGTCCGCAAATCCGCGGGCCGCCGTCGGTCCGTTGTTGAACTTTGCCCGCCCCCCGAGTGCAATGTCGGGTGCCGCGGGCTACGGCGTCCTCTCTGTCGGTTTCCCTTCGGACGGTTTCCTTTCAGGAATGGCATCATGGTCGAGCCGGTGCAGGTCTCCTGTTCGCATTGCGGCGCGAAGCTGAAGCTCAAGTCGTCGGCGGCACTCGGGAAGAAGATCGGCTGCCCGAAGTGCAAGAAGCCGTTCGTCGCCAAGGCGGCCGCGGGAGACGGCGACGACGTGGACCTCTTCGGCGACCTGCCGATGGACGACTACCGCGCTCCGGGCGAAGAGGAGGAAGACGAAGCGCCCGTGGCGACGAAGAAGGGCTCCGCCAAAGGGAGCGGCAAGGTGGCGAAGCCGAAGCGGAAGAAGAAGGGGGAAGACTCGAACGTCGGCGGGATGCTCCTGACGGTGCTCGTCGTCCTGGTCGGCATCGGGGTCATCGGCGGGGGAGGTTATGCCCTGTTCTCCATGCTCCCGGGCGGGGCGGGCGGCATCGCCAGCTATCTCCCGGCGGAGACCGACACCGTCATCCATGTGCAGGTGGCCAACCTCCTCTCCGCTCCCGTCGTCGCGCCGCTCCTCAGCGATCCGAAGTTCAAGGAGGGGATGGAAACGATGACCAAGACGGTCGGCCTGGCGCTGACCGATATCGAGTCCGTGACGGTCGGGGCGGTCGGGGCGATCAACGGCATTCAGAAGCCGAACGGCCCGATCGGGTACCGTCCGCCGCAGGTCGACCGGTTTGTCGCCGTGGTCAAGACCAAGGCCCCGGTCAGCATGGACAAGATCAAGGCGGCCCTGCCGGTCCCCCCGACGTCGGCGAACCACAACGGCCAGGACTATCTGACCGCCCAGAACTCCGGAAAAGTGCTCGGCTTCTGTAGTCCCGCGGAGAACACGGTCCTGATCGCTCCCGAGGCGGAGTTGAAGGCCGCCATTGACTCCAAGGGGGCCGCGCCGGCGCGGTCCCGCTACCGGTTCGTCGATCTGTCGCAGCAGGTTGTCCTCGCCTTCGGCCCCCAGGACCTGAGCGTCTTTCGGACGCAGCTGGGGATGGAGTTCTTCGAAGAGTCCGGTGCCGACAAGGCCCGCAAGGCGACCGAGGCCAATCTCGTGACGGGTGCGTCCTGGGGCCTGCTGATCAAGGACAACATCACCGTCCGCCAGGACGTCCGCTACAACGCCTCGAGCACCGCCAAGAACTCCGTGACGGCCCATCAGACCGAGCTGTCCGAACTCAAGACCAACGTCGGCTTCCTCAAGGGCCAGGCGACAATGCTGACGCTCGCCGCCCCGGCGGCAGCCGGCCCCGCCGGAAAAATCGTCGACCAGATCGTGCGGGGCGTCGAAGGAGGAACGGTCGTCGCCACGGGCGCGACCGTCTCGACCCAGGTCACCTTCGCCGGCTCGATCGTGACCGACGCCAAGGAACTCGCCAGCGCGGCGGCCGCCGGAATGGGTGGCGGGGGGATGGGCGGTTTTCCCTCGCCGGGCCTGCCGGGCCCCGGCTTCTCCAGCCCGGGACTGGATCCGACCGCGGGATTCCCTCCCGGCTCCCCGTTCCCGACGCCCCCGATCTCGGCAGACGGGGTGCCGACTGTGCCGGTGGGCGCCCCTCCGACAATCCCCACCGGTCCGGCGCCTGGCGTTCCCGGTTCGCCCCCCGGCGCTCCGGCTTCGCCTCCCGGCGCCCCTGGCTCGCCTCCTGGTGCGCCCGGCTCACCTCCCGGAGCCCCGGCCAACCCGCCGGCGGCAGCCCCGCCGCCGTAAGGACGGTCCTCGTCACAGGCGTTCAAGAGACCGCCGCTACCGGATCTTGAGATCGGGAAGCTCCGCCTTGATCCCGGCGTCGACCGGCATCGTGTCCGGATCGGCCCCCGCCTCCCGGATGAGGCGGGCGAGGTCCTTCGACAACTGCTCCCGAACGTCGCTGGACGCCGGGTCGTCAATGAGGTTCTTGTCTTCGCCCGGATCGGCAGCCAGGTCGTAGAGCTCCGCCTTGTGGCGGTCCGGCGTACCGTCGCCATGCGGGTAGTGGATGTACTTCCAGCGGTCGGTCCGGATCCCCCGGACGTTCGGCGTGTAGGGAAACTGCTTCTCGTAGTTGTATTCGTAGTACCAGGCGCGGCGCCACGCCTGGTCTCCCTCGTTGGCCAGCCTCACCCACGACCGGCCGTGGATCTTGTCCAGCGGCTTTGCTCCGCACAGCTCCAGCAGGCTGGGGGCGACGTCGAGCGTCAGGACCTGAGCGGTTTCGACCCTCCCCCTCGGGAGCCGGCCGGGAGCCCGCACGATGAGCGGAATCCGGATGCTCGGCTCGTGCATCGTCCGCTTGTCGACCATTCCGTGCTCGCCGCTCAGCAGGCCGTTGTCCGCCATGTAGACGAAGATCGTGTTGTCCAGGAGGCCTTTCTTCCGCAGCCAGCCGTCGAGCCGCCCCACGCTGTCATCGACCGAGAGGATCGTCCCCAGATAGGAACGGGTCATCTGCTCGAAATGGACGACCGCCTCCGGGGACGAGTCCGGGAACTTCTTCCGATAGTCGAAGAGCGGACCGTAGATCCCGTGCCACGTGTTGAGGCGGGTCGTGATCCAGTCGGGCTTGTCCGCCAGGTGGAAGGCGCTCGCGGGGTAGGGGAACCGGATGTCGTCGAAGACGTGCTCGTACTTCGCCTCCGGGAAGTAGAAGCTGTGCGGGGCCTTGTGCCCCAGCATCAGCAGGAACGGCTTTTCACGGCTCTGCTTCTCCAGCCATTCGAGCGCCAGATCGGTCACGCGGCTCGTGTAGTAGCCCTTCAGGACCTCGCGTTTTCCATCGACGTTGAACTCGGTGTCGAAGTATTTGCCCTGGCCCCGATGGGTCGCGAAGAAGTCGAAGCCGGGCCGCTTCCCGTCGTTCTCCTCTCCCATGTGCCACTTGCCGATGTAGGCGGTGGCGTACCCCTCGTCCTGCAGCCGCTTCGGAAAACTCTCGAGCCGGGTGGGGTACTCCGTGAAGTTGTTCGTGACGCCGTGAGAGTGGGCATAGAGCCCGCTCAGGATACTGGCCCGGCTGGGGCTGCAGAGGGATGTCGTGCAGAAGGCGTTCGCGAACCGGACTCCTTCGTTCGCGATACGGTCGATCGAAGGAGTCTTCAGATGCGGATGGCCGGCACATCCCAGGCAGTCCGACCGCTGATCATCGGTCAGCACGAAGACTATATTGGGCCGGCGGTCCGCGGCCGTTGCGACCAACGAGAGGGCCAGGACGAGCACCAGGCCGGTGAGGCGGCCAAAGAGAACGGAGGCAGAACGAGCGAAGTTCATGCGAGGCTCCTGTGGACAGGCCGCCGACCTTGGCGGGCGAACCTCGCGGAGTCAAGCGGCCGGCCCGGCCCACTTCGCCGCCGCTGCTACATGTCGGGTTGCACGAGGGTTAGAATGCCGGGATGCCGGAGTCGACGTGTGTTTACGATGTGGAAGGGGTGGAGCGGCTCCGCCGCGCGCTGCGGCTTGACCCGATGGAGGTGAAGGCGTTCCGCAAGGGGCTCTTCAAGAAATTCCGTCCCACTTCAGAAGTCCTCCATGAGTTCCCCGGCGGGGACCGGCTCCGGGTCCATCCGCTGACGCTCTTCCGCCGCGTCGATTCCGCGATCGACGGCGCGACCAAACTGCTGTTCCAGACATCGACCGGGATGCTGATCGAGTCGGTGATCCTCCGGATCGGGACGGGACGGACGACCCTTTGCGTCTCGAGCCAGATCGGCTGCGCGGCGGCGTGCTCGTTCTGCGCCACCGGAAAGATGGGAATCGCGCGAAACCTGTCAGCCGCCGAGATCCTCGACCAGTTCCTCCAGGCGAGTCAGATCGTCGCCGGGGAAGGGGAGGGCGCGACGATCCGCAACCTCGTCTTCATGGGGATGGGAGAGCCGCTGCACAACGAGATGGAACTCGTCACAGCGATCGAGCGGCTGACCTCGGCCGACTTCTTCCACCATCCGCCGTCGAAGATCATCGTCTCCACGGTCGGCATCGCCGACGGGATGCGGCGGCTGGCCGAACGGTTTCCGAAGGTAAACCTCGCCCTGAGCCTGCACAGCGTCCGGACCGAAGTCCGCGAGCGGCTGATCCCGGTCGGGCGGCGCTATCCCCTGCCGGAACTGCGGGAGACGATCCGCGGACTGAACGATCGGTTCGGCGCGACGGTCATGATCGAATACCTGCTCCTCGGCGGCGTCAACGACTCCCTCGAGGACGCGCGGGAGCTGGCGGAGTGGCTCCGCGGTCTTCAGGTTCACGTGAACCTGATTCCCTACAACCCGATCGACGAAGCCCCGGAACTGGTCGGCAGCCCGCCGGAAACGCGGGAGGCGTTTGCCAACGTCCTCAAGTCCGCCGGGTACAAGACCACCACGCGGTATTCCCTGGGAGGGGATATCGAGGCCGCCTGCGGCCAGCTCGTCCGCCATGAGAATCGGATTCGGGCGATGAGCGCAGTCGGGACGACCGTGCCGCTCACCCTCTCCGAATGAACCCCACGTGCCGGGTTTTCCGGCAAACCTGTTGGCCAGATTGGCAATTCCTTGACGATGACGGGGGACCCTCGTAGACTGCCGCTTATCGAGCGTCGGTCTTCCCATCAAATTAACCAATCATGCACCTCCGCAACGTTGAGCTCTTTTGCGACATCGTTGCCTGCCGCAGTTTTTCCAAAGCGGCGGAGATGCGGAAAATTTCCCAGCCCGCCGCCACCCAGATTATTCAGCAACTCGAAGAGCACCTTGGAGTTTCGCTGTTCGATCGCACCGTTCGCCCGCCGGAACTGACGCCGGCGGGCCAGTTGTATTTCGAGAAGTGCCGGGACCTCCTCGACACCTATCGATCGATCGAAGACGCCGTCCGCCGACTCGGAGATAAAGTCGTTGGGCGAGTTCGAGTTGCGTCGATCTACTCCGTCGGCCTCCTGCAGATGGCGGAGTACGTGCGGCGGTTTGAGGAGGCGTTTCCGGACGTGGATGTCCGGCTCGATTACGTCCACCCGGACGAGGTGTACGCCCGGGTCCGCCGGGATGAAGCGGACCTGGGGATCGTGTCGTACCCCACCGGCGGGGACGACATCACCGTCATCCCCTGGGTCGACCAGGAGATGGTCCTGGTGGTCAAGCCCGGGACGGCCCTGGCGGTCCATGACAAGGCGACGCTCGACGTGATCCGCGGACAGGAGTTCGTGGCCTTCACGACGGACCTCAAGATCCGGAAGGAAGTCGATCGCCTCCTGAAGCGGAAGAACGTCCCGGTCAAGGTGACCCACCAGTTCGACAACGTGGAGAACATCAAGCGAGCGGTCGAGATCGGAGCGGGGGTGGCGCTGCTGCCGCTGCCGACGATCCGCCGCGAACTGGAGATCGGCTCGCTGCATGCCGTCCGGCTGCAGGATGCCGATCTGAAACGCCCTCTCGGGATCGTGCAGAAACGACACAAGCACCTCCCGGCAGCGGCGGAAAAGTTTGTGGCCCTGTTGAAAGAGAACGTCGGCGCCGGGGAATCGGTCGCCGCAAAGGCCAAATCGGTCCACTGAAGCGGAGCGGAACAGACGCTCCGGGGGTCGACGGAGCTCACCGCAAAGCTCTCTCGACGGAATGCGTGATTCGAGGATGCGGACGCCAGTGTGAGACGCGTCGTGCCTACCGTTGCACAACTCCTGACTGCCGAAGAGTACGCCCGACTGCCGGAAGACGGCCGTCGCACGGAGCTCGTGCGCGGAGAGATCCTCGAAATGAACATCCCTCGTCCTCGACACGGCCAGCTCTGCAGCCGGATCGACCGACGGCTGGGGACGTTCGCGGAAACGCAGGGACTGGGGCACGTCGTCGCCAACGACGCCGGCTTCGTCACCAGCCGCGACCCGGACACGGTCCGCGGACCGGACCTGGCTTACATCAGTTATGCCAAGGTCCCCAAGGGGCCCCTCCCGGCCGACGAGTACCTGGAAGTCGCCCCCGAGATCGTGATCGAAATTCTCTCCCCGACGGATCGCTGGGCGGATGTCCTGCGCAAAGGGGGCGAGTACCTCTCCGCCGGAGTCGAGGTCGTCTGTGTCGTCGACTTCGAGGACGAGGCGGTCCACCTGTACTACGACCGGAAACCCTCCGTGGTCCTTCGCGGAGGAGACCTCCTGACGTTTCCCGAGCAACTTCCCGGTTTTTCGTTCCCCCTCACTGAACTTTTCGAATGACGCGAGAGTCTGAACCGCGATGGCGCGGTCCGGAACCTCTCTTTCAGCTCAATGTCCGGCGGACCTTCGCCGGAGCCTGTCGATCGAGTCTCATCATGAATCGTCACGAAATCGAACTGACCGCCGATGGCCTCCCGAAGCAATTCGGGCTGTACTCCAACGAGCAGGAGCACGACTCCTGCGGCGTCGGCTTTGTCGCCCATATCAAGGGGGCGGCGTCGCGGCAGATCATCGAAGACGCGGAGCGGATCCTGCGGCACATGACGCACCGCGGTGCGTGCGGCTGCGAAGAGAACACCGGCGACGGCGCCGGGATCCTGACCGCCCTGCCGGACGCCTTCCTCCGCAAGGTCGTCCGCCGCGACCTCAACAGGGATCTCCCTCCCGCCGGCCAGTACGGCGCGGGGCTGGTGTTCCTGCCGAAGAACGACTCCGAGCGGAACCAGTTCAAGAAGACGGTGGGGGACATCATCGCCGCTCAGGGCCAGACGCTCATCGGCTGGCGGACGGTGCCGCAGGATCCGGACGGGGCCGACATCGGTCCGTCGGCCCGGGCCGCCGAGCCGGCGATGGAGATGCTGATCGTCGGAGCGGCCGCCGGTATCGATCAGGAGACCTTCGAGCGGCAGCTGTTCGTGATCCGCAAGCGGGCGAGCCACGCCATCCGCGAAGGGAGCGCCAAGTCCGCGCTCGCCTTCTACGTCTGCACGCTCTCGTCCAAGGTCCTCGTCTACAAGGGGATGCTGACGCCGGAACAGGTCATCAAGTACTACCCGGACCTCCGCGATCCGGAGTACGTCAGCCATCTGGCGATGGTCCACAGCCGGTTCTCGACGAACACCTTCCCGAGCTGGGACCGGGCCCACCCGCAGCGGCTGATCGCCCACAACGGCGAAATCAACACCGTCAAGGGGAACGCCAACTGGACCTACGCCCGCCAGGGGATGATGCAGTCGCCGCACTTCGGCGACGACATCAAGGCCCTCTTCCCGGTCTGCGAGCCCCACTGCTCCGACTCCGGGAACTTCGACAACGCCCTGGAAATGATCTACCAGTCGGGCCGCTCGCTCCCCGAAGCGGTCATGATGATGGTCCCGGAAGCGTGGCAGGAACACCACGACATGCCCGAGTACAAGCGGGCTTTCTATGAGTATCACTCCGCCCTGATCGAGCCGTGGGACGGCCCCGCCTCGATCTCGTTCACGGACGGCCATTTCATCGGCGCGGTCCTCGACCGGAACGGCCTGCGGCCGAGCCGCTACTATGTCACGCACGATGACCGCGTCATCATGGCGAGCGAAGTCGGCGTGCTCGACATCGACCCCGCGACGGTCAAGCTGAAGGGCCGCCTCCAGCCCGGCAAGATGTTCCTCGTGGACTTCCAGCAGGGCCGGATCATCGGCGACGAGGAGCTCAAGAAGGACGTCTGCCAGCGCCGGCCGTACGGGGACTGGCTCAAGACGCAGCGGCTCGAGCTCAGCGAGCTCCCGGCCGGCCCCGCCGTGCCGCACATCCGCGGCGAGGAGCTCCTCCAGCAGATGCAGGCGTTCGGCTACAGCACCGAGACGCTGCAGTTCATGCTTATCCCGATGCTGAACTCCAAGAAGGACCCCATCAATTCGATGGGGGACGACACGGCGCTCGCCTGCCTCAGCGACCAGCCGCGGATGCTGTACGACTACTTCAAGCAGCTCTTCGCCCAGGTGACGAACCCCGCGATCGACTCGATCCGCGAGGAAGTCATCATGTCGCTGGAGTGCTACATCGGCCCCGAAGGGAACCTCCTCGAGACGACCCCCGAGCAGAGCCACCGCCTCCGCGTCCCGCACCCGATCCTGACCGACGAGGAGACCTCGGCGATCAAGTCGCTGCAGGGCTACCGCGGCTGGACGACGAAGACGATCGACATCACGTGGCCGAAGAGCGCCGGCCCCGCCGGAATGCGTCCGGCCCTCGAGGCGGTCTGCGCCGCCGCCGAGCAGGCGATTGCCGACGACTATGAGATCGTTGTTCTCAGCGACCGCGCCAGTGGACCGGACCGGGTCGGGATCCCCGCCCTCCTCGCCGCCGGAGCGGTGCACCAGCACCTCGTCCGGAAGGAACTCCGGACCAGGATCGGCCTCGTCGTCGAGACCGCCGATGCCCGCGACGTCCACCAGTTCTGCCTCCTGGCGGGCTTCGGGGCGGACGCCATCAACCCGTACCTCGCGTTTGAAGCGATCCGCGACGCCAAGGACCACGGCGAGCTCAAGGAGAACTTCACCGAGCAGAAGATCGTCGCCACCTACCGCGAAGCGATCCGCAAGGGGATGCTCAAGGTGATGGGGAAGATGGGGATCTCCACGCTCGCCAGCTACAAGGGAGCCCAGATCTTCGAAGCGGTCGGGATCTCGGCCGACGTCATCAACATGGCCTTCCGCGGGACCGCCAGCCGGATCAAGGGGATCGGCTTCGAGGTCATCGCCGAAGAGACCATCCTCCGCCACGAAGTCGGCTATCCGAGCCGGACCGAGACGGAGCGGCTCCCCGTGCTGCCGAACTACGGCAACGTCCACTGGCGGCACGGCGGCGAGAAGCACATGTGGAACCCGTTCACCATCGCCGAGCTCCAGGCCGCCGCCCGCAGCGGCGACAAGACCGCCTACACGCGGTTCGCCAAGCTCGTCAACGAGCAGACCCACAAGGAGGGAACGCTCCGCGGCCTGCTCAAGTTCAAGCCCGGCAAGGCGGTCCCGATCGAGGAGGTCGAACCGGCCCGCGAGATCGTCAAGCGGTTCTGCACCGGGGCGATGAGCTACGGCTCGATCTCCAAGGAAGCCCACGAGACGATGGCGATCGCCCTCAACGTCCTCCAGGGCCGGAGCAACACCGGCGAAGGGGGCGAGGACTACGAACGCTTCGTCCCGCTCGAGCTGCCGCAGGAACGGCACGAGTCGATCGCCAAGCTCGTCGAGAAGTACCAGCTCAACGGCGACACCCACAAGAACGTCTACTCCAAGCGGTCCGCCATTAAGCAGGTCGCCAGCGGACGGTTCGGGGTGACGTCGTGGTATCTCACGAACGCCGACGAGATTCAGATCAAGATCTCGCAGGGGGCGAAGCCTGGCGAAGGGGGAGAGCTCCCCGGTCACAAGGTCGACAAGACGATCGCCGCGACCCGGCACTCGACCCCCGGCGTGGGCCTCATCAGCCCGCCGCCGCACCACGACATCTACTCGATCGAAGACCTGTCGCAGCTGATCTTCGACCTCAAGAACACGAACCCGAGCGCCCGCGTCAGCGTGAAGCTCGTGTCCGAAGTCGGGGTCGGAACGATCGCGGCCGGCGTCGCCAAGGGGCACGCCGACAAGATCCTGATCTCCGGCGACTCCGGCGGAACGGGAGCCTCGCCGCTGACGAGCATCAAGCACGCCGGCCTGCCGTGGGAGCTCGGGATCGCCGAGACCCACCAGACCCTCGTCATGAACGACCTCCGCAGCCGGGTCCGGCTGGAGACGGACGGCCAGCTCAAGACGGGCCGCGACATGGTGATCGCCTGCATGCTCGGAGCCGAGGAGTTCGGCTTCGCGACCGCACCCCTGATCACGCTGGGGTGCATCATGATGCGGAAGTGCCATCTCAACACGTGCCCCGTCGGGATCGCGACTCAGGACCCGGAACTCCGGGCCAAGTTCAGCGGCCAGCCGGAACACGTCATCAACTACCTGTTCATGGTGGCCGAAGAGGCCCGCGAGATCATGGCGTCGCTCGGCTTCCGCACGATCGACGAGATGGTCGGCCGCGTCGACGCCCTGGAGTGGGACGCCGCCACGAGCCACTGGAAGGCGAAGCACCTCGACCTCTCGCCGATCCTGACCCTGGCGAAGAAGCCGCACGCCAACGTCGGCACCTACTGCCAGATCAAGCAGAAGCACGGCCTGGAGCAGACGCTCGACCAGACGATCCTGATTCCGCAGTGCCGCGAGTCGATCGACAAGGCCGAGCCGATCATCCTCGACGTCAACATCCAGAACATCGACCGGGCATTCGCCACGACCTTGAGCCACGAAGTCTCGAAGAAGTGGGGACCGCAGGGTCTGCCGGAAGACACGATCCGGATCCGCGCCCGCGGCTCGGCCGGCCAGTCGGTCCTGGCCTGGGGAGCCAAGGGGGTCACGGTGGAAGTCATCGGCGACGCCAATGACTTCTGCGGCAAGGGACTCTCCGGCGGCAAGCTGATCGTCTACCCGCCGGACGGCGTCACCTTCAAGCCGGAGGATCAGATCCTGATCGGCAACGTCGCCCTCTACGGGGCGACCGAAGGGGAAGCCTATTTCCGCGGCCGGGCCGCCGAGCGGTTCTGCGTGCGGAACTCCGGAGCGACCGCCGTCGCCGAAGGGGTGGGGGACCACGGCCTCGAGTACATGACCGGCGGCAAGGCGGTCATCCTCGGACCGACCGGCCGGAACTTCGCCGCCGGGATGTCGGGCGGGGTCGCCTACGTCTGGGCGCCGGACAAGGACGTCTTCCGCGAGAACTGCAACCTGGAGCTGGTGGACCTGGAGCCGGTGGAGGACGCCGACGACGTCATGGAGCTCAAGGAGATCATCGAGAACCACCAGAACTACACCGCCTCGACGGTCGCGAAGCACATCCTCGAAAACTGGGACACCTGTCTGCCGCAGTTCGTCCAGGTGATGCCTCGCGACTACAAGCGGGCCCTGACCGAGCTCAAGGCGGCGGCGGAAGCCGAAGCCGCGGGCGAAGAGGCCCCGGCAGCGCGGTAGACCCGACGCGAATCTTCCCGTGGATCATGAAGCGGCACCGGCTTCCGGCTCCCCTCCCAGGGAGCGGAAGCGGTGTCAGGCCACCGAGCGAAACCGACCACAGAACACTGACGACTGAAAACTGCCGCCATGGGTAAGCCGACCGGATTCAAGGAATACGCCCGCAAGACCGCCGACGAGCGGGGGCCCGAGCTCCGCATCCTCAACTGGAACGAGTTCGCCGAGCCGCTCTCGAACGACGATCTCAAGAAGCAGGGGGCCCGCTGCATGGACTGCGGGATCCCGTTCTGCCACACCGGCGACCTGATGGCCGGGATGGCGGCGGGCTGTCCGCTCCACAACCTGATTCCGGAATGGAACGACCTCGTCTACCACAACCTGTGGCGCGAGGCGATCGACCGTCTCCACAAGACGAACAACTTCCCCGAGTTCACGGGACGGGTCTGCCCGGCGCCGTGCGAAGGCTCCTGCACGCTCGGCATCCACGAGCCGCCGGTCGCCATCAAAACGATCGAACGGTCGATCGTGGACCGCGCGTTCGACGAGGGCTGGATCGTCCCGGTTCCACCGAAGTCGCGGACCGGGAAGAAGGTCGCCGTTGTCGGCTCCGGCCCGGCTGGACTGGCCGCGGCGGCGCAGCTCAACAGCGCCGGGCACGAGGTGACCGTCTACGAGCGGGCCGACCGCATCGGGGGGCTCCTGATGTACGGCATCCCGAACATGAAGCTCGAAAAGCCGATCGTCGAGCGGCGGGTGAACCTCCTTCGCGATGAAGGGGTGAAGTTCGTCGTCAACACGGAAATCGGCAAGGACCTTCCGGCCAAGGACCTGATGGCGCAGTTCGACGCCGTCGTCCTGGCGGTCGGATCGACCGCTCCGAACGACTTCTTCGGCAAGACTCCCGGACGGCAGCTGAAGGGGATCCATTTCGCGATGGAGTTCCTGCACGCCAACACGAAGAGCCTCCTCGACTCGAACCTGGAAGACGGAAAATACCTCTCTGCCAAGGGGAAGCACGTCATCGTCATCGGCGGGGGGGACACGGGGAACGACTGTCTCGGGACGTCGCTCCGCCACGGCTGCCAGAGCCTCGTCAATTTCGAGGTCGTCCCGCAGCCGCCGAAGACCCGGGCCGCGAACAATCCCTGGCCGCAGTGGCCGCGGGTCTACAAGCCCGACTACGGCCACACCGAGGCGGCGGCCCAGTTCGACTACGACGCCATGCCCGGCAAGACCCTGAAGGGGGATCCGCGGGAGTACTCGATCCAGACGACTGAGTTCCTGGGCGACGGAGCCGGGAACCTCAAGGCGATCAAGACCGTCCGGCTCGACTGGTCGAAGCCCGCCAATGGCGCTCCGTTTTCGCCGGTCCCCGGATCGGAGCAGGAGTGGCCGGCCGACCTGTGCTTCCTGGCCCTCGGTTTCCGCGGTCCGGAGCAGATCATCGCCGAGCAGCTCGGCCTCGAAAAAGACCCGCGGTCGAACTTCAAGGCGGACTACGGCAAGTACGCTACGAACATCCCCGGCGTCTTTGCCGCCGGGGACTGCCGCCGCGGCCAGAGCCTGATCGTCTGGGCGATCAACGAAGGCCGCGAGGCCGCCCGCGAGTGCGACCGTTATCTGATGGGGAAGACGGCCCTGCCGTAATCCATTCTCCTCCCGCGTCCTGGCCAGAGGATCCGCGCATGGATTGGTTCACCGACCTGCCCGTCTGGGCCCGGTACGGCGCTGCGCTAGCGGTGCTCGCCGTGGCCTTCGGCCTGCAGATGGCGACGAACACAATCTACGTGTGGATCTACGGTTTCGGCTTCGCGATGCTTCTCGCAGCCATGATCTTCCGGGAGTAGCTCCCGGGGCATTCGCCGATTGGTGGTCGTCCAATACGGTCATACCGGGTCCAGGGGCACCCTGGTCAGGGGGTGCAGGGGGCAGAATGCCCCTTGCCCGCCGGAGGCCCTCTCGTCGAGAGATGTCTGAAGGAGTGAGTTTCCAAACGCGGACACCGTGTCGTATGCCCCCTCACCAACCCGCGGGGATTGCAAGGCCAGCGGTGTGGTTGGAGGGAGTCCTCAACGCTCGTACCACAAAGGGGACGTCCGTTGCTTACCACGGTTCCCCATCGAAAATGCCTCCGGCGGCAAGGGGACGTGGCCCCCTTGACCCCAGGCTGCCGTAGCACGTTGGGTTTGAGCTATGGGAATCGCGCCGGCCAAGACGCGGCTCGAACCATCCCGTCCGTCGTTGACCGACCACCATCCAGCCAAAGCACCCGTCTCACTGGCGGGCTGCTCGCGAGCCAATTTGGCAATCCAGGCAAACCCTGCGGCCCCCGCACGGCCGAACTGACGTCGCCGGGACGTGAAACCTTTATCGCAACTGGAGAAATCGCGACATCCCAGTACCATGAGCGCCATCAATCAGGCACAAACGTCACAAATGCCTGGTCAGTTGGATATCGCATCATGTCGACTCGATGGATGAAGTGGAACGAGCACCCGTGGCTGCACCGTTCCAATCCCGGCTCTTCGCTCGCTCAATTGTGCGACAGATTGGCGTCGCTCGCGGTCGCCGCCACGACGGTTCCCGGCTATCTGGGCCAGGCGCTGCCGGAGCTGGGAGCCTACTTCTCCGTCAACTGGACGGCGCTCGTCCGCCGGATCGACCAGCAGTGGAAGCTCGTCGCGGAACACGGAATCGCCGGGTCGGTCTCGCTCCCTGGCCAACTCCTCGATGAGGTGCAGGACCGGGAGAGCGCCGCCGCCGCCCCGGCGGGGGGCGGGATCGCCTCGCCGATGATCGTCGTCCCGATCGCGTCGCAGGATCGCCCCGTTCTCGTCCTCTCGGGAGCCAGCCTCTCCGAAAACCAACTCCCTGACGCTCTCGTCATCGGCCGGCTGCTGGCGACCACCCTTTCGAGCGTCGCCTCCCTCGAAGCGACCGATCGGCGGCTCGGGCGGCTGCGGAAGATCCTCGAAATGGCCGGGACGCTCGCTTCGGAGCGGGAGACCCAGGCGCTCCTCGAACGGATCGCCTCGGAGGCGACGCGGCTCCACAACTCGGACCGGGCCAGCATTTTCCTCTGGGACCGGGAGATGAAGCACCTCGTCGCCTGCCCGGCCCTCGGCGTCGAGGGGGGGAAACTCTGGATTGCCGACAACAAGGGGATCGTGGGGGACGTCGTCCAGACCGGGAAGATCATCCGCGTCGACGAGGCGTATTCGGACAAGCGGTTCGACCCCAGCGTCGACAAGTCGACCGGCTACCGGACGCGGAACCTGCTCTGCGTTCCGCTCGTCAACGCCTCCGGCCAGCGGATCGGGGCCTTCGAGCTCATCAACAAGCTCTCGGGCCCCTTCACCCCCGACGACGAGGAGAGCCTGCAGCAACTCGGAATCCAGGTCGCGGTCGCGGTCGAGAACGCCCAGGAGCGGGACCAGCTCATCCGCAGCAACCGCCAGCTCACCGAGCAGCTCACGGGGGGGACTTCGATCATCGGGGAAAGCCCGGCGATCGCCGCCATGCGGGGGACGATCGAGCGGCTGGCGGCGACGGATCTTCCGGTCCTCGTCCTCGGCGAGAGCGGGACCGGCAAGGACGTGGCGGCCCAGTCGCTGCACTACCGCGGCCCGCGGAGCTCGCACCCCTTTATCGCGGTCAACTGCGCGGCCCTGACGGAGACGCTCCTCGAAAGCGAGCTCTTCGGCCACGAGCGGGGGGCGTTCACCGACGCCCACGCCACGCACGTCGGAAAATTCGAGCTGGCCCAGGGGGGGACGCTGTTTCTCGACGAGATCGGGGACATGAGCGTCGGCGGGCAGGCGAAGCTGCTGCGAGTTCTCGAGCAGAAGATCATCACCCGCGTCGGCGGGACCGTCCCGATTCCGGTGAACGTCCGAATCATCGCGGCGACGAACGCGAACCTCGCCGAGCTCGTCCGCCAGAAGAAGTTCCGGCAGGACCTCTATTACCGGCTCAGCGTCGTGACGGTCGAGATCCCGGCCCTCCGCGACCGGCCGGAGGACGTGATCCCGCTGGCCGAACACTTCCTCACGCGGTTCTGCCGGCAGGCTAACCGCCGCCCGCTGGGGATGTCCGCCGAAGCCCGCAAGCGTCTCCAGGCCCACACGTGGCCGGGGAACGTCCGCGAGCTGCGAAACCTGATGGAGCGGGTCGCCTTCCTGTGCGCCGGCGACAAGGTCGAGGCGGACGACCTCGCCTTCATCCTCAGCCCCGAACGGGACTCGTTCCACGACATGGCGGACGGTTTAGGTCTGGCCGAGGCGACGGATCGGTTCCAGCAGGAGTACATCCGCCGGTCGGTAAAGCGGGTCCAGGGGAACATGACCGAAGCGGCCAAGACCCTGGGTCTGCACCGGTCGAACCTCTATCGCAAAATGCGGCAGCTGGGGATGCCGGTGGACGACGTGAAGGAGTGAAAGCGATGATAACTCGCGTTCAATCGGTGGATGTCGGCTGTGAACCATCTCCTTCCGGTTCTGGCGAAGTTTTAATTCAGGATTACCTGGAAACGTACCTGCTATTCGCTGCCAGGTCGAAAGAAGTGGGAGAAAGAGGGTTCCTCACAAATTTAGGGGTCGCGGTCCTCCTATGCAAAGATTGTTCGGCGTCCAGCTTTGGCTATCCCAATGATGAAGGCCTCCAAGAACATCCACTCTATGCTCATGGGATCGCCGACTGCGGAAGCTCTTTTCTAGAAGTCGTCGATTCACCTTGGGTCGCGGAAATGGCGTCGCGGAAGCTGGCGTCTGCGCGCCGCATTTGGGGCGCCCGACAGATGGACTGGGAATGGGCGAAAGACCATTCGATGAGGCACTTTATTGTCACGCTGAACGAGAAGACGTTCGAGTGCCTGGCATCGGAGCTTCGTGTGGAAAAGTTCTGTCAGACCTATGACGAGGCGCTAGCGTTTGTCTGGCAGCGTTTCGGGGAGCACTGACCTTTTCTCGACAACACAACGAATCGGGCGGTTTCGCCCCCGACGCCGAGGCTTAGTCGCTATTTGTGTGCGTGCGACTCATCCGGGAAGCGGCCTTCGCGGACATCTTCGGCATAGGCCCGCGTCGCGTCCGTGATCGCCGCCCGGAGGTCGGCGTAGGCTTTCAGGAACTTCGGTTTGAACCCCGTCAGGCCCATCATGTCGGGCGTCACGAGCACCTGGCCGTCGCAGTGCGGTCCGGCGCCGATGCCGATCGTCGGGATCGCCACCGCTTCGGTGATCGCCTTGGCGGCGTCCTGCGGGATCAGTTCGAGGACGATCGAGAACGCCCCGGCGTCGGCCGCGGCTTTAGCGTCCTTGAGAAGCTGGTCGGCGTCCCGCTGGATGGCGGACATCCGGCCGTACTTTCGCACCGACTGCGGACGCATGCCGATGTGGGCCATGACGGGGATGTCGACTTTCGCCAGGGCGGCGATGGTTTCGGCCTGTCCTTCGCCCCCTTCGAGCTTCACCGACGACGCACCGGTCTCCTTGAGGATCCGCCCGGCGTTCTTCACCGCCTGCCGCGGGCTGACCTGGTAGGACATGAACGGGAGGTCGACGATCACGAGGGCCCGCTTGGCCGCGCGGGCCACCATCTCGCCGTGGTAGATCATCTGGTCGAGCGTCACGGGGAGCGTGCTGCTCCGCCCCTGAACGACCATCCCGAGTGTGTCCCCGACCAGGATCGCGTCGATGCCGGCTTCGTCGAGGATCGAGGCCCAGAGGTGGTCGTAGGCGGTCAGGACCGAGAGCCGTCGCCCCTCGGCCTTCGCTTTGACGAAATCGGGAACCGTGATCGCACGAGCGGGTTTGGGAGTGCCTTGCATGAGACTGTCTCTATCACACGCCGCGGGGAACGCCAAGCGTCGTGATGCTCTGGGGAAGGGAAGGGGAGGGGGAGAAGCGGAATGCATCCGCCCTACTGTCGACGCCGGGAAGCGAACGTCGGTTCGGGGGGATTCGCCGATTGGCGGTCGCCAAATCGGCCCTACCGGGTCCAGGGGGACCCTGGTGGGGGATGCAAGGGGGCAACGCCCTCTTGCCCGCCGGAGGCCCTCTCGTCGAGAGATGTCTGAAGGAGGACGTGTCCAAGCGCGGACACCGTGCCGTATGCCCCCCTCACCAACCCACGGGGATTGCAAAGCCAGCGGTGTGCTGTGAGGGAGTCCTCATAGCCGGTACCACAAAGGGGACATCCGTTGTTTACCAAGGTTCCTCACAGGAGTGCCTCCGGCGGCAAGGGGTTACCCCCTTGACCCCGGCTGCCGTGGCACATTGGGTTTGAGCTATGGAAGCTGCACCGGCCAGGACGCGGTTCGAGCCAACCCGTACCTCGCCATCCAGCGAACACAATCCCATCGGCTCCCACCAAAGACCGGCGGGGCGACAACCACATCCGACTCCGTTATGCTGTGAAGGAGTGACGGATTTTCGGCTCGCCCGACGGACCGGTGTGGGAGTCGGCGGACTGGAAGTGGGGGAGCGGGACTGCATGGCTTCGGCGAAACTCGATCTGACAAAACTGCATCGGCTGCAGCTGGCCCTCAAGGAAGTCCAAGATCAGCTCAACCGCGGACCGCGTCAGGTCAAGGCCCGCGAGAACGTGATGGCCCAGGTCGATGCCGAGCGGCAGGCCAAGGAAGACGAGCTCAAGCAGGCCCGGGCCGCGGTCGACCGCAAGAACCTCGACCTCAAAACGAACGAGGCCAAGCTCAAAGACCTCGACCGCAAGCTCAACGAGGCGTCGAACAACAAGGAATACGACATCCTGCGGGGCCAGATCGCAGCGGACAACGCCGCCAACAGCGTCCTCCAGGATGAGGTGCTGGAACTCCTCGACCGGGTCGACAAGATCCAGCAGGAAATCGTCGAGGTGAAGGCCAAGCGGGTGAAGGCGGAACAGGAGCGGGACCGCGTCGCGGCGGAGTTCGCCAGCAAGTCCAACGACCTCAAGCAGCAGGAAGCAGGACTCCTGGGACAGGTGGCCGAGGCCGAGAAGGAGATTCCTCTCACGATCCTCGACCGGTACCGCCGCCTCGTCGAGGCCCATGGGGCGGACGCCCTGGCAAGCACCGACCGCGGAATGTGCAACGCCTGCTACGTCTCGCTCACCTCGCAGCAGCAGATGATCATCCAGGATCACGCGCTCGTCTTCTGCAGCTCGTGCGGGCGGCTCCTGTATCATCCGACCGCCTAGGGCGCGGGACCGGGACGGGGGCAGGAGACCGGACAGCTCATTGGTGTCATAGCTCGGTGGCGACAACCGCAGGTCCCTCTTGGAAATCGGCGTTCTCAATCCGGCGATGCTCTGGGGGCTCCTGGCCCTTTCGCTGCCGGTCATCGCCCACCTGCTGAGCCGGCGGAAGTTCGACGTCGTCAAATGGGGGGCGATGCAGTTCCTGCAGCTCCGCAAGAAGACCCGCCGCCGCGTCCGCCTCGAAGAACTGCTCCTCCTGCTCCTGCGGATGGCGGTCATCGCCATCCTGGTCTACGCCCTCTCGCGGCCCTTCGAGCGGGGGCTGTTCTCGACGCCCCCCACCGTCTCGCGGGACCTCGTCTTCATCCTCGACGGCTCCTACAGCATGGGCTGGGAGGGGAAGGACCAGACGCCCCATGCGGCCGGCGTCCAGTGGATCCACCGAACGCTGGAGACGCTCAAGCCGCAGGACACCGTGGCCCTGCTGGACGCCCGGGAGCAGGTCCGTCCGCTGGTCGACTTCGCCTCGACGGACCGCTCGTTCGTTCAGAAGCGGCTCGCCGAGATTGCCCCCCCTTCGGGGACCTCGAATCTCCCCGCTGCGGCCGCCCGCGCCATGCAGATTCTCTCCACGACGAACAACGTCTCGCGGGAGGTGGTGATCCTGACGGACTCGCAGCGGCTGCCGTGGAAGGTGGATGACGTCTTCCAGTGGACGCGGTTCGACGACCTGCGGAAGCAGGCGGACATCAACGCCGCCGTCTGGATGGTCGATCTCGTCGGCGAAGACGTCCGCGAGCGGGTGAACTACGCGGTCGACCGTCTGGAGCTGTCGCGGGAGATGACGGTCCCGGGGTTCCCAATCAAGATCGCCACGACGGTCCACCAGTCCGGCGGGACGCAGACCCGCCGGCAGGTCTACCTGGAGGTCAACGGGCAGCGGCTCAAGGAGAAGACACTCGCGGTCAATCTTCCTCCGAACGGGGAAGCGAACGTCGTGTTCGAGCACACGTTCCCCGTGGCGGGATCGCACGTCCTGAGCGTGACGCTCGACGGCGACCATCTCCCGGGAGACGACCGGTCGGATGCGGCGGTCGTCGTCTCGCCGGGGGTGCCGGTCCTGATCGTCGACGGAGCCCCGTCGCTCGATCCGCCGCGGAGCGAATCGTTCTTCGTCCGGATGGCGTTCCTGGCGGTCGGGAAGTCCGCCTGGGTCGTCCCGACGACAATCGCAGCCCGGGACTTCACGTCGAAGTCGCTGGAAGGGCAGCGGTGCGTGTTCCTCATGAACGTGGCGCAGCTCTCGGACGCCCAGCTCACGGCGCTCCACGACTACGTCGCCCAGGGGAACGGCCTGATCCTCGCCCCCGGTGACCAGGTCGACACGGCCGCCTTCAACAAGCTGGCGGCCACGCCGGCAGGCCAGTGGCTCCCCGCGACGCTCGGCAAGTCCCGCGTCGCGGAACAGCTCGGCCTGGGGCCCGCCCGCGTCGACAGCGACAACCTCGAGGCCCCCTGGCTGCAGCGGTTCCGGAAGTCGGAGAAGGGGATCGACTTGTGGGAGGCCCGCTTCAGCCGCTGGTGGGAACTGAAGCCGATGGCGGTTGCGGCCGAGCAGGAGGCCTCGTCCCCCGCTCCCTACACGGTGATGAAACTCGACAACGGCGACCCGTTCGTGTTGGGCCGGAACGTCGGCAAGGGGGTCGTCCTGCAGTTCGCCGGTCCGCTCGACGGGGACTGGGGGACGCTGATCGGCCGGAACGACTTTGTCCCGTTCCTGCACGAGATGGTCTTCGCGGTCGCCGCGTCGCGGACCGGCCGCAACGTCGATGTCGGCGTCCCGCTGACAACGCCGATCCCGGCGGACTGGCCCGACCAGCTCGCCATCGACGGGCCGGACGGAAAGCCGCTCTCCGTCGAGGTCGTCGGCAAGGGGCCTGAGCGGGTCGCCCGATCTCCGGCGACCACCTTGCCCGGCGTCTACCGGCTCCATCCCGAAGGACCGAACGCAGCCGAGGAAGTGTTCGTCGTCCACAGCGACCGGGCGGAGTCGGACCTGACCGGCCTGGCGGCGACGGATCGCGAGTTCCTGGGGAAGGACGGCCGCGTGCAGTTCGCCGCCAAGCCCGCGGACCTCTCGGCCAAGGCGGTCGACCGGACTTCGCGGAACGAGATGTGGTGGCTCCTGCTCCTGAGCCTTCTCGCGCTGCTGATCTTCGAAACGCTCATGACGCGGCGGCTCGTCCGCGGGGGTCACGCGGTCCTGGAGCCGCAGCCCGCGTGACGTGGGCACGTTGAAAGCGGCGCCAAGACGAGCTTTTCCCAAGCTGACTGAAAACTCGTCTTGAGGCAGATTCCGCCGATTCCCTATAGTCCCGCGCTCGCAGGCTTCTGCACGCCATTGTTTGGGGGGCGATCAGGAACACCATGCCCCCGCCCCGGTTGGCTTTCCCGTTGAGGGAATCTCCATCGAGGCCGTGTCGAGTCTCAGGCCGGTTGCCGATGGACCGGTCCCGTTTCAGACCCAGGGAGGAGGTTTCTTCATGTTGAAGCACGGAGCAAAACTGTTTGCTGCTCTGGCCGTGCTGTGCACGTTCTTCGCGTCCGCAGCCCCCGTCATGGCCCAGGCCGCGCTGGACCCCCAGCTCGGGCCCTACCGTCCCGGTCTGGAACCGATCAAGGGTCGGCTCAAGCTCATCGGCTCGGAAACGATGTCCGGCGTCGCCGCCGTCTGGAAGGACAGCTTCGAGCGGTTCCATCCGGACGTGACCGTCGAGGTCGTGGTCAAGGGCTCGATCAACGCCGTCAACTCCGTCCGCGACGGGGAAGCCCACTTCGGCCTCCTCAGCCGCGAAGTGCTCGCTGAAGAAATCAAGGAATTCACGGACAAGAAGGGCTATCCGCCCCACATGCTCGTCTCCTGCCTCGAGCGGCAGGCGATCTACGTCCATATCGACAACCCGATCCAGGGTCTGACCGTCGCCCAGCTCGACGCCATCTTCTCCTCCACGCTCAAGCGGGGAGCCAAGAAGCAGGCCCAGACCTGGGGCGACCTCGGCATCAGCGGCCCGATGGCCGCCCAGCCGATCTCCTGCTTCGTCCGCAGCCCGACCACGGGCTCGCAGATCTTCTTCCAGGAAGTGGTCCTGATGGGTGGGGAGTTCCACAAGGGTTGCCTCCGCCAGGAAGACAACCTGGAGATGGTCAAGAACATCGCCAAGAGCCCGAGCGCCGTCGGCTTTGCCGGCGCGACCTACGAGTACCCGGGGACCAAGGCGGTGCCGATCGCGACACAGGAAGGGGGGGAATACTTCCCGATCGACTGCCTGCCGAGCGCGACCGGTTCCTACCCGCTCGTCCGCCCGCTGCAGCTCGTGGTCAACCACGCTCCGAAGACCAAGCTCAGCCCGCTGGAAGGGGAGTTCATCAAGTACGTCTTCAGCCGGATGGGCCAGGAAGACGTCGTGAAGGCCGGTTTCACCCCGGTCTCCTCGAAGCCGGCTCAGATCGCTCTCGACTCGGTGGACCTCAAGGCCGTCGAGTAATCCGCTGCTCCCGTCTTTCTCCCATCATTCATTCGAACGCCTGGCCGGACGCCCGGCGTTCGCGATAAGAAACACATCGGAAGGAGTCTTTCATGAAACCGTCCGTTTGGGGTGCCGCGGTCCTGGCCTTGAGCGCGGGAACCGCGCTGGCCGTCGACCCCCAGCGCCCTGCTTCGAGCCAGTACCAGTCGATCATCCCGACCTCGACGTCGGGTACGTACTACAACCCGGCCCTGAACAACATTCCGGGCGCCGTCACGCCGTCGCTGTCGTATCCCGGCGGGTTTGACTTCCAGCCGTCGATCGACCGGAGCCGGATCGCCGTCCCCGGAACGGTCAACGTGCCGGTGCCGGATCCGTCGCGGATCAACCCGTCGATCGTTTCCGGGGGAACGCAGCAGCCGCGGTGGCGGCTGGGCGTGTACTCCAAGGACACCGACACGGGCGTCCGCATCGTTCAGGTCGTCCAGGGTGGCTCCGCCGCCCGGGCCGGTCTCGAGCCGGAAGACGTGATCATCTCCGTCAACGGATTCCAGGTCGGTTACGTCAACGGCACGCTCTATGACACGAGTTCCGAGTTCGAGCGGCTCGCCGATCGCAACGGCTGGGTCAACATGCTCGTCATGGACCGCCGCAACCGGATGCTGGTCAACCTGCCGGTCCAGCTCGACTCGCGGCTGTCGCGGATCACCGGCCAGATCACCTATCGGGACAACTACCGCCTGCCGGCGAACTCGATCGCTCTCGTCGAGCTCAAAGAGATCGTCCGGCCCGGTGCCCCGATGGTGACGCTGAACACCCGGCGGATCGTGACGACGCAGAACCAGTACCCGGTCCCGTTCGAGATCGACTTCGATCCGCAGCTGGTCGACTCCCGCCGGACGTACGTCCTGACGGCGAGCATCGTCACCGGCGGGCAGACTATGTACATGATGCAGCAGCCGGTCCAGGTCCTGGCCCCTGGCTCGTCGAACCAGCTTTCGCTCGTTCTCGATCGCGTCACGGCCTACAACGGCGTTGGCAATCCGTATGCCTCGCGCGATCAGCAGATCGAGCGGGTCGTCGCGTGGTTCCGGGAGTACCTCAAGCGCGATCCGAGCGCCCAGGAGCTCCTCGTCTACCAGAGCCA
Source organism: Planctomyces sp. SH-PL14 (assembly GCF_001610835.1). Lineage (NCBI taxonomy): Bacteria > Pseudomonadati > Planctomycetota > Planctomycetia > Planctomycetales > Planctomycetaceae > Planctomyces > Planctomyces sp. SH-PL14. The sequence goes on along the minus strand of NZ_CP011270.1, from coordinate 7,318,482 downwards.
GTTCGACCGTGGCCTGACGATGCAGGACGTCCAGGCGGACATCCTCGGCATGCCGCTGGTGTGGAATCAGGCGGACCGGGACAAGGTGCAGTACATCGTCAATCTGCACCAGATGCTGATCGGCCGTCAGCCGACGAACGAGGAACTGCAGTACTGGCTGAGCCGGTACGATGCTCAGCAGGGGATCCGCCGGGATCTCGCTCGCGAGTTCCTGGCCGCCGTCGGCAACCCGGGATATTGAGCGAGTTGTTGGTTGTCAGTTGTCAGTTGTCAGTGATCGCTGCCGCTCTTTGAGCGGCAGCTGATCACAGCGAAGAGAGAGGAGCGGGGCAACACTCCGCTCCTCCTAGACTTGCCTCCTCAAGACGGGAGGCGGCTGGAATGTCCGGTCGCCTTCCGTTTTTCTATTGGTGAGGACTGAGGATTGCGCGGTCGTTTGTGAACGATGGAGGCGCGGGGAGCAGGGAGGCAGGGCGCAACCAGCATCGCCAGTCAACCGGGGTCCAGGGGGAACCCCTGGTGGGGGATGCAAGGGGGCAACGCCCTCTTGCCCGCCGGAGGCCCTCTCGTCGAGAGATGTCTGAAGGAGTGAGTGTCCAAGCGCGGATACGGTGTCGTATGCCCCCTCACCAACCAGCGGCGATTGCAAAGCCAGCTACGTGGTGTGAAGGCGTGCTCATAGCTGTTTCCACAAAGTGGACGCCCGTTGTGTCCCACGGTTCCTCATGGAAGTGCCTCCGGCGGCAAGGGGGCGTGGCCCCCTTGACCCCAAGCTGCCGTGGCACATTGGGTTTGAGCGAGCAGAGTCGTGCCGGCAAGAACGCGGTTCGAGCCGACCGCCACCCCGAAACGGGCGGCGGCGGGCCCGACACCGCACATCGGACTTCTAGTTCTGCAGATTGAAGTCGAAGGTGTTGTCCCCTTCCTTCACCTCGGCAACCAACGCCCCCTTCGGAGGGCTGATTTCCTTGATGTTCTCGATCGTCGGGTGCGGCTCAACCGCCCCCAGGTCGCGAATCGTCACCTGCGAAACACCGACCGCCGCGCCGCGGACCGCAGGAATGTCGAACTTGCCGTCCCGGACCATCGCCCATCCGGCCGGCGCGTTCTCATCTTCCTTCGGCGTCAGGGTAATCGTCCCCCAGCGGAGCGGCTTCCCCTGGACGGTGATCATCCCCTTCACGTGCGCCCGCTTCTTCGTCGAGAGCAGGCCGCTCGAGCGGAGCCAGCCATGCAGCTGGTTCATCCACGTCTCGACCTCCGGCTCTCCGGGCGCCATGCCGACACCGTGCGGTCCCCACTGATAGATGTGGAGTTCGGCCGGGACGCCGTTCTTCAGAAGGGCCGAGTAGTAGGCCACGCTGTTCTCCGCCGGAACACCCCGGTCCTCGCTCGTGTGGAACAGGAAGGCCCGCGGGGTCTCCTTCGTGACGTGCAGGTCGTTCGAGAGCTCCTTCAGCTGCTCATCGGTCGCCTTGTCGCCGAACAGGTTCTTGCCCGATCCCTTGTGTGAGTACTCCGCCGACAGGCTGACGACCGGGTAGCCGAGGACGGTGAAGCTCGGGCGGCAGCTCAGCCGGTCGATCGGGTCCTGACTGTCGGCCTTCCCGAGGTCGTAATGCGTCGAAACGGTCGAGGCGAGGTGCCCGCCGGCCGAGAAGCCCATCACGCCGACGCGGTCCGGATCGACCTTCCACTCGGCCGCCTTGGACCGCACCGTGCGGATGGCCCGCTGGACGTCCTGCAGCGGGGCAGGGTGGCGGTAGCGGGGGGCGAGCCGGTACTGCAGGACGATGCCGGTCACGCCGATGTCCCGATACCACTCGGCGAGCTGGTGTCCCTCGTGGTCGTAGGCCAGAACGGCGTATCCGCCGCCGGGACAGATCACGACCGCCGCCCCGGTGTTCTTCTCGGGGGCCGGGGGATAGACCCGGATGCTCGGCTTGTCGCTCGTCTCCGTGCCGACGGCGCCCGGTGCGCCGTCCGGCCAGAGCAGAAGCGGTTCGGGGCCGACGCCCCGCGCGAGACCCGGCGCGGCGAGCAGTGCGAGAAGAACGAACAGAGAGCGCATGAGAGAGTCCTTGCCAATGGGATCGGGACGCAAAGCGAACGAGTTCGTCCGGCATCATGCAGTCTCATGCGGAATGTTCAATCTTGCGGGGGAGAATCGAGAGCGCCGGTCCACCGGAGGGTCGCGGCCTGGGGGCATTCGCCAGGCCCGGCGCCGCGGAATCGCTCTCCCCACGCATTCCGTAGCGAACTACCATTCCAACTCCCTGACTCTCTTCTTTGTGCTCGGAACCACCTCATGGGACAGCTCCCCTCCGCCCGGTACTTCGACGAAGCCGCCACACTGATCGGACTCTCGCCGGCGGACCGCAAGCTGCTGCTGACGCCGCTCCGGGAAGTCAAAGTCCAGGTCGCCATCCGCATGGAGAGCGGCGAGACCGCGACGTTCCTGGGCTACCGCGTCCAGCACGACAACGCCCGCGGCCCCATGAAAGGGGGGATGCGGTACCACCCCCACGTCGACGCCGATGAAGTTCTCGAGCTCGCCTCGCTGATGACCTGGAAGACCGCGGTCGTCGACCTTCCCTACGGCGGGGCGAAGGGGGGGATCAGCGTCGATCCCAAGACCCTCACGAAGCACGAGCTGGAGCTCCTGACCCGCAAGTTCGTCGATCAGATCCACGATGTGATCGGCCCGCACAGCGACATCCCCGCTCCCGATATGGGAACGAACGCGCAGGTCATGGCCTGGATGACGAACCAGTACGAAAAGTACCACGGCCACAGCCCTGCCTGCGTGACCGGCAAGCCGCTGGAGCTGCACGGGTCCGAAGGGCGCGAGGAAGCGACCGGCCGGGGCGTCTCGGTCATCACGCAGGCGCTCCTCCGCAAACTTGGGAAGGACGTGCGCGGCGTGACGATCGCCCTGCAGGGGTTCGGGAACGTCGGCAGCTACACCGCCCGGTTCCTGCACGAAGCGGGGGCGAAGATCATCGCCATCTCCGACGCGACGGGAGGGATCCACAACCACGGCGGCCTCGACATCCCGGCGCTGCTGAAATACGCCGGTACGGGACAGGGAGTCAAGGGATTCGGCGGGGGATCGCCGGTGACCAATGAAGAGGTCCTCGCCGCCGACGCCGAGGTCCTCATCCCCGCGGCGCTCGGTGGCGTCATCACCCGGGAAAACGCGGGGGACATCCGCGCCAAGTACGTCATCGAGGCGGCCAACAGTCCGACGCTCCCGGAAGCGGATGAGATCCTCAGAAGACGGGACGTTGTGGTCGTCCCGGACATCCTGGCGAACGCGGGAGGGGTGACGGTGAGCTACTTCGAGTGGGTGCAAAACCTCCAGCACTACCGCTGGGACCTCCCGGAGATCCGCGAGAAGCTGGAAAAGCAGATGACCCTGGCGTTCGAGTCGGTCTGGTCGGAGGCGGCGATGCGGAAGGTCTCGCTGCGGACCGCCGCTTTCATCCTGGCGGTCAGCCGGGTCCGCCGAGCGACCGACCTCGCCGGGTTCTGAGTCGGCCCTGGCATCAGCCGGCCAGTTTTCCGAACTCAATCTCGCTCTCCTTCGCTCCGGTCGGTACTCTGACCGGTGGGCGGGCAGCCAGGCTCTTCGAAACCGTTGGGCGTCAGCATGCACCTCCTCATCATTCAGACCGGAAAGCACAAGGGTAAGAAGCTCAAGCTGGCGGAGGCGCAGGTCGTCGTCGGCCGCGACGAGGACTGCCGCATCAAGATTGCCTCGTCGGATGTCAGCCGCCAGCACGCCCTCCTGATCCCCGTCGAAGACGGAGTGCTGGTCCGGGACCTTGGAAGCCGCAACGGCACGTTCGTGGATGGCGTTCCGATCCAGGGAGAAGTCCTGTTGCGGCCGGGCGGAACGCTGTCGGTCGGTCCGCTGACGTTCGAGTTGAGCGGGGGCGATGGCCGTAAGGCTCCGATGGGAGCGCGGCCGGCCGCCAAGAAGGCCAACGACCCCAAGCTCTCCGACGACGATATTGCCAGCTGGCTCGCGGAAGAGGGGGCGCTGCTCAGCTCCGACACGACGATCGTCTCCGGCTCGACGCCGAGCAGCGACAGCTCCGGCCTGAGACTCGCGGCCCCCGCTCCCAGCTCAGGTCCTCCGCCGGCTCCGCCGCGGAAGAAGAAGGAGTTCCGATCGGTTGCCGAGGAGGCGGCGGACATCATCCGTCGTCACCGCGAGGCGCTTGAAGCGTCGGCGGATGCTCCAACGTAGCCGCCTGGTTCACGTGCGAGAGCTCGACCGCCACGTCGTCGGATGAGGGCCAGCGGCGAACGCAACATGTGTCGGTCTCTCGAAGCACGTCCTTGCCGGCCGAGCTCGATAGCTCAAACCCAACATGCGACGGCCGCTGGGGTCAAGGGGGCCTCGCCCCCTTGCCGCCGGAGGCACTTCCATGAGGAACCGTGGGACACAACGGACGGCCGTCTTGTGGTACCAGCGTTGAGGACTCCCTCACAACACACCGCTGGGTTTGCAGTCTCCGCGGGGTGGCGAGGGGGGCATACGGCACCGTGTCCGCGCTTGAACACGCCCTCCTTCAGACATCTCTCGACGAGACAGCCTCCGGCGGGCAAAGGGCATTCTGCCCCCTGCACCCCCTGACCAGGGTCCCCCTGGACCCGGTTGAGTTGCGCTATCAGCGAAGATGCAGCCTCCCACTGCGCGATTCGAACCATTCCACGAAAGTTCGGCTCAATTCCATCCTGCTCCGGATCTCCCCTCAGGAAACGCTTCTCCTCGGCCGACCGAATGAATAAACTCCGGTTTATCCCACCTGCGCGCTCACAACTCTTCCCTCCGCCCGCCCTCGAGTCGCCACGTGCTGAATCCCCTTCGCTGCTTCTGCGTGGCGTGCCTGTTCCTCTGGAACGGAACCGCTAACGCCGGCGATGCACCGCTCCGCTTTGAGTCCCATGTCCGCGGCCTCCTGAAAACCCACTGCTGGCATTGCCACGGCGAGGAAGAGAAGCCCGAAGGGGGCCTCGACCTGCGGCTCGTCCGGTTCCTGTCCAAGGGAGGAGAGTCCGGCCCGGCGATCGTCCCGAACCAGCCCGAAGCCAGCCTCCTCATCCAGCGGATCGAGTCGGGCGACATGCCGCCAGGGGACAAGAAAGTCTCCCCGGAAGAACTGGCCCTCCTCAAGCAGTGGATCCGCGACGGAGCCCAGACGCTCCGCCCGGAACCAGAGACCATCAACGTCGATTCGCCGTGGACCGAGGAAGAGAAGGGCTATTGGGCCTTTCAGCCCGTGCGGCGACCCGCTGTTCCGGCCGTGAAGGAAACCGAGCAGGTCCGGACGCCGATCGACGCCTTCCTGCTGAAGTCGCTGGAAGAGAAGGGGGTGTCGCTTTCACCGGATGCGGATCGGCGAGTCCTGATCCGCCGGCTGTCGTTCGATCTGACCGGGCTGCCGCCGACGCCGCAAGAGACCGAGGCGTTCGTCCAGGACACGGCTCCGCTCGCCTACGAGCGTCTCGTCGATCGGCTGCTGGAGAACCCCGCCTACGGCGAGCGTTGGGGCCGGCACTGGCTCGACGTCGCCGGCTACGCCGACAGCGATGGATACACCGAGGTGGACAATGTCCGCCCCTGGGCCTTCCGCTACCGGGACTACGTCATCCGCGCCTTCAACGACGACAAGCCGTTCGACCGGTTCCTGGTCGAACAGCTCGCGGGAGACGAACTCCTGACGCCCCCATATCAGAACCTCGCGCCGGACCAGGCGGATCTCCTGGCGGCGACCGGCTTCCTGCGGATGGCTCCCGATGGGACCGCCGGCGGCGCGGACGCCAACACGGCCCGCAATGACGTCGTGGCCGACACGATCAAGATCGTCTCATCGTCGGTCCTGGGGATGACGGTCGGCTGTGCCCAATGCCACGACCATCGGTACGACGCGATCTCGCACGTCGACTACTACCGCTTCCGGGCGATCTTCGAGCCCGCCCTCGACTGGAAAAACTGGCGAGTCCCCAACGGGCGGCTCGTCAGCCTGTGGCAGCCCGCGGAGGTCCAGAAGGCGGCCGATGTCGACAAGGAGATCCGCGCGATCTCGACGCAACGCGGCGAAGCCCTGGACGACATCGTCCAGGACATCCTGCAGAAGGAACTCGCCAAGCTCGACGGGGAGCTCGCCTCCGAAGCGGCCTACGCCCGTGACCTTCCTGAGAAGGACCGGCCGCCGCAGCTCGCCCAGATCCTCAAGGATTTTCCGAGCCTCAACGTCTCGCGGGGGAGCGCCTACCTATACGAGCCGAAGCGAGTCAAAGACCACAACGACAAGTTCGACAAGCTGACCGCCGAGACGAAGGCCCAGCGGCCCGCCGATCAGATGGTGGCGTGCCTCACCGAAGTCCCGGGCAAGGTTCCTCCGACGAAGCTCTTCTCCCGCGGCGACTTCAATCAGCCGCGGCAGGACGTCACTCCCGGCGAGCTGAGCGTCCTCGGGGATCTCGTGGCCGCGATCGCCCCGGACAATCCGGCGATTCCGACGACCGGCCGGCGGCTCGCCTTCGCGAAGTCGCTCACAAGCGGCAAGCATCCGCTCGTCGCTCGGGTCCTCGTCAACCGGATCTGGATGAACCACTTCGGCCGCGGAATCGTGGCGAGCGCCGGTGACTTCGGCATCCTCGGCGCCCGGCCAACCCACCCCGAGCTTCTCGACTGGCTCGCGGACGAGTTCGTCCAGAACGGATGGAGCGTCAAGCACCTGCACCGGCTGATCCTGAACTCGACCGCCTTCCGCCAGTCGTCCGCCCGCACAGCGGAACTCGACCGTGTCGATCAGGACAACCTCCTCCTCGGCCGGATGCCGCTGCGGCGGCTGGAGACGGAAGTCATCCGGGACTCGATTCTCGACATCGCCGGCACGCGCAGCGACCGGATGCTCGGCCCCGCCTCGACGGTCCTTCCGGACGACGTCGGACAGATCATCGTCGGCGACGGTGAGCGGGACGGGAACGGGATCCTGATCGGTAAGGCCAACGGCGCCGGAGACACGGCAACCCGTCGCAGCATCTATGTCCAGGTCCGCCGTTCGATGCCGCTGGGGATGCTGGAGCCGTTCGACGTCGCGTCGACCGCTCCCAACTGCGAGGTCCGGAACGTCTCCACCGCCGCGCCGCAGTCGCTCCTGCTGATGAACAGCGACTTCATCCTGAAGCAGTCCGAGGCGTTCGCCCAGCGCGTCCAGAGTACCGCCGGGGACGATGTGGCTGCCCAGGTTCGGCACGCCTGGGAGCTCGCCTTCGGAGAGGCGCCGGCGACGGAGGTCGTCTCCGATGGTTCCGCATTCGTCGAAGCGCAGCGGGTCCACTTCGCAGCGCATCCCAATCCGGCCAAGAACGCCCTGCCGGCACCGACGCAGGCCCTCGCGCTCTTCTGCCAGTCGCTCCTCTGTTCGAACCGGTTCCTGTACGTCGACTGACCCCCGCCCGGTTCGGCCGGTCCGTCACGTCCTCGTCCCGCTCACGCACATCGCCCCAGACTGCCATGCCCGCACGCAACTCCTCCTGCCTCTCCCGCCGGCACTTCCTCGCCGGTCAGGGCTTCGGACTCGCCGGACTGGCGATCGCCTCGCTTCTCCGCCAGGACGGGCTGCTCGCCGCGCCGCCTAAGCCGAAACCGGCCCTCGAGAAGCCGACCTTCGATCTCCTGCTCAAAGCGACGCCGAAGGCTCCGCAGGCGACGGCGATGATCTCCCTGTTCATGCAGGGGGGGCCGAGTCATATCGACATGTTTGATCCCAAGCCGGAGATCAACAAACGTCACATGACGAAGTTCGACGGGGACATCAAGTACGACAACGCGGCCGAGTCGAGCGCCAAACTCTACGGCTGCCCCTGGAAGTTCGAACCCCGCGGCGAGTGCGGGATGGAACTGAGCGAACTCCTCCCGTGTCTGTCCGACACCTGCGACGACATCACCCTGATCCGCTCGATGCAGACCGGGGTCAACAACCACGGTCAGTCGCTCTACGCCCTCAATACCGGCCGGATCACGGTGGGCCGGCCGTCGCTGGGATCGTGGCTGACCTACGGCCTCGGCTGCGAGACGCAGAACCTTCCCGCGTATGTCGTCCTCTCCGATCCCGGCGGGCTGCCGGTGCTGGGGACCGATATGTGGTCGAACGGCTGGCTGCCCTCGCTCTACCAGGGGACAGTCGTCCGGCCGAAGGAGCCGCGGATTCTGAACCTCAATCCGCCGCCGCACCTGGCCGGAGCGCCGCAGGACCAGTTTCTGAACTTCCTCGGCAGCATGAACCGCCAGCACGCCGCGGCGCATCCTGGCGAAAGCGATCTTCAGGCCCGGATCGCGAGCTACGAGCTCGCGGCCCGGATGCAGTCCGCTGCCAAGGAGGCGCTCGATATCTCGAAGGAGACCGAGTCGACGCACAAGATGTACGGGCTCGATGAGGACGCGACCCGGGACTATGGGACGCGGTGCCTGATCGCCCGGCGGCTGATCGAACGGGGGGTGCGGTACATTCAGATCTTCACGTCGACGCAGCAGTGGGACCACCACGGCGGAATCCTCAAGTCGCTTCCGGCGGCCTGCAAGAAGACCGACAAGCCGAGCGCGGCGCTCGTGAAGGATCTCAAGCAGCGGGGGCTGCTCGATTCGACACTCGTTCACTGGGGAGGCGAGATGGGTCGGCTGCCGGTGATCCAGAACGAAAAGAACATCGGCCGCGACCACAACACCTATGGTTTCAGCATGTGGCTGGCCGGGGGGGGCGTGAAGGAGGGGCACATTCACGGCGCGACCGACGAGTTTGGTCACAAGGCGGTTCAGGATGTGGTGAACCATTTCGATTACCACGCGACGCTGCTGCACCTGTTTGGTTTTGGGACCGACGATCTGGCGTTCACGCGGCCGACGGGGCCGGAGACGCTGCTGGCGGGGAATACTGGGCGGATCGTGAAGGAGATTCTGAAGCGGGGGTAGGAGATGGCCGACGTCCATGCCGGCGCGGCTCGCATAGCTCAAAGCCAACGTGCCACGGCAGGCTGGGGTCAAGGGGGCCACGCCCCCTTGCCGCCGGAGGCAATTCGATGAGGAACCGTGGGGCACAACGGATGTCCGTTTTGTGGTACCGGCGTTGAGGACTCCCTCACACCACCCCGCTCGCTTTGCAATCCCCGCGGGTTGGTGAAGGGGGCATCCGACACGTCGTCCGCGCCTGGACACGCACTCCTTCCAACAGTGTCCGACGAGACAAGCCTCCGGCGGGCAGGGGGTGGCCCCTGCACGCCACCAGGGCATCCGCCCTGGACCCGGTCCACTGGCACACTCCCTTGATACTTGACGGCCCATCTCCGATACCTCCCTCCTGAAACCGCATTCAGCGTTGCCGAGGTCATCCGTGTCCCACAAAGCCTGGGGAGGCCGATTCTCCCAGCCGACCGACAAACGTGTCGAAGCCTTCACCGAATCCATCAGCTTCGACGCCCGCCTCGCCGACGTCGATATCACCGGATCCCAGGCCCACGCCCGCATGCTGGCCGACGTCGGCCTCCTGACCGCGACCGAGCGCGACCAGATCGTCTCCACGCTCGAAGAGATCCGGCAGGTCATCCACCGCGGCGAAATGCCGTGGCGGACCGAGCTCGAAGACATCCACATGCACATCGAGTCGGAGCTCATCCGCCGACTCGGAGACACGGGCCGAAAACTCCACACCGGACGAAGCCGCAACGACCAGGTCTCGACCGACATCAAGCTCTACGTCCGCGACGCGATCGACCACCTTGATCAGCTTCTCGAAACGGTCCAGCGGGCCTTCGTTTCCCGCGGCGAGCGGGACCTCGACGTCGTCCTTCCCGCCTACACCCATCTCCAGCGGGCCCAGCCGGTCTGCGCCACGCACTACTGGCTCTGCTACGCCGAGAAGTTCCAGCGGGACCGTGACCGCCTCGCCGACTGCCGGAAACGCGTCAACGTCTCGCCTCTCGGGGCGGCGGCCCTCGCCGGGACCTCGCTGCCGATCAACCGGCACAAGACGGCGCAGTACCTTGGCTTCGACGGTGTCGCGGCCAATAGCCTCGATATCTCGAGCGACCGGGACTACCTCGTCGAGTTCACGAGCGCGCTGGGCCTGATCGCCGCGCACCTCTCGACCTGGGCGGAAGAGTGGATCCTGTGGTGCACGACGGAGTTCGGGATCCTGCACCTGCCGGACGCCTTCACGACCGGCTCGTCAATCATGCCGCAGAAGAAGAACCCGGACGTCCTGGAGCTGACGCGGGGGAAATCGGCCCGCGTCATCGGGGCGGTCCAGCAGCTCTTCGTCCTCATCAAGGGGCTCCCGCTGGCCTACAACCGGGACCTCCAGGAAGACAAGCTGGCGATGTTCACCGCCTACGACACCGTGGCGGCGTGCCTCGACCTCGCGGCCCCGGTCGTCGAGCAGGCGGTCCTGAAGCGGGACGTCATCAACGCCCGCCTGGAGGACGGCTTCCTCGACGCGACGACCCTCATGGAGTACCTGATCCGCAAGGGAGTCCCGATGCGGAGCGGGCATGAGATCGTCGGGAAGCTCGTGGCGGACTGCGAAGCGGCGAAGAAGCGGCTGGCGGATCTTTCTCTCGCCGAGTTTCAGGCGGCGAACCCGCTGATCGAGAACGACGTGTACGAGTCGCTCGGCGCACGTAACGTCGTCCGGATGCTCCAGAGCTACGGGTCCGGGGGACTGGGGCCGGTGAAGGAGCAGCTCGCGGCGTGGACGAAGCGGCTGGGCTGAGTCTCCATCCGCGCCTCGACCGGCACGATCGCGGCCCGAGAGCCAGCGACCTTGTCGGTCGTATCGACGGCCGCCTCCAGCGACGCGCGGTGAGTCGGATGGGGCAAAGTGTGCCGCCTCCGGTGACTTCGTCGATCCTGCCCAGGATGGCTTCGAGCGCTCCCCGAAGCCACCGATTCCCCGTGGGTGCCGCCGGGAAAACTCTTCTGGCCGGAGGGCGAGTGATAGGGTTCCAGCACGGTGACCGGTGAGTTCGTTCACCCGTCCTGCTGTTGGAGCCTGATCATGTTCGGGATTCGCACGTTTCTCTTCGGGACCTGCGTCGGCCTCGGGGCCGGGTACTTCGCGATGAATTACCACGTCGTCCACGGGCCGGAAGGTCCGGTCGTCGTCGCCCGCACGGTCCGTCCGCCGCTGCGGAGCATCTACGTCGATGTCCGCAACTGGAGCCCCGCAATGTGGGAGCGGTATCCGGACGTCACCGCCGCGCTCGTCCAGGGAGGGAAGGGGGACCTGATCGCGAAGGGGGCGCTCAACCGGGCCCTCGGAACGCCGACCGAATCGGGCGCTCCCAGCTGGTCCACGCAGGACTATGCGTCAGGGATCAAGAGCAAGACCGAAGAGGGTTTCACCGACTTCATCGACTCCCTCCCGCCGATCAAGTTCGAGTCGGAAGAGCCGGCGCCGACACCTTCGACGATTCCCTCGCAGACGCGGCGGACGGATGAGGGCTCGATGGCTCCGACGACGAGCGATCCGATTGCCGCGACGCAGTCGCCCGCGCGGCTCGGGCAGTCGACCGACCCCGCCGCGAGTCCAGAGCAGTCATTCACGACGGCCAAGCCTCCGGCCCGCGTGAGCCCGACGGAAGTCACGTCGACCATCCCGTCGCAGCCCGCCAATCCCGCGTCGAGCAGTCTTCCGGAGACCGCGGCTCCGGCACGGGTCCAGTACGAGAATCCCCGCACGCTCCTGGGCGAGCCGGCGCCGCTGCCCCGAGCGACTCCGATCAGTTCGACGATCCCGCCGACTGTTCAGCAACGGGCGGTTCCCAATCCGGAAATCGGGTCGCCAATCGACGCTCTCAAGTCGCTCTTCGGCGGCGCCCCCTCGGGCCAGATCAGCGCCGCCCCGCGGACAGACCGGACGATCCGGACGCCGGCGTTCTGAGACGCCCGCTCGCGGCAACGGCCAACGAAAAAGCCAAGACTCCGATGTGCCGCACCGCCGCTCCGCGGGGCGTCGACATCGGAGTCTCGGTCACGGTGAACGTCGATGCCGTTCTCGCGTCCGGGTCACTTGATGAGATAGACCTGCCCGCGAAGTTCGACCAGCAACTCTTCGTCATCGTGCTGGGCGCTCAGCATCTCGTTGTCCGCGGCGGAGTTGTCCGCCACCAGCTTGAAGTAAGCCTCGGAGTAGCGGGCGATCTCCTGGATCTTCGACTTGTCCTTCGCAAGATCGAGGTCCGCCGTCCTCGGAGTCATCAGAACCTTGCCGCGGCGGTAAAGGGTCTGCTGCCCGGACTGCCGCACCAGGTCGGTTGTGACCTCTCGATTCGTCTTCTCGTCGATGTAGGACGGGGCCGAAGCGGCGGGGGCCGGCGTCGCCCCGGACTTCCGTATCACGCTCTTCTGCACTCCGCCGTAGTTGCCGGCGTTCTGCAGCGCGGCTTTGTCAGCCCGTTGTGCCACCCCCGAGATCCCTTCCGCCGCCTCCAACTTTTTGAGGTTGTCGCCAGCCCGTTGGAAGTTGTCGGTCAAGGCAGCCAGCTCACCCGGACGGACGGTTTCATCAGCGAGAAACGACGTGTAGGGGGTCAGGATGCCGTGCTTCGTGGAGAGCGCGACGAGTTCCTTCACGAGCTCGTCGTTCTTTCCATGCAGGTCGATCTCATCGATGATCTCACCGATCCGCCGCATCGCCCACAGTTTCTCGACGAAGGCGAAGGTGGCGCTGGCGCTCTTCTCCGCGAACTCCGCCGGGAAGTCGAAGTTCACTCCCTCCCGTCCGACGTTCCCCCCGATGCGGATCTTGGCCGCTCCGGACTTGCGGTAGCGCCCGACGATGACCACCTGCTCTCCCGCAAAGACGTCGAAGACCTTCTTGGGATACATCCGGTTGACGGGGCCTCCCTCTTCCGTCTTCGCGCTGTCGAACTCGAAGTTGACGTCCACGTTGGTGAGAACGGGAGCCGAGATCCGGCCGTAGACGGCGCTGACGTGGGCCTCGATGTCTTCGTCGGGACGGACATACTCGCTCGCGCCGAAGTTCTCCCGTGAGAGCCGGTCGAGCAGCCGGCTGTTGACGTCGTAGCCGACACCGAAGTTCAGCATCCGGGCGTGGACCTTGTTGGCCTCTTTCGTCGCCAGCACGATCTTGGATTCGTTCTGTTCGCCGACCGTCGGCAGGCCGTCGGTCAAGAAGATCACGTAGCTCGGACGGCCCTCGTCTTTGAGCATCGCCAGCGCGGTCGTGGTCGCCCCGTGGATGTTCGTCCCGCCGCCGGCGAACAGGTTCTGGACGTATCCTTCAGCCGCCTTCCGGGTTTCGTCGGTGTAGCGTTCGAGCTCGGGCCGGAAGGCTTCGACCGCGGAGTCGTAGGCGACGATGTTGAACAGGTCTTCCTCGTGAAGGTTGTTCAGCACGAATTTGAGCGCCGCCTTGGCCTGTTCGATCTTCTTCCCGGTCATGCTCCCCGACTTGTCGACGACGAAGATCACGGTCTTGGGAATCCGGACCATGTTCCTCGACAGATCCGGGCTGGCGAGCAGCAGGAAATACCCGTCTTCGTCGGTCGGGCGGTAGGAGACGACCGAGGCCCCCAGCTTGCCGGGCTGAACGTCGAACAGGAGGCGGAAGTCGGAGCTCGGGATATCGTTGGAGCGTTCGTAGGTGACGCGGGCGTGGGTATCGTCGGCCCGCTTGATGTCGATCCCGTGCGTCGGGCTGTAGATGCTCTTGAGGGGGGTGGCGGATTCGATGCCGATCTGAACGGAGACCTTTTCGACCGCCTGGGAAGAGAAGCGGGCCGTGCTCAGCGGGAACAGAAAGTCGGTGAGGTGCTTCTCGCGCCGCAGGAGCTGGCTGTAGCTGAGCGTCACCTTGCGTTCCGCCCCCGGCGGGATGGGGAAGACGTTCGTCTGGAACATTCCCGAACCGATCCACTGCAGCAGGGCGGGATCGCGGCTGGAGCGGACGATCGCCTCGTATCTGGCCTTGGCCTCTGCGGCGGGGAGCAGTTTTCCGGGGAGTTCCTTGCCGTCGACCAGGAGCGTCAGGGAGTCGATCGCCGCGTCGTAAGGGATGGGAAAGACGAACTGGGCCTCGATCTGCCGCGAGCCGCTGTTCTGAAAGGTCTGCGACACCTGGACCCGGGCCGCCTGGTCGACGATCCGGGCGTCCACGGTCACCTCCTTGACCCGGTACGTCTGCTCGACCGGAGCCGGAGGGGGAACCGGACGCGGGCGGGGGAGGGGAACCGGTCGTCCCGGCTCGATGATGACGAGCACCCCCTGGCTCCAGACGGCGGGGGGGAACACGGCCACGAACAGCACCGCAACCAAAGCCCAGACGAGACGTTTCATGATGGCCTCACAGACGACGCGAAAACGCTCCGGCGCAAGAGACGCCCCGGTCCGCCGGTGAGTTCCGGAAATCGGCTGCGACCGGAAAACTCTGTGGAAAACGCTCTTTCGGAACGCGGCCCCCGATCAGATCCCCTTCCGAATTCCGCCACTTTCGAACGGCGACGGGGCCGCGTAAGATGGAAGCCGACAGCGAGATGTTCATTCGCTGAGAATCCGCACTCCGTCTGGTCCCTCCGCGGCCCGACACCCGGAGACGTCCGATGACGCTCGCCTACCTGATGCAGCCGACCGCGTGGCTGATCCTGATTGTCGTCTTCATCGTCCTGTTTGGAGCCCGTCTCCCGGACGCCATGAAGAACCTGGGGGCCTCGTTCTCCTCGTTCAAGAAGGGGATGAAGGAGGGTGAGGACGAGGCCGAGGAAGAGAAGAAGCTCAAGAACTGACGCGCCGCACTGGCCGCGTTCGACGTCCACCGCATCCATTTCAAGAACTCGCCGGAGTTTCGGCGAGTTCTTCCCGTTCCGGGCGCCGACGATGGCGCACGCGAGCGGCCACGCTCCACCGATCATGCCCAATCCTCGCCCGCCCCGTCGTCCTGGTCCCTCGTCTCCTCCGCCGGCCGGCGGTCCCCGCGGTCCGCGACCGGGGGGGTATTCCCGACCACCAGGACCAGGCGGACCGCCCCGCGAGCCGTTTGCGGGCGGATACTACGGCGAGGACCGGCCGCGGCCTCCGCTCTCGGCGGAGCATCTCGTGCAGCGCGGTCTCGGGGTCGCCCCGGATCAGCGGTTGCCGGTCGTGGAGGTGAAGTCTCCGACGAGCAGCCAGACGCTGTTCCGCAAGCGGCTCGGCGACATCGACCGCCGCGCCCAGCCTGGGGATCTCGTCGAGCTTCGGCTGCCGGACAAGTCCCGCTTTGGCCAGGGGCTCTACAACCTCCGGGCCGAGGCGACGATTCGGATTCTGACGCGGGGCGATCAGGTCGCCGATGAGGAGTGGTGGACGCGGCAGCTTCAGTCGGCGATCGATCTCCGTACGGACTTCCTGAAGCTCGGCGCGACGAGCGACGCCTGGCGGGTCGTGCACGCCGAAGGGGACGGTCTGCCGGGACTGGTCGTGGACCGGTACGGACCGGTGCTGGCGCTGGAAGTCTATTCGCTGGCCATGTACCAGCGGGCGACGGCGATCGCGGAGATGCTCTCGCGGCTGATGGACACGCAGCACTGGGTCGTTCTGCCGGCTCCCCGGACGCTCGACCACGAGGGGTTCGAGGCGGAGCCTTACAGTTCGCCGGACCTGCCTCGCCACGTGACGATCACGGAGTCGGGGACGAAGTACGAGATCAACTTTGCCAAGGGGCATAAGACCGGGTTCTTCTGCGACCAGCGGGACAACCGCCAGGAGCTGACCCGGTTCACACAGGGCAAGAGCGTTCTCGATCTGTGCTGTTACACCGGGGGATTTTCGGTGGCGGCGAAGAGCCGGGGCGGGGCGGGGGAGACGACGGGGGTTGACCTGGACGAAGACGCCATCGGGTTGGCGAAGAGAAACGGCCGGATCAACCATGCCCAGATCCGCTATGTCCATGCGGACGCGTTCAATTACATGCGGGACATGCGGACGAACGGCAAGACGTTTGACGTGGTGGTTCTCGATCCCCCGAAGCTGGTTCATTCCCGCGACGAGGAGTCATCGGGGAAGGGGAAGTACTTCGACATGAACCGGCTGGCGATGCAGCTGGTCGCTCCCGGGGGCTTGTTGGTGACGTGCAGTTGTTCGGGGCTTCTGGCGGACGAGGATTTTCGGCGGCTGGTGATTGCGGCGGTGCCGGAGGATCGGCGTGCCCAGATTCTTCACACGGCGGGTGCGGGAGCGGACCATCCGATTGCGACGAATTGTCTGGAGACGGGTTATCTCAAGACGGTCTGGGTGCGGTTTCCGGGACCGTAGACAACTTCTAAGGGTGTCCTCTCCAACCGGGTCCAGGGGCTACCCTGGTGGGGAGTGCAGAGGGGCAACGCCCCTTTGCCCGCCGGAGGCCCGTCTCGTCTCGCTCTCTCTGAAGGAGCGCGTGTCCAAGCGCGGACGCCGTGCCGGATGCCCCCACATCAACCCGCAGGAATTGCAAAGCCAGCGGTGTGATGTGAGGGAGTCCTCAACGCTGGTCCCACAAAGGGGACGTCCGTTGCTTACAACGGTTCCTCATGGAAGTGCCTCCGGCGGCAAGGGGGTGAGACCCAATGCTGTTCATGATCGGGCTTGTAACGTGGTCCGAAGTCGTTGGAGTTGTTGGAGATCTTCTCGGGTGGCCGGTTGGATTTTCGGGGGGCCGGGCGGCCTGTCCTGCTTCGGTCTCGGCCACCGGCGGATCTGTTTCGGGCCGACTCGACCGTCCCTGTCCACCACGGCCTGACAAAGCTGGTCCCGCAAGGACGGCATGCGGCGGACGGGGCGGCCGTGGACGACTCGACGAAGCAGACGGCGGACGGCGTCCCGAGCTTTGGCGGCAGACCAGTTCGCCGGATGCGATCCCGAGGCGATCAGTTCCCGAGCCGTCAGCAGTTGCAGTAGCCAACTCGCCAGGACATGCCAGGTCTGCTCCGCCAGCGCGCCCTCCGGCGTGCGGCTCCGCAGCGTCTGATGGCAGAGCGTCTGCTTGAGCGAGCGATAGTGCAGCTCCAGGCCCCAGCGGAGCCGGTAGATCTCGGCGGCGTCCTCGTCGGACAGCGCCCTCTCGTCGTGGATGTTCGTGACCAGCGAGACCGGTCGTTTCTGATCGTCGCGAACGACGATCAGTCGCAACACGACGGGCGGCTGGTCGCGGCAGCGGGTGGGCCACAGCGAGACCGTCTGGCCTTCGGTCTCGACCGCCCAATCCAAGTCAGGACCGTCCAGGCCGGTCAGGAGCCGGATGTTTCCTCCCACCCGCAGGACGAAGTCGTGCCGGTTCCGGGTGAGCCAGCGGCACAGCTCAAAACTGATGAAGCCGGCGTCGGCGGTCAGCAGGGAGCGGGGCGGCAGGTTGTCCCGCATGTCGTCCAGCTGTCGCCGCTCGCTCTGTGTCCCCGGCCCCAGACGGAAGTCCCATGGCAAGCCGGTTCCGATGTGCAGGAGTGTCGTCTGGAAGACCTGCGGCGTGGTCCCCTCCTTGCCGGCGCAGCCCAAGGCCTGTTCGTTGGGCGTCGTGCGAGGGGCTTCGAAGCGGGAGCCATCGACGCCGAAGACCGCCCATCCCCGGACTCGCCAGTCGTCCAGATGCTCGGCGACGAACTGTCGCAGGCGCAGGAGGATCGGATCTCGCATCCGGGGGAGACCACGAACGCGGGCGGCCAGGAACCCGGAGAGCGAGTCGCCGATGGTCCAGGCGGGAAAGACTTCGCGGAGGATGTCGCAGGCGGCATCGAACTGCTCGCGGAGGGTCACCTGGGGCTGCCAGCTCATGATGGTGGAGACCCAGAAGATCTTCAGCGGGGTCCAGCCGGTGTTGCCGTGCGAAGAGAACCGGCTGAACCACTGTGGGGGAAAGACCGTGGCGATCGCCTCAATGAATTCGTGACGATACGATCGCCGCTGTGGCTTCCAAGCCATCTTCGAGCCTCCGTGCATCGGGCCTGTGTCGTAGAACAACACAACCGATGACGAGGCTCGAAGTCTTTTGCAATCCCACAGTTAACGCCAGTTCCGAGACAGAGTCGCGAACGGCGTTGGGTGAGACCCCCTTGACCCCAGCTACCGTGGAACGTTGGGTTTGAGCGCCGGCGAGGACGCGGTTCGGGCCCTGTGATCAGGCCATTCCCTTGAGCCGCTCGGTGCTGTCACCCAGCTTCTCGCACGGGACACCCATCCAGTCCAGCATCGTCAGATAGAGATTCGTCAGCGGGACTTCCTTCCCGAACTTGACGTGCTCGCCCCCCTTGAGACGGCCACCAGCACGCCCGGCCAGGACGATCGGCAGGTCGTCATGGTTATGGCGATTGCCGTCCCCAATACCGCTGCCGTAGACCAGCATCGTGTTGTCGAGCATCGTCCCGCCCGCTTCCTTGATGCCGTCCATCTTCCCAAGGATGTAGGCCAGCTGCTTCGTGTGGAACAGGTCGATCTGCTTGAGCTTGTTCCGCTTCTCTTCCTTGCTCTCGTGGTGCGAGAGGTCGTGATGCCCCTCCGGAACCCCGATGAAGCTGAAGCTGCGGCCGCTTCCCTCGTTCGAGAAGACGAACGTCGAGATGCGGGTCACGTCGGTCTGGAAGGCCAGGATCATCAGATCGCCAAGGAGCTGGATGTGCTCCTCGAACGAGTCGGGAATCCCGACCGGAGCGGGACGATCGACGAGGTTCCCCCCCTGCGACTTGCCCGCCTTCTCGATCCGGATCTCCAGCTCACGCACGGCCGACAGGTACTCGTCGAGCTTCCGGCGGTCCGCCATCCCGAGCTGCGTCTGGAGACGGGTGGCGTCTTCCTGCACGAAGTCGAGGATGCTCTTCTGGTACTTCTGCCGCCGGGCCCGCTGGGCGGTCGTTTCGCCGACGCGGCCGTTCGTGAACAGCCGCTCGAAGACGTACTGCGGATTCGTCTCCTTCGGGACCGGCTGCGTCGGGCTCCGCCAGGAGATGCTGGACGAGTAGGCGCAGCTGTAACCCGAATCGCAGTTGCCCGACTGGGCCCCCGCGTCGCATCCGATTTCAAGCGACGGGAAACGCGTATGCTTGCCGACCGACTGGGCGGCGATCTGGTCGATCGAGATACCGGCGCGGATGTCCGCACCGTCGGTTTTCTTGGCCTGCGTCCCGGTGAGGAACGTCGAGAGAGCGCGGGCATGGTCTCCGCCGCCGTCGCCGTTCGCAAAGGCCTTCCGCTGCGCGAGGCCGGTCATGACCGTGATCTTTTCCCGAACCGCGGCCAACGGCTCCAGCGTCTTGGTCAGTTCCAGGGCGCCGGTCTTCGCCGGCGTCCAGGCGTCCATCTGCTTCCCGTTGGGAACGTAGAGGAACGCCATCCGGAGCGGAGACTTCGACGCCGGGGCGGCAAACGCGCTGCGGGGTCCCATCGCCTCGAGCCACGGAAGGGCCATCGCCGCTCCGAGTCCACGCAAGACCGCTCGACGAGACAGAACACCGCTCTTCATTGGTTCGCCTTTCCGGGGGCTCGTGGACGTCCGCGCCAACGCTTGGCACACGCCTGCCTGTCTACTTTCCCAAGCCCATCGCTCAAATATATCGGTTTGTTGATCCGAACGGGAGCGTGTTTCCTTCGGCGGGGCGTGACATTCCGCATTTCGTGCCGTAGTGTTTTCGCTGAACCCTCCGATCAGGCCGGCCTTGTGGTCCGGACCGCGGGGGCGGGGGCCCATGTGGCAGTATGACACAGGTCATTGATCTTCGGCACGTGGCAGCAATCGGCGAACTCGCCGAGGACATCGCCGCTGCGCTGACGGCCGGCCAGCTGGTCGGCTTACCTTCAGAGACCCGGTACCTGCTCGCCTGCTCGGCCGCATCCGCCGACGCGGTCGAACGGCTGATCGCCGCCCGGCCCGAGGCGTCGGCCGAGGACTTCGCCCTGCTGATTCCGCAGCAGGAATCCCTGCAGGACTTCGTGACGCACCTTCCCCGCTCGACCGGGCGGCTCCTGCGGCGGTGCTGGCCGGGGCCGGTCGTGGTGCGGGCGGGCTCCGTCGCCGGCCACTCGTTCCACGCCTTTCCGACCGCCACGCGCAAGCTCTTGGCGGAGGCGGACGTGCCGATCTGCGTCCCGGCCTTTCCTCTTCTGCGGCGCGTCGCGGAAGGAATGGCTCCGCCGGTTCTGACGGTCGCGGCCCGGTTGCCGACTGGCCGGACCTGGAACGATTCCGACGGACTGGAAGTCGCACGAATTCATGGCCAGGACCTGGAAACCGTGTACGATTCCGGTCCCCCGCGACATCCACAGGGGCCGACCGTCATCGATCTGACGGCCGCGGGCTGGAGACTCATCCGCGAAGGGGTGGTCCCCGCCTCCATGATGTCCCGACTCAGCAGCCTCATGATTCTGTTCGTCTGCACCGGAAACACCTGCCGCTCTCCCATGGCCGAAGGGCTCTTCCGGCGCGTGGCAGCGGATCGCCTGGGCTGTACCGTCGACGAACTCGCCGACCACGGGTTCCTCGCGCAGTCCGCCGGCGTTTCGGCCGTGACCGGAATGGCCGCCGCCCCGGAGACCCTGGCCATCCTGAGATCGGCAAGCGTTGATCTGTCTGACCACAGCAGCCAGCCGGTGACGGAAGATCTTCTGGCTCAGACCGACTATGTGGTGGCGATGACTGCCGCCCATCTCGACACGCTGTATAATGAATTTCCGGAGCACCGTCCGAAGATGCGCCTGCTCTCTCCGCAGCGCGACATCGGCGATCCGATCGGACAGGGGATGTCGGTGTACGAGGCCTGCGGAGCGGAGATCCGTCAGGCCCTGGAAGCCTTCCTGGACCACTTGATCCAGGAGAGAGAAGAAGAGGCCTCGCGATAATGAAAGTTGCCGTTGCCAGTGACCACCGGGGTGTTCGCGTCAAGAGCCAGATCCTGGCTCAGCTCGTGGAGCTCGGTCATGAGGCGATCGATTGCGGGCCCTCGGAGACCGCAAGCGTCGACTATCCTGACTACGCGGCCAAGGTGTCGCGGATGGTCGGCGGCGGGACCGCGGACCGCGGGATCCTGATCTGCGGGACCGGGATGGGGATGTGCATCACCGCGAACAAGTTTCGCGGCGTGCGGGCCATCATCTGCCACGACGACGTCGCCGCGGAGATCTGCCGCCGGCACAACGACGCCAACGTTATGTGCCTCTCGGCCGACCTGATGGGGGATCGCCTCCTGGGACGCGTCGTCGAGACTTGGCTCAAGACCGAGTTCGAAGGGGGTCGCCACCAGCGCCGCGTTGAGAAGATCACCGAGATCGAGAATCAGGTGTGCGACGTGGAAGAGAACGCCGAAGGGACCAAGGGCTCCTGCGGCTGAGAGTGGTCGGCCCGCTCGCGACACGTAAAGTCAGGCTTCACGCGCAGGATTCATACGAGAGTGCCATGAGGCGCAGCTGCGCGCCCACTTCGTCGCTCTCGATCCGCTCGAATGACAGGCACGGCTGACGAATCGCTTTGGCCCAGCAGCGGCCGGCCCATTCCAACACAGCCCCGCGGGCTGCGTCACCGGCTTCCATCAGCGCGTCGCGAACGCGACCAAGCAGTCGGTGCGGCGCGAGAGCGTCTCCCCGCTTCCAGGGAGACGCTCCGGCCTCATCAACTATTCCACTTCGGAGCCCGAACGCCGGCCGCGATCGTCCGACCGCCGGCCACCGTCGTCCCGCCGGCCACGCGGCCGTCCCGAGCCCGAGCCCGAGCCCGAGCCCGAACCTTCGGGGCGGGAACCTTCCCGACGCGGACCACCGGACGACCGGCCTCCGCCGCGAGGTTCCCGAATCCGGCGCACGAGCAGCGAGATCGCCTGCTCCCACGTCGGAACGTCGCGGTTCGTCAGCTGAGGAGCCGGTTCAAGACGGTCCGCATCCCTTTCGGTACCGCGCTCGCTATCAGCGGCCGGCCGCGGAGCCCGCTCGCCGGAGGGGGCCGAACCCCGGGATCGCGATCCCGATTCGTCCCCGCGTGCCGGACGACGGGAACGGGGACGTTCTTCCTCGTCCAGGCCACCACCAAAGTCATCCGCCCCTTCGGCCGAAGCGGGAACCGCTTCATCGGCGGGAGGAGCGTAGGCCTCCTCGTCCGGGCGGCGCCGCCCGCGACGCGGCCGACGCCCTTCCTGATCCTCACCCCGGCCGCGGTCCTCGCTGCGCGGGCGTTCTTCTCCACGAGGCCGCTCTTCGCCTCGGGGCCGCTCTTCACTGCGGGGCCGTTCTTCGCTGCGTGACCGTTCTTCGGCCCGCGGACGCACTTCGCCACGACCGCGGTCATCACTGCGGCTGCGCTCTTCGCCCCGTCCGCGATCCTCGCCTCGGCTGCGTTCTTCCGAGCGACCGCGTTCTTCTCCGCTCCGTCCACGTTCCTCGGACCGGCCCCGGTCTTCCGATCGGCCGCGCTCTTCGCCGCGACCCCGACCGCGCGACGGACGGCGTCCGCCGCGTTCCGGCCGGCCGGCGGCAGGAGCGGGAGCTTCAGGCTCCGATTCGCTCAGGCCGAACTCTTCGTCATCCGCTTCGGCGATCGGCTCGGCCTCTTCGGCGAAGTCGAGATCCTGATCGAACAGGTCTTCGTCATCCCACGCATCCTTGGATTCAAACGCGGGCTCGGCGGGCCGCTTCTTCCGCGGCGGAGGGGCTTCCCGGGACGGGGCCGCCTCGCGCTCCGCTCGCGGCGGAGCCGACGGCTCCCGATCCGCAGACCGTTCCGAACGGCGTCCGCCGGACGAACGACCGCGACCGCGGCCTTCCGACGGACGGTCCTCCTGCGGAGGCGGGGCAGGGGCGGGAGCAGGCTCAGCCGCACGGGCTCCCTCGGGCCGACGCCGCGACGGGCGTTCTTCCGCGACGGGCGCCTCGAATTCGAACTCCTGCGCCGGCTCGCGGGCCGGACGCTCCGGACGGGCTCCCCGACCTCCCCGCGACGACTCGCGCGGACGGTCTTCTCCCCCGGCCGAATCCGAGCGTCCCCGCGACCGTCCGCGATCCTCTCCCCCCTCGCGTCGGCGCGAGGAGCGGGAGTCCGAGTCGCGGGACGAAGAGCGTCCACCGCTCCGCTCCGGAGCGGATTCCCGACCCGAACCGGACGAGGCGTTCCAGTCCCATCCTTCGAGGGCGTCCCAGAATTCGTCCTTCTCGCCGGCATCCTTGGTCGCCATCGCGGGCGCCTCGGGCTCCGGTTCCTCGGCTTCGAAGTCGTCGTCCACTTCGCTCAAGGACGCGGCCGGTGCCGAAACAGCGGGCGACGCAGGGGCAGTCGACCGGTCTTCCAGCAGGCCGCCGCCGAAGTCGTCGTCGAAGAACAGATCGTCGTCCGCAGGCGACGAAGCGGAGGCTGGAGCGGCAGCGGACGTCACCGCCGGCTCGCGCGAAGCGGCCGGTGCGGCGGGAGCCGGAGGAGGAGCGAGGTCGCCGAAGTCGAGCCCTTCAAAGTCCGAAGGATCCCCGATCGGCCCCTGGGGATCAAAGTGAATGCCGAGGTGATTCGCAGCCTGGGAACTCAGGGGCGAATCGGGATCTTTCTTCGACGGAGTGCTCATTTCCACTTTCAAAACAATGGGAACCGAAGAAGATCGCGCCGTCGGAGATGGGGAGAAGACGGGGGAAATTCCGGCCCTGTCCATTTGCAGGGAAGACCCCGTGCAGGCTACTCCGGCGATGACGCGAAATCAATCGGGACCGACGGCATCAGAATCGTCGCCCGGACGGTCGTTCCCAAGGAGCCGACGCCTCGCGTTTCGCCCGGTCGATCGAGCCCGTTTCCCCGATCAGAACCGCACTCCGGCGGGCGAGTCGACGTCGCGAGCCCGGCCCATGCGGCGCGGTCCGCGGAACACCGGCCGTCACGCGCCGCGAGACTCTCACCCCCCTGCGCCGTTCCGGCGAGAGACACCCCGAGCCTCGACGTTCGAATACACCGCCGCCGCCATCCGCGGTCGGACCTAGAGGCCGCTTCCGATGAGTTCCTTCGACTCCGGCCGAGTCGTTCCCGCGCGAAGGCCTTTTCGCTGTGCCGCAGCGCAGTCGAGCGGGACGCACAGCAGGTCTCCCGAATACACAGGCTGAGCGTTCACTTCCGCAAAGAACTCCATCCGCGCCGCGCCAGGGGGATCGATGTCGATCGTCCGGACCGCAACGACCAGCCGGCAGGGAGCAGAAATGCTGTTGAAGAACCGCAGGTTCCCCAGCCCCCCAATTCCGAACACGCCCACGCTCGGGAACAGGCCCGACCGCTTCAGGAAAAAGACGGCCAGCTGCGCTGCGGTCTCGACGCACCCGGGCGACAGCGTACGGGGTTCGTCGGGGCACCAGAAGTCGTTCGACGACAGGTCCTTGTAGCCGACGGCCCAACCCGACGGGACGTCCATCGCGAGGACCCCGGACAACTGTTCCATCGCATCCCGCTGCGGATTCGTCCTTCGAATCTCTTCGGGGCCGTACTGAGGCGGAAAGTCCGCCATCAGGGAAAGGTCCAGCAGGGAAGCAATCTCGGGTCGTGACGGCATTCAAAATCCCTTGTGCGATCCTGCGCGATGGCGACGAAGCACAGACGCACTTCCGCGACCCGCTGACCTCGCGAGAATCGTGCCACGGGCCATCCGCAAGGATCGCATCGGGGCACAACCGTTGTGAAGTGTATTCTTTGGTAAACAACAAGACGAGTCTGCCCCAGCCCCCCGCGCGGCAAATTCAAAACCACAACTTTTTATCCGAAAACATCTTACAATCGTTCTCGGCAAGTTAACCGGCTCTGCATCGGCGGCCACAAGACTATCGGGCGGCCCCTTCCGGAGCTTTCGCCGATGGCTCGCGACCGGTCCCGGGCGGCTCCCGGAAATGCCGTAAAAAATGCAAGGCTGCCTCTCTTCGTTCCGGCCGAAACGATTCCGATCGTCAGGCACGGGAAACGGATCGCAACGGCCGCG
This sequence comes from Planctomyces sp. SH-PL14, assembly GCF_001610835.1. NCBI lineage: Bacteria > Pseudomonadati > Planctomycetota > Planctomycetia > Planctomycetales > Planctomycetaceae > Planctomyces > Planctomyces sp. SH-PL14. The sequence goes on along the minus strand of NZ_CP011270.1, from coordinate 7,293,528 downwards.
AATTCTGGGCACCATGGAATCGCGTTCTGGACGACCGTAGCCCCCTGCATTCATGCTGCTAGCAACCAACGGGACTCCTCTCTCGCTGGCCCGGAGCGAATCTCGTCCCTGACGAACTTCGCTTCATCACCCTTTCAGGCGCCTGATTTGCAAGAGCGTCCCCAGCGAACGCTCTCGAGGCAGGCCCGGCGAATTCAAGATGCCCATTGTTCTCAACATGGTCTCGGGACTGCTCCTGGCGGTTTCGACCGTGTTTGCCCTGGTTCATCTGCTCCTCGGAATCCGGTTCGTCCAGCGCGTCTCGAATTACCGCGGCCGAAGCCTGTCCGATGACGAATGCCCGTCGGCGCTCGTGGTCCTCTGTATCCGCGGCGCCGACCCGTTCCTCGAGCGCTGCCTCCAGTCGCTGTTCCGGCAGAACTACCCCCGCTACGAAGTCCGGATCGTCGTCGATTCGACGGACGATCCCGGATGGGGCATGGTCCACGAGCTGATCGGCCGGATGGGGGTGAGTCACGTCTCCGTCCGGGCCCTGACCGACCGGCGTCCGAACTGCAGCCTCAAGTGCAGCAGCCAGCTTCAGGCCCTGCAGAACCTTCAGCCGCAGCACGAGCTGATCGCATTCCTCGACGCCGACACGGTCCCGCATCCGTCGTGGATCCGGGAACTGGCCGCGGCCCTGCAGGATCCGCAGGTCGGAGCCGCAACCGGAGGACGATGGTACCTCCCATCGTCCCCCTCGCCCGGAGCGATCGTTCGGCTCCTCTGGAACATGCCGGCCCAGGTCATCATGGCCCTGGTCAACATCGCCTGGGGGGGGACGCTCGCCTTCCGCCGCGAGACGTTCGACCGCCTGCGGATCGTCGACCGCTGGGGGGGAGCCCTGTGCGAGGACACCATGACCGCGGACGTCCTCCGCGAGCACGGCCTGAAGATGAAGTTCGTCCCCTCGCTCCTGATGATCAACCGCGAGGACAGCAGTTTCCGCAGCGTCTGCTACTGGATCTCCCGGCAGCTCATCAACACGCGGCTCTACCACTCGTTCTGGTGGTTCGTCATCGCCCACGGGTCGACGATCTTCCTGATCGTGTACGGAGGGGCCCTGCTGGCCGGCGTCGCGGCGGCCCTCGGCGATGCGACAGCCGCGCGGCGGGCGCTCCTGGCGGTCGTCGTCCTCCAGGCGGCGCTGCTCTCTCTCTTCGTCTGGCTGCAGTTCTGGGTCAACAAGGTCCTGCGGCGCCGCGGCGAAGAGGCGAACTGGGGCTCGGCCGTCGTCTGGCTGACGATCCCGTTCTGGGTGGTCATCGCCCAGGCGGTGAACTTCTGGGCCCTGCTGCGGGCGCAGTTCTCCAGGACCGTGGAGTGGCGGGGGATCATCTACAAGATCCAGTCCCCCTTCGCGATCCAGATTGTCGAAGAGTCGCAGATCACGGCGACGCGGACGCACTCGCTGTGAAGCTGTGAGTGATCAACGAAGGGGGCCTCCATCCCGCTGGCTCAAACCGCGCCTTTGCCGGCGCAGCGCGCCATAGCTCAAACCCAACGTGCCACGGCAACCTGGGGTCAAGGGGCCAAAAAACAACACAGGCCCCCTTGCCGCCGGAGGCACTTCCATGAGGAACCGTGGGACACAACGGATGTCCCCTTTGTGGTGCCAGTGTTGAGGACTCCTTCAACCTACACCGCTCGCTTTGCAATCCCCGCGGGTTGGTGAGGAGGCATACGGCACGGTGTCCGCGTTTGGACACGCCCTCCTTCAGACATCTCTCGACGGCCAGGCCTCCGGCGGGCAAAGGGGATTCTCCCCTCTGCACTCCCCGACCAGGGTGACCCTGGACCCGATGAGGGCCAAATGACCCTGAGTTGCGCCGCTCTACCTTCAGCCTTCAGCCTTCAGCCTGAACCCCTTCCGCCTCCCTCACAGCCCCCTGCCCCCCCTGACCAGGGTGCCCCTGGCCCCGGTGGGGCAACATGTCGGGCGCGTCGATGCACCCGCCTCCGTGCTCTCCATTTCCCTGCGGTTCACAGAACAATCCACTGTCAGTGAGACCGCAGGGCGATGGCATCGCCGACAACGGGTCACTTGACCAGCGCCGCCTTCCGCTCCTGGACCTGCGCGGCAATCGTCGCCACGCCAGCGTCGACCTTCACCTTCACCGCCTCAGGCTGGTCACGCCACTTGAGCTCGACGTCCCCCGCCTGCAGGCCCTTGCCGCCGATAACGACGCGGAGCGGGAAGCCGATCAGGTCGGCGTCCTTGAACTTCACACCGGGGCGAACGTCGCGGTCGTCCAGCAGGACGTCGACGCCGGCCGCCTTGAGCTCGGCGTAGTACTTCTCCGCCGCCTCCATCGTCGCCGGCTCGGTGACGTTCAGCGGGCAGAGCACCACTTCGTACGGAGCGATCGTGATCGGCCAGATCAGGCCGTTCTCGTCGTGCTTCGTCTCGGCCAGGGCCGCCAGGATCCGGTTCACGCCGATGCCGTAGCACCCCATGATGATCGGGTGCCGCTGCTCCTTCTCGTCGAGGAAGGTCGCGCCGAGCGAGGTGCTGTACTTCGTCCCCAGCTTGAAGACGTGCCCGATCTCGATCCCGTGGACGAACTTGATCGGCTGGCCGCTCTTCGGGCAGGGATCCCCTTCGACGGCGTTCCGGAGGTCGTAGGTCGTCTCGAGCTGGTAGTCCCGGCCGACGTTGACCCCGGTCAGGTGCGCGTCCGCCTCGTTCGCGCCGGTGATCGCATCCTTGATGACCGGGACGTCGTGGTCGGCGATGACCGGGCACTTGATCCCGACCGGCCCGGCAAAGCCGACCGGCGCGCCGGTGACCTGCTGGATGACGGCGGGGCTCGCCAGCTCGACCTTCGTCGCCTTGAGGGCGCGGCGGATCTTCCCGTCGTTGGCCTCGTGGTCGCCGCGGAGCAGCACCGCGACCGGCTTGTCGTCCGCCACGTAGATCAGCGTCTTGAGCATCTGCGTCGGCGAGCACTTCAGCAGCTTCGAGACCTGCTCGATGCTCCCGACGTTCGGCGTCGAGACCTTGGCGAGCGCCGCGGCGCCGTCCGCCGTCTTGATCTCGGGGGGCTTGCGGCCGGTCTCGGCCCGTTCGAGGTTCGCCGCGTAACCCGAGGCTTCGCAATAGGCGATCTTGTCTTCGCCGTTGTTGGCCGGAGCCATGAACTCGTGCGAAGCGTCGCCGCCGATCGGTCCGCTCTCCGCTTCGACCGGCAGGTACTTCACGCCGCAGCGGGTGAAGATCCGGCAGTAGGCGTCGTACATCGCCTGATAGGCGGTGTTGAGGTCCTCGAGGTTCGCCCCGAAGCTGTAAGCGTCCTTCATCAGGAACTCGCTCGTCCGGAGGATCCCGAACCGCGGACGCTCTTCGTTCCGGAACTTCGTCTGGATCTGGTACAGCGTGATCGGCATCTGCCGGTAGCTGTTGAGATGCTTGGAGGCGAGGTCGGTCACCACCTCTTCGTGCGTCGGCCCGAGCGCCAGGTGCGCCTTCCGGTCGCCGCGGGTGAGGTTGAACTGGATCAGGACGTTGCCGAACGAGTTGATCCGGCCGGTCCGCTCGAAGAGATCAATCGGCTGGAGCGCCGGCATGAAGATCTCGACCGCCCCCGCCTTGTCCATCTCGTCCCGGACGATCGCTTCCGCCTTCCGCAGGGCGCGGTAGCCGAGCGGCAGGTAGGTGTAGGCGCCGGCCATGAGCTGGCGGATGAAACCGGCCCGCAGCATGAGCTTGTGGCTCGGAATCTCGGCGTCCGCGGGATCTTCCTTGAGGGTCGGGATGAACGTCTTGGTCCAGCGCACGGCGGCGGTCCTTCGAGTGGCAAATTCCGAAAGGCGCGGAGTTTAGAGGCAAAGCCCCCTCCGCTAAAGGCAGGATCGCGGCGACTCGGCCCACGGACCGGGAAGGGGAGGAAGACGGTCGCCGGGCCGATTCCCCACTAGGCCGTTGCGCGGGCACGGGATACGCTTCTCTGCCGCTGACCGGAACAGCGGCCTCATCGTGTCCCCGTGGATGGAATCATGGTTACGAACGTTGCCTCCCGCGGAGCCGCGGCCCCTGCCTCACCCAAGGAGGTGACCCGGGCGACCCCTCCGACGACGGGACGGCGTAAGGGGCTGCTGGGGACGCTCTTTGTCGGCGGACTCGGCTTGGTTCTCCTGGCCTTTCTCGCTCCCGCGATCGTCTCCCGGACGCCGCTGCGGCACTCCGTGCTCAACTGGCTCGTTCCGGAACTCGCTCCCGGGACACAGGTCGCGGCGGCGCAGTTCGGGTGGCTCTCTCCGGTCCTGATGAACGGCGTCATCGTGAAGGACGACGACGGCCGTCCCCTCTTCTCGGCCGAGAGCATCACGTCGTCCGGCTCGCTCCTCGATCTCATCCAGAAGCCCGACACGTTCGGCGAGTTCATCGTCGAGAAGCCGGTCGTCCAGATCATCGTCGGCCCCGAGGGCTCGAACATCGACACCCTGAGGGAGCGTCTCGCCAAGCGGCCCCCGGGCGGCGGGAAGGCCCCCAAGGCGGTCGCCCTCAAGCTGAAAGACGGGATCATCCGGTTCTCGGACCCAGCCGGCGTGAAACTGGCCGAGCTGGCGGACCTGAATGCCGCCTACGCGAACAATCCCAAGGCGGATCCGAACTACGACCTCAAGCTCGACTGCCGCGTGAGCCATCCCGAGACCCAGGGGACGGTCCAGATGGCGGGCGCGGTCCATTACGACCCGCAGACCCGGCAGAGCCACGGCGCCGCGATCGACGCGAAGCTGACGCGGCTCCCGCTCGACATGCTCCAGCCGGTGCTGGCGAAGCCCTTTCAGCTGACCTCCCTGCGGGGGCTGGTCGACGTCGAGTTCCGGACCAAGCTGACTCCGCAGGAGGGGGGCGCGCTCGGAGCCGACGTCCGCCTCAACGTCCCCAGCATCGCCCTCGAGACGCAGCGGATCGGCGATCCGGTCCCGACGGCGTTCCAGAACAAGGCCCCGCTCCAGTTCGCGATGGCGGGGCTCGTCGACCTGCCGAAGGAGCAGGCGACGTTCGAGGGGGTCACGCTGCAGTCCGAGTTCGGAAACCTGAAGCTGAAGGGGACCGTGTCCGACTGGAGCGGGGACCTCGTCTCCGACCTGACGGGCGATGTCGATTACGACCTGCGGCTGCTGCTGGCCCGCCTGCCGGTGGAGATGCAGGACGACATCACGATCAACGGTCTCGCCGTGCGGAACATCACGCTCAAGGGACCGCTGAAGTCCCTCAGCAGCACCTACGTTCCCCTGGAGCCCGCTCCCAAACCGGGTGAGGCCCCGGCCGCCGATGCCCCCGCCGCGGCCCCCGTGCTCCCTCCGTCGATCTCCCCCTCCGTTCAGATCGGGGCCGACATCGCCTGGCAGTCGGCGGTCCTCTTCGGCGTCTCCTCGGAGAACGGCCTCCTGCGGGTCTTCACGTCGGACCGGACGCTGCACATCGACCCGGCCAATGTCCCGATCGGGACCGGACGCTTCTCGGCCCGGCCGCAGATCCCGCTCGACAAGAAGCCCCTGACCGCGTTTCTCGGACAGGGACCGGTCCTCGAAGACGTCGAGACGACCGAGGAAATGTGCAGGACGTGGCTCAAGTACATCTCGCCCCTGATGGCGGACGCGACCGCGGTCGACGGACGATTTTCGCTGACGATGGACCAGGCGATCCTGCCGCTCGACGCGCCGGGAACCGGGGTGGCGACCGGAAAACTCCAGATGCAGGAGGGACGGGTCGGCCCGGGCCCCATTGCCGACGAAATCCTCCAGAGCGTCGGAACGATCGTCCAGGTCGCCGGTCAGCGGCTCGATCCGAACGAGATGACCTGGATGAACGTCCCCAAGCAGGAGATCCCGTTTCAGCTCAAGAACGGCCGGGTCGCCCACGGACAGACGGTTTTCATCGTCGGCGGGGTGATCGTCACGAGCCAGGGGTCGATCGGGACGCAGGACCGGTCGCTCGACCTGCTGGTCGAGTTCCGGCTGCCGGACGAATGGCTGAGCCGGGGGCCGGTCCTGGCCGCCCTCCAGGGAGAGCCGCTGCAGATCAAGATCGGCGGAACGCTCGACAAGCCGCACGTCGACAACAAACCGCTGGCCGAGTTCGGCAAGCGGGCGGGGGTCAAGGCGGCCGCCGGCCTGCTGTTCAAGATCCTCGAGCGCCGCCAGCAGCGCGTGCGGGGTCGGTAGGCGCCGGGATCGAGGCGGAAAGACCGCGATCGGGATGGCGGAAAGGGGCGGCGGCGGAGGGACGGCTGAACCCTTTGCCGCGGGCCGTGTCTCGGGTCCGAAACGGAACTTGAGAACGAGACCATGAACAAGCACCAGCTCCTCAAGATGGGCCTTCCGGACGACTGTGTGCCGGCGGCCATCCAGGCGGTCCAGGCCGCCGTCGACGCGGGAGTCTGCAAGGGAAAGCAGGGCCCGGACTACGTCCGCCGGATCCTCACCGATCCCGCCGCGTATCGCGACGATCCCGTCTTCGGCGACCTGGCGCGAGCCATCCAAGAGGGGAACGAGGAAGCCCCGCGGCGGGAGCCGATCGCCTATCGAACCTGGGGGGAGGCCCACATCGAGGCCGCATCTCACGCCCAGATGCGTCAGGCGTGCTCCCTCCCGAATGCCGTCGGAGGAGCCCTGATGCCCGACGCGCACGTCGGCTACGGTCTGCCGATCGGCGGCGTCCTGGCACTTGAGGGAGCAGTCTGTCCCTACGCGGTCGGCGTCGATATCGCCTGCCGGATGAAGCTCTCGATCGTCGACCTCCCTCCCGAAGCTCTTGTGAACGAAAAGCTCCGTCCGGGTCTCGAAGACGCCCTCGAGCGGGGAACCCTGTTTGGGACGGGAGGCCGTTGGAAGCGGCGTCAGGAGCATTCCGTGATGGATGCGGACTGGGCCGTTGCGCGAGTCACCCGCGAGAACAAAGATAAGGCGTGGTCGCAGCTCGGAACGTCAGGCTCGGGGAATCACTTTGCCGAGTTCGGCCTGCTGACGCTCGATCGACCGGAACTCGGACTGGAGGCGGGAGAGTACGTCGCGCTCCTGAGCCACAGCGGGAGCCGCGGGACCGGGATGTCGGTCTGCTCGACCTACAGCGCGATCGCCCGCTCGAAGCTGCCAAAGAAGTACGGCGAGTTCGGCTACCTCGCGTGGCTCGACATGGATACGGAAGCGGGGCAGGAATACTGGGCCGCCATGAACCTGATGGGGGACTACGCCGCCGCGAACCACGACGTGATTCACCGCAACGTCGTGAAGCTGGCCGGGGCGAAAGTCCTCGCCGGCGTCGAAAACCACCACAACTTTGCCTGGAAGGAAACGCACGGCGGGCGGGACCTCTACGTCCACCGCAAGGGGGCGACTCCCGCGGGCAAAGGGGTGCTGGGCGTCATTCCCGGCTCGATGGCGAGCCCGGCCTACGTCGTCCGCGGAAAGGGGAACCCGGAGTCGTTCGCCTCCGCCGCGCACGGGGCGGGGCGGGTGATGTCCCGGACCAAGGCCAAGGAGAAGTACACGTTCCGCGCGGTCCAGAAGGACCTTGAGAAGAAGGGGATCCGGGTCCTCTCTGCCGGCGCCGATGAAGTCCCCGGCGTCTACAAGGAGATCGACGCGGTGATGCGGGAGCAGCAGGACCTCGTGGAGACGATCGCCCGGTTCGATCCGAAGGTCGTCAAGATGTGCGGCGACGGAAGCAAGGCCGAGGATTGATGCCCGGCTAGACGCGAGAAGGCGGCGGCAGGCGACGCCTCAGCGTGTGCCGTTGCGGCGGACCTTGGATCCGGAGCCCGAATGGGCGGCCGTAAGGCCCGCCTGAACCACAACCAGAAGACACACCGTCTTGAAAGCGGCCGAGGTCGGAGCCATCAGAAGGTTGGCTCCATCCCCATACGTTACGGCCCGCTCCTCCTCGTCCGTCCTCGCCGCGGCCGCACGGACGTCCCACTTTTCCTGCGTCGAACGGAAAACGAATTCGGCCGTGATGTCGGCCGCGAACAGCGTGACCAGGATCTTGGCCGTCCTCCGGAGCGCCGCCGAGCGCACCGTGAGGCTCAGGACAACAATGGCCACCGCCCCCAGCACCGGGGGAGCATAGGCGAGCCAGTACCACGTGTTGTAACGCGACTGCTCCCACACCTCGGCGAAGGACATGACGGACACCTGAAATCGCGGTCGATCCGGTCGAATGGGACCAACCTGAAATACGGCCCGGTGCGGGCTCTATTCACCGTCGATTTCGTACAGCGACTGTGTCCGCAGGACCGCAAAATTGTCCGGGAACGTGTGGAAAGCATTGACGAGGAGGCTCGACGGCTGGGCGTCGACCTGAATGATCGAGAGCGGCTGCGGGCGGAGGCGCTGGGCCGACTGGAAGGAGTAAGCCATCCACGCCGTGCGGCTGTCCGCCTCGAGCTCTTCGTTGAGCTCCGTGAACACCGCCGGATCGACCGTGTCGACATGAGAGCTGAAATGGACACGGATCGGCCCGGGGAGTTCGATCGTCGCTTCCCGCCCCGCCTGGATCCGGAAGTTGACCTTCTGGCCCCGCGTCGGAAGCTCCTCGGAGGTCGGATGGCCGGCGACTTCCGTCAGCTGACCGCGGAGTGTCCGGAACGCGGCGACATGGCCGCCGTGGCAGATCGAGATCGTCGCGGCCCACGTCGGCGTGGAGAGGTTCTTGTGGCAGACCCCTTCAAACAATTCCGGGTGCATCGCCCGGTCGTACAGCATGAACGACAGCGCCGAGACGTCCGGACGAATTGATTGAACTGCCATCGACTCCGCTCCCTGAAGAACCCACTCCTTAGAAACTATAGGGGTGTCGAAGAACGACGGAAAAGGGTCGAAAGCGCGCAAATCTTCTGCCGAAAAATCGCCTTCGACAATCGACGCGTCGTCTCTTGCCCGAGGTCCAGGGTTGTGCTCGTTCGTGGGGCGCCGCAACGCGCTTTTACGAGCGTCCGCGCCACCGGTCGAGCTGCGACAGTCCCCGGCCCGCCATCGCTCCGGGCCACTCCGAGGCCCCCCGCCAGCGGCCGCGATGCGGGTCCGCGTTCTCCCCCGCCTGATAGAGATTCTGATCGGCGGCGGTCCAGACGCCCGCCTCCGGGGTCGACCGGAGATCGAGCCGGAGCACGCGGATGAGCAGGAACTTCTCGATCTCCAGCAGATGAATCTCGCCGCGGGGGTAGAGCTCTAATCCGAGCAGCCACTTGATCCCCTGCACGAGCAGCAGGCACAGGGAGAGCATGAGGACCATGAACAGCGTGATCGGAATCAGGACGACGCCGAGCTCGAACACGTTCCGGCAGGCGGGCCACAGCACCTTCCAGCCGAGGATCGTGAGCAGCGTCCCGACGCTCAGATACGGTCCATAGGGGATATATTGCTCCCGCCGGAAGAGCGCCGTGAGGATGACGGACACGAGCGCACAGGCCGGGGCGACGAAGAACGCGATCACGATCGGCTGCCAGCCCAGGAACGCGCCGGCCATCGCCATCAGCGTCACGTCGCCGAAGCCCATCGCCTCCCGCCGCAGCAGCAGGAATCCCAGGAGCCGGACCCCCCAGACGAGCCCCCCGCCCACGACAAAACCCGCCGCGGCGACGGCCAGTCCGTGCAGGTGGGGGTAGTGGACGATCCATTCGGGAACGGGCGGCCCCGTGATGAACAGCGGTTTGACCCCCGCCGGCGCGAGGAAAGCCAGCTCGTCGATCAGCCGCGGGTTCTGCGTGAAGAACGGCACGAGGTTGAGTCGTCCGATCGCCACCGCTCCCGCGAAGGCGGCGATCATCCCCGGCACCGTCACGCCGTCGGGGATGATCCGCAAGTCGAAGTCGATGAACGACGCGACCAGGAGCGCCTCGACCAGCACGATGTGGAACAGGAACCGGAGATGGGCGAAGGCGGTCGGGGAGAGCCAGCCGAGCCCCGGAATGGCCTGGGGGCCCTCCGGAACGAAGAGGCAACTGGCGTCCAGCATCCCGGTCCCGAACGGCTCGAGCGGGATCTCCATGCGATAGATCAGCACCCACAGGAGGGCGTTGAACAGTTCGATCGCCGGATAGCGGATGGAGATCCGCATCCGGCACGCCCGGCACCGCCCCCGCAGCCAGAGCCAGCCGAAGATCGGAACGTTGTCATACCACTTGATCCGCGTCCGGCAGCGGGGGCACGTCGACGGGGGGGATTGCAGTCCTTTGAGGGATTCCCACAGGGTCTCCTTCTGCGGGATCCGGTAGATGCAGACGTTCAGGAAGCTGCCGACGACCGCCCCCAGGGCGAACACGAAAATGCTCACCAGCCACGGCGGCAGGGCCACGTCGATCACGCGGCACCCCCGGCCGCTTGCGCGGGGATGGTCGTCAGGATCGCCTCGACGATCTCGTGAACCGGTCGGCCATCGGTCGGGACCGAAAGGGTCGCGGTCTCTCGGTACAGCGGCGTCCGGATCGCCAGCAGCCGCAGGATCTCCGCCCGCGGATCGGCCTCGGCCGTCAGGGCAGGGCGGCGACTGGCGGTCGTGGCATCCTGGTTCATGCGATCCAGGATGGTCTCAACCGACGCCTCCAGCCAGACGACTGGTCCAGCCTCCCGCATCGCCGCCCGCGTCTCCGGGGCCAGGATCGCACCGCCGCCCGCCGCGAGGATCAGCTTCGGCCTCCCCAGGAGTTCCCGGAGGACCTCGCGTTCACGCGACCGAAAACCCGGCTCTCCTTCGGTTCGAAAAATCTCCGCGATCGAGCATCCCGCCCGCGCTTCGATCTCGACATCGGCGTCGATCGACGTCCAGCCCAGCCGCCCGGCGAGGGCCGGAGCGACCGAAGACTTTCCGGTCCCGCGGTATCCAATCAGCGTGATGACCATAGGAGCGGAAACGGCGGTTCCGGGGCCGGACCGGGAACCGGGATGCAATAAAGGGGGGATTTCGGAAAGCGGCCATCGTAGCCGAGTTCCGCGTCGCTGCCGAATCGTCGCGACGCAGAATCTTCGACCTTCACGGGGTCATAACAGACGGCGGCCGGCCGGCGTGCGCCGCGGCTCTCACCGCGTGAACGCGTGGGACCGGTTCGTGGGGGACTGTCCGTCGAAGCGGACGCTGCCGAAGTGGTACTTGCCCTGGCCGACCAGCCGGTTGGGACGGTCGAAATATTCGTCGAGCAGTTTGCGGAGCGTCGTTTCCAGGACCGGCGACTCGACCTGCTCCTGGTAGCGGCTGACGATCAGCACCCGGTAGGCGCCGGCGGCCGGCAGCGAGATCTCGTATTTCCCCTCCGCGTCGGCGACCGCATAGTCGCCCCCCAGGGCCCGCAGGGACGCCTTCGAAAGCCGGGCGTCCGCATCCCCGGCGCCCGCCAGGAAGCCGACGACGGGGAGCTTGCCCGCCCCCTCCCGGACGTCCGGGAAGACCAGGACCCGCGCCCCGATGTCGGGCCGACTCTCCCCGTTTTCTGTGGTGTAGGTCACTTGCCCCTGGAGCGCGGTGACGAGCTGCCCCGCAACAGCAGCGGGGGCAGGGGGGACGACCGGCTTGGCTCCCCCTCCGGGAGCGACCGGCACGGTTCCGGCGTCCGCAGCGGGCACAGCAGCCGCATGAGGCCTCGTCTCCGGAGCGGCTGTCGCTGCCGGTGTAACCGACAGTCGCCCGATCAGGAAGCCGAGCGCGAGACCGGCGGCGGTCCCTCCGGCCGCAAGTCCCCAGCCGGTCGTCCGCCGCGGTCGCCGTGAGGCGGACGGGACTTCCGTGGAAACGGATTCCACCGCGGCGCTCAATTCCTTCAGGGCATTTTCCAGCCCCTTCGAGGAGGCGGGAGGAGCCGGCGGCCGCACCGGAGCGGGGGGGATTTCCCGCACGAGAAAGGGAGATGGGGCAGGCGAGGCCTGTGGAGGCGCGGCGGCTTTGACGACGGGCGCAGCCGCCGCAACGGGCTTGGCGGTCATCGTGGCTCCCCGCGCCGCGAGGTCCATCACTGGGGGTGGCGGGGTCGGGGGCTCCGGATCGTCCAGCGTGGCCAGGACATCGAGGGCCTTGGAGATCCGTTCGTCACGGAGATTCAGCAGCGGCTCCGGAACCGGATCCATCCGGCCGTCGAGATCCGGAACGCGGATCGACCGGCCGCAGGTCGGACAGTCGCTCAACATCCCCGCCTTGGACCGGGAGATCCCCAGGAACTGCCGGCAGTGAGGACATCGAAACTTGATCGGCATCGACGGCGCGTCCGAAACAGCCCACAGTCACCTGAGAACGACTCGATCGAGCCGGCAAGCCCCCGCGGGACGACACCCCAATCTTATCCCGGCCGGTCCCGCGATTGCGAACGATTTTGCCAAAGCGGCCTTCCTCGCCAGAGCCCGGACGAACCGGCCGCCGCACAGCCTCGCCAGACCGCCGGGGCTTCGATTCCGGTCCGGATGCTATCCTGACGGCATGCCCGCCTCTTCCGTCCTCTACTTCGATCACAACGCGACCACGCCGATCCACCCCGCGGTGACGGAGGAAATGGCGCGGGTCTCGACGGTCGCCTGGGCCAATCCCGGCAGTCGCCACCGCGAAGGCCGGCGGGCCCGACAAGTCTTGGAAGACGCCCGCGAGCGGCTGGCGAAGCTTCTCGGCGCATCGCCGCAGGAGGTCGTCTGGACCAGCGGCGGGACCGAGGCGAACAACCTCGCGATCCTGGGGCTGGCGCGGTCCGAGCGCCGCGTTGCGGCGATCCTGCCGGGGGAACACCCCTCGCTCGAGAATCCGGTCGCACTCCTGACGCGCCGGGGCTGGACGCGGCAGGATCTTCCGATCGACAGCGATGGCCAGTTCCGGAGCGACGCCGCCGAGAGCATCGACTGGGAAGGGCTGGGGCTCGTCACCGTCGCCCTCGCCCACAGCGAGACGGGCGTGATCCGCGACATCGGCCCTCTGGTGGAACGATGCCGGCACCACGGCGTTGCGTTCCACGTCGACACGGTCCAGGCCGCCGGGAAGCGGCCACTCGACTTCCACCGCCTCGGCGCAACGAGCCTGTCGCTGGCAGCCCATAAGTTTGGTGGGCCGCGGGGGGTGGGAGCGCTCGTGGTCTCGGAGACACTTCCCCTCGATCCGCTCCTGCGGGGCGGGCTGCAGGAACGGGAGCGGCGGCCGGGAACCGAACCGGTGGTCCTGGCGGCCGGCATGGTCCGGGCCCTCGAACTCTGGACGGCGGAACGGGAGACGCGAACCGCGCACCTGCGACAGCTCCGCGACCGGTTCGAGGCGGGGCTTCGCGAGACCTGCGCGCCGATCGTGATCCACGGCGAGCGGACGACGCGGCTCGCCAATACGTCGAACATCGCATTCCCCGGATGCGATGGCGAGGCGCTGCTGGTCTCGCTCGACCTGGCGGGGATCTGCGCATCGCTGGGAACCGCCTGCTCCAGCGGGGCGACCGAACCCGCGCCGATCCTCGTCGCCATGGGCTGCCCGCCCGAGGTTCTCCGCTCGTCGGTCCGGTTCAGCTTCGGGCCGGATCAGACGCTCGAAGAGATCGAGCAGGGGATCGGCATCGTGTCGCAGGTCGTGAAGCGGAACCGCGCCCAGTAGCCATCTCCCTCCCGTGAGAGGGCTGTTGTGGCTTTCATGCCAGGATCTCGCCGACGACGTGGGCCGGCTCCACTCCCGTCAGGCGGGCGTCGAGCCCCTGGAACTTGTAGGTCAGCCGCTCGTGATCGAGCCCCAGCAGGTGCAGGATCGTGGCGTGCAGGTCGCGGACCTGGACCTTTCCTTCCGTCGCGCCGAAGCCGATGTCGTCGGTCTCGCCATGGACGTAGCCCCGCTTCAGGCCGCCCCCCGCCATCCACATCGTGTAGCCGTCGACGTGGTGGTCCCGGCCGATCGTCGCCCGCTCTTCGCCGAGTGGCGTCCGACCGAACTCACCTCCCCAGATGACGAGCGTTTCGTCCAGGAGGCCTCGCCGTTCGAGGTCGAGGATCAGGCCGGCGCTCGCCTGGTCGGTCTCGCGGCAGAGTTGCACGAGCGAGTCCTCCAGGTCCGCCCCCTTGCCGCCGTGGTGGTCCCAGTCGGTGTGGTACAGCTGCACGAAGCGGACGCCGCGCTCGACGAGCCGCCGGGCCAGCAGGCAGTTCGTCGCGAACGAGGGCTTGCCCGGCTCGGCGCCGTAGAGCCGCATCGTCTCCGCGGTCTCTTCGCGGAGATCGGTCAGCTCCGGAGCGCTGAACTGCATCCGCGACGCCATCTCGTAGGCGTTGATCCGCGTCTCGATCTCGGGGTCGGCCATCTTGCCGAGGTGCTGCTCGTTGAGGGCCCGGACGGCATCGAAGAATTCCCGCTGGGCGGGAGCGTCGTAGCCGGGAGGGTTCCGGAGGGCGAGGATCGGGTCCCCCTGATTGCGGAACGGGACCCCCTGGTAGCTCGTCGGGAGGTAGCCGCTCGACCAGAGGGTACTCCCGGCCCGGGGACCGCGCGGGCCGCTCTGGAGGACGACGAACCCGGGAAGGTTTTCCGACGGGCTCCCGAGCGCGTAGGTAACCCACGAACCGAGACTCGCCCGGCCGGGGACCTGGAAGCCGGTGTTGAGGAAGAGCTTCGCCGGGCCGTGGTTGAAGACGTCGGTCGACATGGCCCGCAGCCAGACCGCCTTGTCGGCGATCTGGGCGTGGTACGGCACGAGGTCGCTGAACTCCATCCCGCATTCGCCGTGGCGGGCGAACTTCTGCTTGCTCCCCAGCAGTTTTTCGTTCCCTTTCAGGAAGGCGAACCGCTTGCCTTCGAGGAGCGATTTCGGCGGAGCCTGGCCGTGCATCTCCCGCAGGACCGGCTTGTCGGAGAAGAGCTCGAGCTGGCTCGGCCCCCCCGCCATGAAGAGGAAGATCACCTGTTTGATCTTCCCGGAGGCGTGCGGCTCGCGCATCGCCAGGGGGTTGGTCCCCGCCACGGCGTCCCGGCCGAGCAGTTGCGACAGCGCCAGCGCTCCGAGGCCCATCCGGCACTGGCTGAGGAAGTACCGCCGTGACTGTTCGTTCAGACCGCCCCCGGACATCGCCATCCCAGTCCACTCCACCTTCCACGCGGCGAATGCAAAACCACTCATCAGCCTACGCCAATCCGAGAGCGCCGGGTAGCGTCGCGCTCGATCAGCGGAAATCGCGGAGCGAGTGCCCCACGTAAAAAATCGCCATCGCGGCCAGCATCAGGGCAGGCATCCACAGAAGCCCGAAGCCGAACGTGAGCTGCCAGATGATGAGAAGCGGCAGGAACACGAGGGCGGCGAACTGCAGGGCAAATCCAACAAAGTTCTTCATGGGGCGTCCGGCTTGTCCTTCCGGACCGGCTTCTCCATCCGGGTCCAGACCTCCACGAAGAGAGGCCGCATGTCCCCCTGTTCCAGGCCCCGCACGCAGAGCCACTTTCCATCCTTCACGGTATAGACGTATCGGCCGTCTTCCCGCGGCTTTCCCTTGTTGGGGCCGTCGATGATGGTGGCGTTCGTCCAGAGGAAGATCCGGTGTCCCGCCACGACCTGGACCTCGAAGTCAACCTGATGGGCTTCCAGCAGCCGCCGCTCGCCGTCGAACGTCCGGACGATCTCCGACTGGCCGACGATCTCCTTCTCGATATGAAGGGGGGCGCCGTTGGGGAGCTTCACGTCGCGTTCCCAGCGTCCCTGAAGCTCCTCAACCGCCTTTTCATTGGGAGACTTTTCCTCGGGCGCGTCGGCAAAGCTGCCGTGCGCGCCGAGAGCCAGCATCCAGACGACCACAGCAATCGAGACAAACCGGCCCATGTTCAGTCTCCTTCGGCAGAGAGAGGCGCACAGTCCGCGGCGCCGCGAGGGGAACAGGATCCGGCGCGGCGCTCAAACGGACGTCCCGCCGGGTTCTCCTCGGGCGAGTTCTACTTCTCCGCTCTCAGTTCGTCGATCGCTTTCGGGAGTCCGGGGTCGACGATCCCGTACACGCCGCGTCCCTGGATCATCCGGAAGTCCACATCGGACTGCAGCGTCTCCAGGTCGATCCCCCAGACCTTTTCGATCTCTTCCCGGGGGACTTCCTTCAGCGGCCGAATGAGCCGGAAGCCGACGCCGCGGACCGGATCGTTCGTCATCCACCACGGGCTCTTGGGGAGGTTCGGGTCGGTCTCCTTCCACTTCTCCATATTGGAGTCCAGCCGTGACGCGCTCCGGCAGTCGACCGCTTCGTTCTCCCAGGAGCCCCCTCGGACCACGCGGGGCCATTCCTGCTTGGGGAGGACGAACGCGGTGGTGGGGGTCAGGTCGGCCTTCCCCTTCAGGAACTCGTAGCCGGTGTCAAAGTACTCATCGAGGGTCCACTCGGCGACGTTGCCGTGCATGTCGTAAAGACCGAACGCGTTGGGTGTGCCGAGGGCCACCTTCCGGGGGCCGGTCCCCTTTGACGTCCCGGCGAAATGGGCGAATTCCGCCAGCCGCGCGGGGTCGTTCCCGTAGGTGTAGGCGGCGGCCGAGCCGGCGCGGCAGGCGTATTCCCACTCCGCCTCGGTTGGCAGGCGGTACTGAACGCCGTAGGTCAGGCTGATCCACTTGGAGTACTGCTTGGCCGCGTACTGGGTCATGCTGACGGCGGGGAGCTGCGGATCGTCGCCGAACTCGAACGTGAAGGTCGGCTCGTAGAGCTCCGTCGGCACGGTGATGGCGTCGACCTTGTTCTCGTCGGTCACCTTGCGGATGCCCCGGCCTTCAAAGCTCTTGAAGACCATGAACATTTCCATGAACGGCCGGTATTCCGTCCAGGTCGCCTCATTCCGCGCCATCCAGAAGGGCGGAACGGTGATTTCTACCTGCGGAGCTTCGTCCGGCTTGTGCCCGGTTTCCTTCGCCGGGCTCCCGAGCAGGAATTTTCCGCCGGGGACGGGGATCATCTGAAACGTGGCGTCGGTCCCCGGAATCTTCTGGGCGTAGGGGACCATGAAGCCTTCGGGCGTTTCCACATAGGGCTGGGCCGCCGGTTTCTCCTTCACCAGTCCCGGCCGATCGGCGGCGACCGCCGCGCCCGTCCAGATCGCCAACACCGCCAGACCGGCAACAACACGCAACATGAGCAAACCCATTTCGATTCGACGGCCCCTGACCGGGACCGCTGCACAGGACGTTTCCACAAACCCGCAAGCCACATTGTTGAGGAATCGCGCCCCCATCCGCAACCGGGCCGGCGTAAGGATCGCCGCTCCGAAGTCCATTCCTCCCCCGCCATTCGCACAGGTGTTCACTGCAAGGCAGGTCCACTCCCTCGCGGAGCAACCGCGGGGAACCGCAGAGGACGTCGAAGCGGGAACGACGTCCTCCAAACCCAGGCCGGGCCGTGCGGTCGAGGATTGCGAATGTCAAGCGCCGGCGGGCCTTCGGGGGCTCAAGATGTAAAACAGGTGCTTGTCAGTCTGCAATTGCTACCAGATAATCCCAAAACGATCGGGGTGCCCCGGTCATTGGAGTCGCGCGAATGTGGGCATTGGCGGCCGCCAAGCGGATCAACACGCAGCAATTGCTGCTCAAGAGCGTTCCCTGGCTCATTGGCGTAGTTGTTGCTCTCTGTCTGCTCGGCTGGTTGATTCTCAAGCTCCGTGAGTGGTTGAACGAAGATGACGGTAGTGCTGTCGACTCCACAATGTTGTTGACGCAGTTCCGCGAAATGCAGTCGGAGGGTGACCTCTCCGACGAGGAATTCCGATCCATCAAGCGGAAACTGATTGCGAGTCCGTCATCAAGGGAGTTGCCGGACCCGCAGGAGACCGCAGATTCCACGAAGCCGGGAAAGTCGACGCAAGTCGACTCCTGACCTGCCAAGAGTGCCGACCGTCTGGAAATCCGGGACCCGTCCCGGCGATCGATACGACAGGCACATCCGTCATGAATCGAGGACGATTCAGAACAGTTGATTCCGCAGGCCGAAGCAGGGAGGCGGCCACGGACCGGGCAGATCGCCGATTTCGGCGATCGACACCTCTGAAGGAACTGGCATGACCTCCGGTAAAGACTTCACCTCGGGAAAGAAAACCCCCTCGGGGAAGAAGAATGCGAACTGCTCTTTCTGTGGGAAGAGCTATCGCGACGTCGGACCGCTCGTCGAAGGGCCGGCTGACGTTTACATCTGCGGTGAATGCATTGACCTGTGCCAGTCGATCCTGGACCAGGAGCGGCGTCGCCGTGGAGAGCCCAAGAAGCTCTTCAACAAGATTCCGTCGCCCCGCGAGATCGTGGCGCATCTCGACAAGTACGTCATCGGCCAGGGGCGGACGAAGCGGGCCCTCGCCGTTGCCGTCCACAACCACTACAAGCGGCTGGTCCACACGGAAGACCGTGACGGCGAAGTCGAAATCGAGAAGTCGAACATCCTTCTCATCGGCCCGACCGGCTCCGGCAAGACCCTGATGGCCAAGACGCTGGCCCGGCTGCTGCAGGTCCCGTTCGCCATCGGCGACGCGACGACGCTGACCGAAGCGGGCTACGTCGGGGAAGACGTCGAGAACCTCCTTCTCAAGCTGCTCCACGCCGCGGACTTCGACATCGACTCCGCTCAGCGGGGGATCATCTTCATCGACGAAATCGATAAGATCGGCCGGACGAACCACAACGTCTCGATCACCCGGGACGTCTCGGGTGAAGGGGTCCAGCAGTCGCTGCTGAAGATGCTCGAAGGGACGGTTTCGAACGTTCCTCCGCAGGGTGGCCGCAAGCACCCCGAGCAGCAGTACATCCAGGTCGACACGACGAACATCCTGTTCATCTGCGGCGGGACGTTCGTGGGCCTCGAAGAGATCATCGGCAAGCGGATGGGCCGCAAGATGATCGGCTTCGGGCAGGACGTGGTCAGCGAATCCGAGCGGATCAACGACGTTCTCGAGAACGTCACCGTGGAAGACGTCCTCGAGTTCGGCATGATCCCCGAACTGCTCGGACGCCTCCCGGTTCTGAGCACGCTGTCGAAGCTGAACGAAAGCGATCTGGTGCGGGTCCTGACGGAGCCGAAGAACGCGATCGTCAAGCAGTACCAGCGGCTCTTCGAGATGGAGAACGCGTCGATCGAGTTCACGGACGCGGCTCTCAAGGAGATTGCCCGGACGGCTCGGGCCAAGAACACGGGTGCCCGTGGTCTGCGGTCGGTGGTCGAGTCGGTGATGTTCGACCTGATGTACGAGCTGCCGGATCGCGAGCCGGGCCAGCGGTACATCATCACTCCGGAGATTGTCCGGGGTGAAGCCCGCCTGCTGCCGCCGGATTCGGCCGCCGCCTAAGCTGCGACGGATACGAAGACTTCAAGCCCTCGTCGGTCGCCTGACTGCCGAGGGCTTTTTCGTTTTTGGACCACGTCCCTGCCGGCACGACGTGATCGCTCAAACCCAACGTGTTACGGCCGCTGGGGTCAAGGGGGTCTCACCCCCTTGCCGCCGGAGGCATTTTCGTCGCGGAACCGTGGGACACAACGGATGACCGCTGTGTGGTACCAGCGTTGAGGACTCCCTCACACCTCACCGCTGGCTTTGCAATCCTCCCGTGTTGGTGAGGGGGCATACGGCACGTCGTCCGCGCTTGGAGACGCTCTCCTTCAGACATCTCTCGACGGCCAGGCCTCCGGCGGGCAAGGGGGCGTGGCCCCCTTGCATCCCCCACCAGGGGTTACCCCCTGGACCCCGGTTCGGCTTGGCCGGGAATCGAGGGTTACCGGTGCACTCCCTCTTTCTTCGACTGCAGAATCGCCCAGAACAACAACGCCACACACACCGCAACCACCACCATCCAGAACGTATTGACCCCAATCACCTGAAAGTCCGCCGGCAACGTGAAGTGGAACCGCTCCGCCCCTTCGCGCACCCGCTCCACCGTCTGCCGGTCGTACGGAAGCGCCAACGGCACCGCCAGAATCGCAACCATGTTCATCACCTTCAGCAGCGGATTCACCGCCGGCCCCGCCGTGTCCTTTAGCGGATCACCCACGGTGTCGCCGGTGACGCTCGCCTTGTGCTTCTCACTCCCCTTGCCGGTATTCGCCTCCGCATCCCGCGGCTCATCCTCCACCATCTTCTTCGCGTTGTCCCACGCCCCACCCGAGTTGCACATGAACGACGCCATGAGCTGCCCGACCACAATCGACCCCGCCAGGAACCCAGCCAGCGCAATCGGCCCCAGCAGGAAACCAACCAGCACCGGCGTGAAGACCGCCAGAAACGCAGGACCGATCAGTTCCTGCTGCGCCGACGTCGTGCAGATGTTGACCACCCGGCCGTAATCCGGCTTCTTGGTCCCCTCCCAGATCGCCTTGTCGCGGAACTGCTCGCGGCACTCGTTCACGATCAAGAACGCCGCCCGCCCCACCGCCCGGATCGTCATCGAGGAGAAGAGCAGGGGAACCGATCCCCCCAGCAGCATCCCGATGAACATGATCGGGTTCGACACCGTCAACAGCCCGGCCACGTAGTCGAACAACCCCGCCGGGATCGCCTCGCTCTCTCCCGCCCCCCCCGACCCGATGACGGTGATGTAGCTCGCAAAGAGCGACACGGCGGCAATGACCGCCGAACCGATCGCGACCCCCTTTGTCACCGCCTTGGTCGTATTCCCGACCGCGTCGAGGTCCGCCAGGATCTGCCGCGCCTCGCGGTACTTCTCCTCACCCATCTCCGCCCGGTCGTAGCCCATCTCGCCGATCCCATTGGCGTTGTCCGCCACGGGACCGAAGACGTCCATCGAGATCGTGTTCCCCGTCAGGGTCAGCATCCCGATCCCGCACATCGCCACGCCGTACGCGACGAAGATCGCGTTCTCGCCCGAGTACACCATGGCGCTGGCGAAGATGGCGAGACACAGCGTCACCGCCGTCCAGACCGCGGATTCGTAGCCGACCGCAAAGCCCTCGATAATGTTGGTCGCGTGCCCGGTGGTGCAGTTGCGGACGAGGCCGTGGACCGGCTTGTACTCGGTCCCGGTGAAATACTCCGTCACCTTGTTGAGCCCGATGCACAGAATCACGCCGATCAGGCAGGTGTAGGCGGGGCGCATGTCGAGGCCCACGACGCCCCAGTTCGCCCAGGCCGGGAGTTGCCGGATGTCCGCCAGTTTCTCGGGCGAAATGTGCTGCTCGGTGAACCGCAGGAAGAAGAAGCCCAGAACCAGGAACCCGAGAACCGACAGGGCCGAACCGACGAGGAACCCGAAGTTGATCGACTTCATCGCCTCGCCGACGTTCCCCTTGTCCCCCGCCTTTACGAGATACGTGCTGATGATCGAGGCGATGACCCCGATCGCCCGGACCAGAACCGGGAACAGGACCCCCAGGTGCCCGAAGCTGGCCCACCCCAGGATCATGGCGGCAACAATCGTCACCTCGTAGGACTCGAAGATGTCAGCCGCCATCCCCGCACAGTCACCGACATTGTCCCCCACGTTGTCCGCGATCGTGGCGGCGTTCCGCGGATCGTCCTCAGGGATGTCCTTCTCAATCTTTCCGACGAGGTCCGCGCCGACGTCCGCCGCTTTCGTGTAGATCCCGCCGCCAACCCGCATAAAGAGCGCCAGCAGCGTCCCGCCGAAGCCGAAACCCAGGAGCGCCTCATAGGCGTGCTCCCCATAGGCCATGAAGATCAGAGTCCCGCCGAGCAGCCCGAGGCCGTCGGTCAGCATCCCGGTGATCGTTCCAGTGCGGTAGCCGAGCATCAGCGCCCGGCCGAAACCGACCTGGGCCCCCGCCGCGACCCGCAGGTTGCCGGTGGTCGCCAGCCGCATCCCGACGAATCCGACTGTGGCCGAGAAGACCGCTCCCATCAGGAACGCGAGCGCCCGCCCAAGGGCAAAGGGGTCGTGGATCCCGAGAGGGGAGGTCATCGCCTTCGTGAAAAAGAGGACCACGACCAGGACCACGATCAGGATCGAGACGGTACTGAGCTGCCGGCGGAGGTAGGCGTCGGCCCCCTCGCGAATCGCAGCTGCGATCTCCTGCATCCGCGGCGTGCCGGGGTCGGCCGAGCGGACCTGACCCATCAACATCCACGCATATGCGAGACCGGCGAAGGCGATTCCGAGGACACCGAACAGCAGGGCTCGCTCCACGGAGGAAAATGAAGGATCGGTGAGGAAGGAGAAGTAGCGGAACTCGCCGGGGGAGGCCGCCAGAGTGGCGGAAACGGGCGGGGGTGAGATGCCGAAGACCCCCATCGAGAACAGCCCCAGAAGCACCACCAGGCCCAGCGTCGAAATCCTGCGCATCATTCGTCCTCATGAGCACTCAGAGTGGATACGCGCGTAAACCGAGTCTTGGCTTACGATTCTGAGAACTACCGTCGAAAGTCCGGAACTTCAAGCACCGTTTTCCGGAGCCGGCGGAACCGTCCGAACTCCCCGGAAGCCGGTTCGGGACGGGAGGGGGACTGCCCCGTCAATCCGATTGCGTTCCCCCGGGGGACCCGTTAAATTTCTTCGCTTTCCCCTTTGCGATTTGCTCCGCCACCTCGGCGGGGCCCAGCCGGTTTTGAGAGTCATGAGCACGCTCAAGAAGAACAAACGGATCAAGCGAGCCAAGAAGGCGGCGATTTACGGCGACCTCAAGCCGGTGCTCGGAAACTCGCTGACCCAGCGCGGTAAGGCCAAGTACCTCGGCGGTAACGGTCGCAAGACGACTGGCATCGCCCGCCGCCAGTTCAAGCAGAACCTCCAGGAAGTCCGTGTCGTCGAAGACGGCAAGACGGTCCGCCGTCGGGTTCCGGTCAAGATGCTTCGCAGCGGCCTGATTCAGAAGCCGGTCGTTCGCGAGCCGTTCACGATCGAAGAAGCCAAGTAAACTGCGGCCGGGCGGAGCGTTCCTTCTCGATCAGAAGGTTTGCCCCGCCTCCAGTCGGCAGACAGAACAACGCCCACCCGGTGGAAGCTCAGCGGCGCTCGCGAGACTCCATCGGGTGTGGCGTTTTTTGCTGCGCCACCAACATTGCCGCCAAAAACCGGGGTCCAGGGGGTACCCCTGGTGGGGAGTGCAGAGGGGCAACGCCCCTTTGCCCGCCGGAGGCCTGGCCGTCGAGGGATGTCTGAAGGAGTGAGTATCCAGACGCGGACGCCGTGCCGTATGCCCCCTCACCAACCCGCGGGGATTGCAAAGCCAGCGGTGTGATGTGAAGGAGTCCTCACCGCTGGTGCCACAAAGGGGTCATCCGTTGTGTCCCACGGTTCCGCGACGAAAATGCCTCCGGCGGCAAGGGGGCGTGGCCCCCTTGACCCCAGGCTGCCGTCGCACATTGGGTTTGAGCTATGGGAGCTTCGCCGGCAACGGCGCGGTTCGAGCCAAGGGGACATCCACTCCGTCCCTCGTTGACCGCCCCCAAGGCTTCAGGGGGCGACGCCGAACGCCGCAACGAGCCGCTCCAGCCCCAATGCACCCTGCTTCCGATCGATCACGGCACTGATCCGGATCTCGCTCGTGTTGATGAGCTTGATGTTGATCCCCGCCTCCGCCAGGCAGCGGAACATCTTCTCGCCCACCCCGGTGTGGGTCCGCAGGCCGATCCCCATCACCGACAGGGTCGAAATGTCCCTGTCGTGAGAGACATACGCACCGTGCAGCCGCTCCAGCAGCTTGCCCACGGTTGTCAGGCACTTCTCGAGATCCGCGCGGGGCACGGTGAAGGACACCTCGGTCGTCCCGTTCTCGCCGATGTTCTGGACGATCATGTCGACCAGGAGGTTCTCCCGGGCGACCGTCTCGAAGATCTCGGCGCAAAGCCCCGGCCGGTCCGGAACGTTGTGCAGCGTCACCCGCGACTGGCTGTCGTCATGGAGGATGTCGCTCACGACGATGTCTTCCATATTCGATAGCCGGTCCGCAACCGCCGTCTGCAGCGCCTTCTCGTCGCGGGCCGCCAGCTTCGGAGCCTTGGGCTGCGTCGCCGCCACCGCCGCCTTGTCGAGTTCGAAGCCCTGATGGACCGCCCGCAGGGCCGCCTGGCTCAGGTTCCGGTCGACCAGGACCGAAATCTTGATGTCGCTGGTCGTGATCATCTGGATGTTGACCCCCGCTTCCGCCAGCCGGCGGAACATCTGGGCCGCGACGCCGGTGTTGGTCCTCATCCCGGTCCCGACGGCGGAGACCTTCGAGACATTCGTCCCGCTGACGACCGTTCCGGAGCCGACTTCGTTCACCGCCTCCTGGGCCGCGGTCAGGGTCCCGGCGAGGTCTCCCTCGGGAACCGTGAAAGTCACCTCCGCCTTGCCGTCGGAAACGACGTTCTGCACGACCATGTCGATCGGGATCTTCCGGGCGGCGAGCTTGGAAAAGACCGTCCCCATAACCCCCGGGCGGTCGGGAATTCCCTTGAGCGTGACGCGGGCCTCGTTCTTGACGATCGCCAGCCCTGTGACAGGCCGGTCGATGTCATCCCCGACCGGAGCGATGAGCGTCCCATCCTCCGTCGAGTAGGCCGGCTTCACGCGGAGCTTCACGTTGAACTTCTTGGCGAACTCGATCGACCGGGAGTGCATGACGCCCGCTCCCAGGCTCGCCATCTCCAGCATGTCGTCGTAGGAAATCGTCCCGATCCGGCGGGCTTCCGGGACGACCCGCGGATCAGTCGTATAGACGCCGTTGACGTCGGTGTAGATCTCGCATTCCTCGGCCTGGAGGACGGCGGCAAGCGCGGACGCGGTCGTGTCGCTGCCGCCGCGGCCGAGGGTCGTGATGTTTCCGTCCTCGTCGACCCCCTGAAACCCGCAGGCAACGACGATCGCCCCTTCGTCGAGGTGCTTTCGCAGGCGGTCGGTGCTGATCTTGCGGATCCGCGACTTGGTGTGGGTCGAGTCCGTCACGATCCCGATCTGGCCGCCGGTGAGGCTGACCGCCTTCTCCCCGAGCGTGTGGATCGCCATCGCCATCAGGGCGACCGTCTCCTGCTCGCCGATCGAGAGGAGCATGTCCATCTCGCGGGGAGCGGGCGTCTTGGTGATCTCTTCGGCCAGCGTAATGAGCTCGTCGGTCTTCTTGCCCCGGGCGCTGACGACCATCACGACCTGGTGCCCGCGTTTCGTCAGATCGATCGCCCGCTTGGCGGCCGAGAGGATCTTCTCGGCAGTGGCGACGCTGGTTCCCCCGAACTTCTGAACGATGATCGACACGACTGGACCGACTCCCGTGGCACGACTGACCTGACCCCGTCCGCCTCGACTCCGGGCGGATGTAATTGGGCGCAGGCTCCGATGGACCGGGGTCGCGACGGAACCCCATGTCCCGGCGCGGCCGGCGCCCGATTTTGGGCGGGGGAGTTTATCAGAGGAGATAGCGCATTGCACGTTGCGTTTCCGGGCAGGATAATCGCAACTCCCATCAGATTGGCCAGTTCAGGTACGGGAATGCCGCGACCGCTTTCGTTCGGACCCACGCTCCGGAGTTTCGGGACAGTGATGACGGGCTCGCTGGCCGCCGGATCACTCGTGGCTGGATCATTCGGGCTTCTGCTGTTGACCGGCTGCGGCGGAGGAACGCCGGCCCCCGCGCCGCAGGCCGCTCCGGCTGCCGGTTCGCCGGCCCCCGGTGCTCCCGCAGCCGCTCCGGTCGCCGGAACACCGGCTGCGGCCCCCGCGTCCGGCGGTCCGGCCGCCACGGCGTTTCCGCAGTCGCCACCGGAGCCGGTCGATCCCAAGCGGAAGGAAACCCGCTGGCTGGGGAAGATTCCGTACGACGTCTTCTTCGACCGTCCGTTGACGGTCGCCACGGACCAGACGGTGGTCTCCGGCGCACCCGCCATGGCGGCGACGACTCCGATGCCGATGTCGCCTTCGGCCTCGCCGATGCCCATGCCTGCCGCGCCGGCCACGGGTGCCGCGGGCGGTGGATCCGGAGCCTTCGACCTGACGAAGCTCGCGTCGATCGAATCCCTCATCGAAGAGTCGAAGCAGAGCCGCACCAAGCTGACGACCGGTCTGCAGAAGCTCGGCGACTTCAATCGCAACTTTGCGGAAGTCTCCGCCGAGGCGGCGGTCCTGGCGAGCATCGCGAAGGCGGTCGGCGATTACCCGGGGGCCGATCAGCCGAACTGGAAGGCCAAGGCCAAGTTCATCCGGGACGAGGCCAAGACGATCAGCAGCCAGGCGAGCGACAAGGGGAGCGAGCGGTTCAAGATCGCCAAGGAGTCGTTCGACAAGATCTGCGACATGCTGGACGGCGGCAAGCCCCCCGCCAAGGACGCGGCCGACGTCGTCCCCTACAGCGACGTCACGACGCTGTCGGACATCATGTGGAAGTTCCAGAAGACCTTCGACTACCTGAAGCTCAACATCACCGACGAAAAGCGGTTCAAGGAAGACAAGGCTTCGGTCGAGCGGGAAGCGATGGTCTTCAACCTCTTGGCCGGGATCATGGCCTCCGAGGGATACGAGTACCTCGACGACGACGAGTACATGGCCTTCCACAAGCGGCTCATCGACGGCACGATGCAGAGCGTCGAGGCGGTGAAGGCCGACGATTTTCAGAAGTTCCGCATGTCGCTCAACGGAATTGATCAGGCGATGGCGGAGTGCCACCCCAAGTACCGCACCGGCGGCTGAAGCGCGGCGCCACGAGCCGTTCCGGTTCCCAAGTCACCCCAATGGACGAAAGGCTTGAGTTGAGCATCTCATCCGCACCTTCGGCGTCGCATTCCGCATCCTTCTCCCGAGCCGGTTTTTCCGGGACAGTCCTGCTCGCCCTCGCGGCGCTCGTGGCTTTCGCGATGCCGGCCCCGGCCGACACCGTGATGCTCAAGTCCGGCCACCGCCTGCAGGGGAGCGTCCTGAAGAAGACCGACCGGGAGCTGTATGTCGACATCGGCGTCGACGTCGTCCGGATTCCGCTCGAGCGGATCGAGTCGATCGACGAGAAGGACTCCGAGACCCCCGCCAAGATCTCGAACGTCTCCGGCGACGAGGACGGCGTTTTCCTGATGGCGAGCCTGCCCCCCAAGTCCGTCAAGGATCTGGCCGAGGAATATGGCGAAGGGGTGGTCCTGATCGAGACCCCCAGCGGCCTCGGCAGCGGGTTCATCATCAACGACCGCGGCTACTGCGTCACGAACTACCACGTCGTCGAAGCGGAAACCCGGATCTCCGTCACGATCTTCGATCGCCAGCAGACCGGGGACCTCGTCCGCAAGCGGATTGACGACGTCAAGATCCTGGCCCTGAACCAATACTTCGACCTCGCCCTGTTGCAGATCCCCAACAAAGACAAGGACTACAAGTTCCGGACCGTCTACCTCGCCGGGGACGCCGTTCCCAAAGAAGGGGAGAGCGTGTTCGCCATCGGCTCTCCGCTGGGCCTCGAGCGGTCGGTCTCGCAGGGGATCGTCAGCACCCGCAGCCGGAATTTCGACGGGATTCTCTACATCCAGACGACGACCGAGATCAATCCCGGCAACAGCGGCGGCCCGCTGTTCAACACTCGCGGCGAAGTGGTCGGGGTGACGAACATGAAGCTCATCGGCGGAGAGGGGCTCGGTTTCGCGATCCCGATCAGCTACGTGAAGCACTTCCTGCGGAACCGCGACGCCTACGCCTTCGATGAGAAGAACCCGAATACGGGCTATCGCTATCTCGACCCGCCGCGGCGCAAGAATCCGTCGAACGACCCAGGCTGACCCCTTCGGTTGCCGCATGCGGCGTCAGCGATGCCCGAAGCGCTCCGGGGCCCATAGCGCCGCACCGGGATCGTGGGGAGACGAGGAGTTGAGCCGATAGGCCATGCCGGAGTCGGCGAAGACGAACCCCGCGTTCGTCGCCGCCCGCAGGCCGATCGGGTTGTCCATCGGCAGGCTGAGTTCGACCAGGCCGACGTTCTGCTGCCGCAGCTCCCGGCACGCCTCGACGAGCAGCGTCTGGCCGAAGCCCTTGCCGCGGTAGTCGGGCGAGACGTCGAGATCGACGAGGCCGACGGCGTTGGCCTGCCACTTGTCCGCGTACTGGTCGAGGCGGACGGCGTTGATGCTGGCGATCATTTCCCCGCCGCGGCGCATCCGCAGGTGGAAGCGGAACGCCTCCGCCCGGCCGTACTGCTCGTACCACCACCAGGTCGGCTGATCGGGTCGCTCGTCGATCGCCAGCATGACCTGCCGGCGGATCGTCATCAGGCGGGCCGAGGTGGGATCGCGGGCGGTTGTCAGGTCGCGGATCTTGATCTCGTACCGGGCGTCCGGGCAGTAGCCGAGCGAGAGGAAGAACGGTTCCGCGGCCGGGTCGGAGCGGAGGAATCCGGAGGGACGGCAGCCGCCGTAGAGTCCGAAGCCGAACGGGTCGGCGCCGCGATGCGGGCCGGCGTAGATGGTCTGGACGCCTCGGGTCCGCAGGTACTGCTCGAGGCGGTGGACGAGGGCCCGTCCGATCCCCCGCCGCCGGGCGGAGGGGTGGACGACGACGAAGCAGATCACTCCGCGCTGCAGGTCGAGGGAGGAGCGGTCGGGGCTGATGGCCGGTCCGGCGAGGCCGAACCCGACGAGTTTTCCCTCGTCGAGAGCCATCAGGCAGCCGCGGTGGTCGAAGTAGGAGCGGTTGAACGTGGCGCTTTCGAGGACTTCGACGGAATTCAGGTGTGCCGCCCCGCGTCCCAGGTCCGACTCGTTCCAGAGCCGAACGAGGTCGGGGACGTCGCCGTTGCGGAAAGGTCGAATCTCCGGCAAATTCGCAACTCGTCGGGGCAGGGGATCGGAGCC
The DNA here is from genome assembly GCF_001610835.1 of Planctomyces sp. SH-PL14. Classification (NCBI taxonomy): domain Bacteria; kingdom Pseudomonadati; phylum Planctomycetota; class Planctomycetia; order Planctomycetales; family Planctomycetaceae; genus Planctomyces; species Planctomyces sp. SH-PL14. Next base: position 7,264,838 of record NZ_CP011270.1, on the reverse strand, counting down.
TTCATTCTGATGAGTCGTCTCTGATGTTCAATGACGCCAGTGAATCTGGCAGACGTGCTCTCCGCGAGTGCGTAGACCACGTCCTTGCCGGCACGGCTCGTTAGCTCAAACCCCACGTGCGACGGCAGCCTGGGGTCAAGGGGGCCACGCCCCCTTGCCGCCGGAGGCATTTTCGTCGCGGAACCGTGGGACACAACGGACGTCCGCTTTGTGGAACCGGCTATGAGGACTCCCTCAATCGACACCGCTGGCTTTGGAATCCCCGCGGATTGATGAGGGGGCATACGACACGGTGTCCGCGTTTGGACACGCTCTCCTTCAGACATCTCTCGACGGCCAAGCCTCCGGCGGGCAGGGGGTGGCCCCTGCACGCCACCAGGGTCCCCCTGGACCCGGTTCAAACGGGAACGTCACTGCGCTCCCGCACCCGGCTTCCAAAGAATGTCGTCCGCCCCTTTTCCATTACACCACCGCGCGGCCACAAACAGCAAATCCGAAAGCCGGTTCAAATACGGCAACACCGGCGTCGTCAACGACTCCGCCTGCATCAACTGGGACACGCCAATCTCACACCGCCGACAGACCGTCCGCGCCTGATGCAGCAGCGACGCCGCCGGACTCCCGCCAGGCAGAATAAAGCTGTTCAGCGGAGCCAGATCCAGATTGAGCTCATCAATCCACCGCTCCAGCCGATCCACCTGCGGCTGCTGAACCCGCAGCGGCGTATACCCCTGAGCCGGCGCCGACTCTGGAATGCAAAGATCCGCCCCCACATCGAACAGGTCGTTCTGAATCACCCGGATCCACCCGGACACCTTCTCCGGAAGGTTCCCAAGCGATACAGCCACGCCAAGCACGGAATTCAGCTCGTCGACCCCGCCATACGCCGCAATCCGGACGTGCCCCTTCGGAACGCGCGTCCCATCACCCAGCGAGGTTTCCCCCTGGTCCCCTGATTTAGTGTAAATCCTGCTGAGGTAAACCATTTCGCCTTCGAATCCCCAAGCGGCCCCGGATCCCCGGGCAGCGGACCGCGGCGGCGAACCCCTCTTGACCCGGTCGGACGAAACGGCGTCAAATCCGCCGACCGATCCCGTTCCTTCCCGCGATCACCCGTGCTGACGACGTTCGACCGTTACCTGTTGTTCCGGTATCTCTATGTCGTTGTGGGGATGTTCCTTGCGGCATGGGGACTGTATGTCATCGTCGACGGGTTTACCAACATCGACATGCGGGGCGCCTCCGAGCGCGCGGGGCCTCTCGGGCTGCTCACCCAGCTCGGGATGTACTACCTCTACCAGTCGACGATGATCTTCGACCTCGTCGGTCCCACGATCGGCGTCATGTCGATCATGATCGTTCTGGCCCTCATGCTCCGGCAGGGTGAAGTCCACCCGGTCCTGGCGGCCGGCGTCCCGACCTACCGGCTGATGTGGCCTTTCTTCGTCGGGATCATGCTGGTCAACCTCCTCCTGATCGGGAACCAGGAGTACCTCATTCCGCGGATCGCCGACCGGCTCCAGGGGCCGCGCGGCGAAGTCCAGAGCGCCGGGCGGGCGGTGGAACCGCAGTACGACACGCAGACCTGGATCTTCTTCTCCGGACGGCAGCTCTTTCTTGGCGAGCGGACGATCAAGGAGGCGGAATTCCGGCTCCCGAGCACGCTCACGACCATGCAGCGCCCGCTTCGCGCCAAAGAAGCGGTCAACCTTCCCGCGTCAGGCGACCGCCCCGCCTGCTGGCTGCTGCGGGACGTCAGCCCCAAACCGAACGAGATCGACCTGACCGAGGAAGGGCGGGAGATCGTCATCCCGCGAAAGAACGGAACGGACCTGTTCCTCGTCTGCGACATGACGGTCGAACAGCTCTACAAGCAGAACACCGCCTTCAAATACCTCTCAACGATCGACCTCCTGCGGCGCGTCCAGCGTCCCTCCGGACAGACCGCCTCGATCCGCGGGCAGATCGTCCAGGTTCATTCCCGCCTGACCCGTCCGGTCCTGATGGTCCTGGGGCTGTTTCTCGTCTTTCCGCTGATCATCCGCCGCGAGCGGGACAGCCTGATCGGCAACATTTCGGTCACGATGGCGACCCTCGGCTGCGTCTTCGGACTCTGGCAGGGTGGGCAGTTCCTCGGGCAGAGCGCCGTGATGCCCGCGGAGCTCGCCGCCTGGTCCCCGCTGATTTTTGGCGGCTCGCTTTCCGCCTGGCTCTCCGGCGTGATGCGGACGTAAGGACTTCTTGTCATCAGCGGGCTACTGAGGCAGAGGGTGAGTTTTGCGCGGGAGGCGCGGTGTGGCTCAGGGGGCGGATGGGCTCGTACCACTGACTCAAATCGCGTCCTTGCCGGCGCAGCGTCCATAGCTCAAACCCAACGTGCCCCGGCAGCCTGGGGTCAAGGGGGCCACGCCCCCTTGCCGCCGGAGGCATTTTCGTCGCGGAACTGTGGTAAACAACGGGCATCCCCTTTGTGGTACCCGCTATGAGCACTCCTTCACACCACACCACTGGCTTCGTGATTCCCGCGGGTTGGTGAGGGGGCATACGACACGGTGTCCGCGCTTGGATACGTACTCCTTCCGACGGTTTCCGGCGAGACAGCCTCCGGCGGGCAAGAGGGCGTCGCCCCCTTGCATCCCCCACCAGGGGTACCCCCTGGACCCCGATTCTTGGGTTGGTCTCGCTGGGGGACACAGATGCGCCCGTCTCCATGGTTCACAAACGATTGCGCGCGGCTCAGTAACGTCCGCCGCTCGCCAGCCGACAGCTCCGATGTCAAGGTAAACACAGCTCCTCGCCACGGCCCGGATTCACCTCGACACGGCCTTCCGGCTACCATCTCGCCACCGCTCCGGATTCCCGCGAACTGAGGAACGACACCGGATGTCCTCCAAGCCCATGCCGCGCGACACGCACGCTATTCTCGTCCTTCACGGCGGAGCCGGAGCTCCCAAACGGGACAAGCTCACCCCCGCCAGTGAACGCGAACACCGCGACACCCTGATTGCCGCCCTCCGCGTCGGCTACGAGATCCTCCAGAGCCCCGACGGCACGGCGCTCGACGCCACGCAGGCGACCGTGGAGTGGCTCGAAAACTCTCCCCTCTTCAACGCCGGCCGGGGATCGGTCTTCACGCGGGAAGGGCGGAACGAGCTCGACGCTGCGATCGCTGATGGAACGACGCGAAAGGCCGGGGCCGTCGCCGGGGTCACCCGCCTTCGCAATCCGATCCGCGCCGCCCGGGCGATCCTCGACCGCTCGCCCCACGTCCTGATGATCGGCGACGGTGCGGAACGATTCGCCATCGACGCCGGTTGCGAGGAGGTCGCCCCCCTTTACTTCTGGACGCAGGACGCCTGGGACGAGATGCAGGAGGTGCATCGGCAGGTCGAGGCCAAGGCCGACCAGATCATGGGGAAGACGCCTCACATGTCCCACGGCACCGTCGGCGCCGTGGCGGTGGACCGCCGGAAGCATCTCGCCGCCGCCACCTCCACCGGCGGACTGACGTACAAGCGCTCCGGCCGCGTCGGCGACACCCCGATCATCGGTGCGGGGACCTACGCGGACAACGCGACCTGCGCGGTCTCGTGCACCGGACGGGGAGAGATCTTCCAGCGATACTGCGTGGCTCACGACATCGCGGCTCGCATCCAGTATGCGAAGGAACCGCTCGCGCACGCGGCCGAGACGACGCTCGCCTCGCTCCCAACGGAAACGGATGGCGTCGGGGGACTGATCGCCATCGACCGCGAAGGACAGTTCGCGATGCCCTTCAACACCCGCGGCATGTTCCGCGGGTATGTCACGGCCGACGGCCGCTTCCACGTCGCGATCTATCCGGAGTGAAGGGGAGAGGGAGAGAACGGATGTCGCAGTCTGCCGCCGCCAAGATCGTCTCCGTGCAGGTCGGAAAGCCCGAGTGGCATCCGATTCCGGGCGAAGAAGAGGACGCCGAGGCCCGGTTCCGCACGGCGATCTTCAAACGTCCCGTCTCGGGCCCCGTGGCAGTCGGACAGCTCGGCCTCGAGGGGGACGGACAGGCGAACCGCAAGCACCACGGCGGCGTCGACAAGGCGGTCCTGGCGTACTCGCTCGACCACTACGCGGATTGGACGCCGCTCCTCGCTCCGGACGGAATTCCTTACGGCGCGTTCGGTGAGAACCTGACGATCTCGGGCCAGACGGAAGCGGACGTCTGCATCGGCGACGTCTGGCAGTTCGGGACCGCCCGGCTCCAGATCTCGCAGCCCCGGCAGCCGTGCGCCACGCTCGGCCGGCGATGGGCCCGGCCGCAGCTTCCGAAGGAGGTTGTCCGGAACGGGCAGGGGGGCTGGTACTTTCGCGTCGTCGAGAACGGCGCTCTCGAAGCGGGCGAGACGCCGCGGCTCATTGAGCGTCCGCAACCCGACTGGCCGGTCCTGCGGGCGTTCCGGACCTACTTCGACCGTCCGCTCGATCGGGCCGCGCGGTCGGAACTCGCTCATCTCCCCGAACTTTCCCTGAGCTGGCGCGATGAACTGCTGGCCCACTCCTGAGCATCCGATCTGATCAGCGACCGGGCGCCGCGTCACCACGCCGGTCTTGCCGCCCTCGCAGCCCGTGCGACCGCCATGGACTACCTGAGCATCATCATCCTTGGAATCGTCCAGGGGATCACGGAATTTCTGCCGATCAGCTCCGACGGTCACCTCGTGATCGTCTCGGAAATCCTCCGCCGCTGGCGGGGACTGAGCGAGGAACAGCTCGCCTCGATCCCGGTGATCGTGGCCCTGCACATCGGGACGCTGCTTTCGATCGTCGTGGTCTTCCGGCGGGAGCTGATCGACCTCGTCCGCCGGCCGCGGCTGCTGGCCCCGGTCGTCGTCGCGACTCTCCCGCTGGTCGTGATCGGCAAGCCTCTGAGCGACGCTCTCGAATCGATCGAACACGCCAGCTGGTTCCCGATGCTCGCCGGGGCGGGACTCTGCTTCACGGCCCTGCTGATGTTTCTCTCGCGATACTTCGACGGCGGCCAGAAGACGGTTGAAGACTTCGGCGTCCGGCCCCGGGGCTGGATCGACGCCCTGATCGTCGGCCTTCTGCAGTGCATCGCCCCCTTGCCCGGAGTCAGCCGGTCGGGAAGCACGATCTTCGCCGCGATGACCCGGGGCTACACACGGGTCGACGCGGCCCGGTTCTCGTTCCTGATCGCGGTCCCGGCGATCGGCGGAGCGGTGACGCTTCACCTCCGCTCGATTCTCAAAGGGGACCTGGGAACGCCGCTCCCCGTCCTGGCGACGGGGGTGGTCGTCTCCTTTCTCGTCGGTCTGGCCGCCCTGGAGTGGCTCCTGCGGATCGTCGCCCGCGGCCGGCTCCACTGGTTCGCCTGGTACTGCCTCATCGTGGGCATCGGGGTGATCGTCTGGCAGTTCTCCGTGCGCTGACCACGCGCTCCGTCGCTGAACGCCACCGATCCAAACACGAAAAAAGGACGCCGGTGATTCCCACCGGCGTCCTGGTCGTTCGCGTGTTCGCGTGGCGAATTACTCGCTGGCGGCTTCCTTCACTTCCGCGGGGCCGAGCAGCTTCGTCAGCAGCGCTCCGAGCTTGGGGCCGCGGGCGGTGAGCGAGACCACCTTCCCTTCCTGGTCCACGAGGATGCAGGACGGAATCCCCGAGATGCCGTACTTCTTGGCCAGGGGATGATTGAAGCCCTGGGTGTCGGCGTTCTTCTCGAACAGGTTCGGCCAGGGAAGCTCGCGCTCCTTGATGAACTCCTTCAGATCGTCGGCCGACTCGTCGAGGCTGATGCCGATGACTTCAAATCCCTTCTCGTGGTACGCCTTGTAGTGGGCAATGACGTTCGGCATCTCCTGGATGCAGGGGCCGCACCACGTCGCCCAGAAATCGACGAGGACGACCTTCCCCTTCCAGTCCGCGATGTTGAAGGGATGACCGTCGAGCGTCGTCCCGGAGATCTCGATCGGACGCCCGACGAGGTCCAGCCGGCGGGCCGTTCCGCGGAAGGAACTGGCCATCTGCTTGCAGCCCTCCGCAATCTGCGGATCGGTGTCCTTGCGGGCTTCGAGACGGGTCGCCAGGAGAGTCAGGATCTCCTTGGCCTGATCGGTCTTGTCCGAGTACTCCAGCATCTGGGTCAGTTCCTGAGCCATGCCCAGGTAGTCTCCGACCAGGTCCGGCTCGGAGAGCTTGTCCGCCAGTTCCGTCACGAGCTTCTTCTGCTCGGCCGGCTCGGCCTCCTCGAACTCTCCCAGGCGGGCCTGGAAGCGGGAGACGGTCACGACCTTCGCCACGCCCGGACGGGGGTCTTTCTCGAGGCTCGCCAAGAGCTTCTCAAGGCGGACTTCGGCATCGTCCTGGCCGATCTGCCCCATCAGCGTGAGCGCCTGAATCTGCAGCGACGCCGCCTGCGACTGAAGCTCCTCGTCGTCGAACTCCCGCTTCAGAACTTCTTCGCCCGCCTTGCGGATCCCCTCCAGGTACTGCGCGAGGGCGGCCTGGGTCTGCTGACGCGGACGCCGCTGGACGGCGGTCTTCAGGTACAACGAGAGAGCCTTGGGATCGTTCCCCTCGGGCGGAGTCAGCGGGTCCGCCTTCTTGTCGGCGGGAGCAGCCGGGGGAGCGTCCTTGGTTTCCTGGGCCGGCGCGAACATCGCGGGAATGACGACCGCCGCAAAGACGGCGCCGCCCGCCAGCCACTGCTTCCAAGATCTCCTGACCATGATGACTCCTGTGAAACGGGAGGACTGTGAGTCCATCCTCGAGGGATGCTGATGATTCCCGGGAGGACTGCGTCCGACGTTACCAGGAAGTCGCCTGCAATCTTAGTCAGGGAAGAATAGGGGGAGAATACCGCTCTCCGTCGCGGGGCCGGCGGACGCTGGCTCCTGCCGTCGGCATCGGCTCGCCTGTTCCAGCCTCCTCGGCGGAGGAAACCGGGCCGGCGGCGCGACGAATTCCTCCTTCTCACGAGACGCCACGACCGATAAACTCCCGTTGATCCATCTTCTGCGGGACACACACCATGATCACCATCCTGAGCGCTCAGGCGGGGAAGACGTCGTCCTTTTGCGACCGGCTGTCGCGCCGCGGGTTCCTGACCATCGGCGGGATGGCGCTGGGGGGACTGGGTCTGTCGGACGTGCTGGCGGCGGAACCGCGGAGCCGCTCGCACAAGGCGATCATCAACATCTATCTGCCCGGGGGCCCGTCCCACATCGACATGTGGGATCCGAAGCCGGACGCCCCGCGGGAGGTCCGCGGCGAGTTCAATCCGATCTCGACAAACGTCCCCGGCATCCAGATCTGCGAGCTGTTCCCACAGCTGGCAGCGGTGATGGACAAAGTGGTCGTTGTCCGGTCTCTCTCGGACTCCGCCGGTTTGCACGACGGCTATCAGTGCATGACGGGACGCAAGAAAGGGGAACGCTCGCCGCCGGGCGGGTGGCCGTCCGGCGGAGCGTGGGTTTCCAAGATGCAAGGGCCCGCACAGGAATCGGTCCCGCCGAACATCGCCCTGATGTACCAGACCGGCAACCGGCCGTGGGGGGAACCGGGGACCGGCGGCTTCCTCGGTGTCGCTCATGCGCCTTTCAATACCCTGGGGCGTGAGGCTCGCAGCACTTCGGACAACATGGTGCTGCAGGGGGTCACGCTGGAGCGTCTGCAGGACCGGGTTCAGCTCCGCCGCGCGATCGACTCGATGAAGGAGGCGGTCGACAACCGCGGGATCATGGACAGCCTCGACGTCTCGGTCGGGCAAGCGATGGGGATCCTGACGAGCTCGCGGCTGGCGGACGCTCTCGATCTCTCGAAGGAAGATCCGAAGATCGTCGCCCGTTACGGCAAGAGCAATACGCAGTTCCAGCGGGACGGCGCGCCGCAGATGGTGGAGAACTTCTGCATCGCCCGGCGACTGGTCGAGGCGGGGGCGAGGTTCGTCTCGATGAACTACAGCCGCTGGGACTGGCATGGGAACGATGGGATGAATTTCCCGAAGTCCCGCGAAGAGTTTCCGATGCTCGACCAGGCGCTCGCCGCGCTGATCACGGACCTGCACGAGCGGGGACTCGACCGGGATGTTTCGGTCGTCGTCTGGGGAGAGTTCGGCCGGACTCCGAAGATCAATTCCAAGAACAGCCGCGATCATTGGCCGCAGGCGAACGGGTGCCTGATGTTTGGTGGCGGGATGCGGACGGGGCAGGTGGTGGGCCGCACGAACCGGAACGGGGAGTTTCCGGAGGACCGTCCGGTCAAGTTTCAGGAAGTCTTCGCGACGCTGTATCGCAACGCGGGGATCGATGTGGAGAACATCCGGATCTTCGATCAGGCGGGAGTGCCGCAGTATCTCGTGGAGCAGGGCAATGCACCGATGCGCGAGCTCGTCTAGCGACTGATCGTTCGCTCAAACCCCGTCCTTGCCGGGATAGCTCTCATAGCTCGATCCCAACGTGCGACGGCAGGCTGGGGTCAAGGGGGCCACGCCCCCTTGCCGCCGGAGGCACTTCCATGAGGAACCGTGGTAAATAACCGACGTCCCCTTTGTGGGACCGGTGTTGAGGACTCCCTCACCTCACAGCGATGGCTTTGCGATCCCGCGGGTTGGTGAGGGGGACATACGGCGCGTTGTCCGCGCTTGGACACGCACTCCTTCAGATATCTCTCGACGAGACGGCCTCCGGCGGGCAAGAGGGCTTCGCCCCCCTGCACCCCCTGACCAGGGTGCCCCTGGACCCAGTAGGCTGGATTATCGGCCTGCTGCCATCTGGGACATCGCCACTTGCGGCACATCCACACTCACCGCCAGCCCATCCGCCATCCGGTCCCCCGGATTGACGACGACCTGATCTCCCGCCCCAATCCCCTTCGCGATCCCGACCTGAGCGCCAAAGTCCCCTTCAACGGTCACGTCCCGAATCGCCACCTTGTTCTTCGCCCCCACAACGGCCACCTTCGTCCCATCGGCATTGAACATCAGAGCCGACGCCGGAATCAGGAGCGGCGGATTGTCCCGGTGCACATGGAGCTGCACCTGGACGTACGACCCGATCAGCAGGGCGTTGTCCTCATTCGAGATCTGGACCTCCGTCAGCAAGGTTCGGGTCGTCGGATCGATGGCCGAAGCGGTGTGGACCACCTTGCCGACAAACTCGGACTCCGGCTTTTCTCGAACGATGATCTCGGCGGGCAGCCCCTGCTTCACGCTGAACGCGTACATCTGCGGCACGTTCAGGAACACGCGAACCACGTTCGTCCGGGCAATCTGAAACAGCGCCTGCGACGCCGCATTGCCGGGAGTCACGAGCTGCCCGACGTCGATGTGCCGGGCCGTGATCCGGCCGCGGAACGGGGCGACGATCTTCGAGAACGACTGTAGCTCCTCAATCCGCAGGAGGTCCGCCTTGTTGGCATTGATCGTCGCCTCGGCCACGCGGACGTTGGCCGTCGCAACGGCAGCCGTCCCTTCCGCTTCGTCGAGCTGCTGCTGCGGCGACGCATTCTGCTCCCGCAACGAACGAATCCGGCGGAGGTTGATCTCAGCCAGCTTGGCCGAAGCAATCGCCCGCTCGAGCATCGCCTCGGACTCCGTCAGCGTCGCCCGCGCCTGCTGGAGCTGCGCGTCGATCTCCGGCGTGCTGATCTCGGCCAGCAGCTGTCCTTCCTGGACACGATCACCCAGGTCGACGAGCCACCGCTTCACGTATCCGGTCGTCCGGGGATAGATCGTCGTCTCTTCGATCGCCTGGACGTCCCCCGGGAGCAGCGCGGTCGTTTCGGCCGGCGACTGCTTCGGGAGTGTCGTCTGGACGCGCGGGAGAGCGGTCCGGATCTTCTCCGCGTCCGCGTGGAGGACCTTGTCCTGCCGCGTCTTCGGAGTCCAGCCGGCAAAGAACATCCCCGCCACCAGGGTCATTCCGACAATCCCCGCCAGGGCCACCCGGGACCGGGGAACATTCGGCACCGGCGGCGGATCGCCGACCGCTTCGGGATCGTGATGCACGGCTGGAACGTCGGCCGCGTCTGCGGGAACAGTCGAAGGAATCGCCATCGTCGTGGAGGACATCTTGTAATCGAGATTCGGAGTCTGGTCGGGCGTCATGCGGTCACCGCGCTTTCGAGAAGTTCGGGTTCCTGAATGCGGACGGGCATCGTCTGACGGAGGGCGCTGTAGACGATCGGGACAAAGAACAGGGTGGCGAAGGTGGCAAAGCTCAGACCGCCGATGACCGCCCGGCCGAGCGGGGCGTTCTGCTCGCCCCCTTCTCCCAGGCCCAGCGACATCGGGAGCATCCCCAGGATCATGGCGAGGGCGGTCATGATGACCGGCCGGAGCCGCGTCACCCCCGCGGCCCAGGCCGCGTCGTGGGCGTTCTTTCCTTCCTTGCGCTGATCGTTCGCAAAGGTGATCAGCAGGATCGAGTTGGCGGTCGCCACCCCGATGCACATGATCGCCCCCATCAGCGCCGGGACGCTGATCGTGGTCTGCGTCAGGAAGAGCATCCACAGAATCCCCGAGAGCGCCCCGGGAAGGGCCATCAGGATGATCAGCGGGTCGAGCCACGACTGGAAGTTGACCACCATCAGCAGGTAGACGAGCACGACCGAGAAGACGAGGCCGAAGCCGAGCCCCCGGAACGAGGTGTTCATGCTCTGCACCTGCCCGCGGACCGCCACCGTCGTCCCGCGGGGGAGGGTGGGGCGGACTTCCGCCAGCAGCTTGTCGATCGCTGCCGAGACCCGCCCCAGGTCGGTCCCCTGGACGCTCGCCAGGATGTCGAAGCTCTGGGCGATGTTGTAGTGCGTGACGTTCGTGGGGCCGAAACGGTGTCCCACCTTGACGAGGTTCCCCATCAACTGGGAGTTGGCCATCGAGGTCGGAGCGTTCCCGTTCTTACCGTTCTCCTGGATGACCGGCGTCTGCGTGATCGCCGCCACCGAGTCGACCTTGTACTGCGGCGTCTGGACCGCCAGCGGGTACTGCACGCCCGACTTCGGGTCGAGCCAGTAGTTCGGCGCGGCCTGTCCGCTCGAGCTGAGCGAGACAAGGAGGTCGCTGGAGACATCGCGCTGCGACATCCCGAGCTGGCTGAGGAGCGTCCGGTCCGTCTCAACCGACAGCTCCGGGGTGAGGGGGACCTGCTGCAGGTGCGCGTCGACCGCACCGGGAATCTCGGCGATCCGGTCGCGAAGCGTCCGGGCGATGGCAAAGTTCTTGTCGTAGTTCCCCCGCGGGCCGACGAGCTGCACATCGATCGGGGCCGCCAGGCCGAAGTTCAAGACCTGCGTCACGATGTCGGGCGGCTGGAAGTAGAACGTCAGGTCCGGGAAGCGATCGTTCAGCTTGACCCGCAGATCGCGGATGTAGTCGGCCGTCGGTGCGTGATGCTCCGACAGCGACACCAGGACTTCTCCATCGGCCGACGACATGAGCGAGCCGTCGCTCAACGCCAGGTTGATCCCGCTGTTCGGGATCCCGATGTTGTCGATGACCTTCGAGATCTCATCGTCCGGGATGACTTCGTGGATGACGTCGCTGATCCGGGCGAAGTACCGCTCGGTCTCCTCGATCCGGGTCCCCGCCGGAGCCCGCACGTGCAGCCGGATCTGGCCCGAGTCGACGCTCGGGAAAAAGTCCCGACCGATCAGGGGAGCGAGCCCCAGCGACATCACGACGAACCCGGCAAACGCCATCGCCACCAGGGCCCGGTTCCCGAGCGCCCAGGCGAGGCAATGCCCGTAAAAGTCCTTGAGCTTGTCGAAGTGGTGATTGAACCGGTCGTGGACGCGCCAGATCAGGCCCCGCTTGACCGGGGTGGCGGACTGCCCCTCCTCGGGATGGCCGCCGTACATCGCGACTTCGCTGGCGAGCAGGTAGTGGACCATCGTCGGGACGAGCGTCCGGCTCAGCATGTAACTCGTCAGCATCGCGAACACGACCGCCATCGCCATCGGCGTAAACAGCGAGCGGGCCGCCCCGGTGATGAAGACAACGGGGACGAACACGATGCAGATACAGAGTGTCGCCACGAAGGCAGGGGTCGCGATCTGCTGAGCGCCGTCGAGAATCGCCGGAACCAGACGCTTCCCCATGTGAAGGTTGCGGTGGATGTTCTCGATCTCGACGGTCGCGTCGTCGACCAGGATCCCGACCGCCAGCGCCATCCCCCCCAGGGTCATGACGTTCAGCGTCTCGCCGAGGAAGTTCAGGATGATGATCGAGACCAGGATCGACAGCGGGATCGAGATGACGACGATCAGCGTGCTCCGCCACGATCCCAGGAACAGCAGGATCATGAGCCCCGTCAAACCGGCGGCGATCGCGGCCTCGACGACGACCCCGTGGATCGAGCCTTTGACGAAGATCGACTGGTCGGAGAGGAGCGTCGACTGCAGCGTGTCGGGCAAGGTCGCCATAACGGCGGGCATCCGCGCCTTGACCCCGTTCACGATGTCGAGCGTCGAGGCCCCCGACTTCAGGATCGGCTGTAGCACTCCCCGCTTGCCGTCAACGCGGACAATGTTCGTCTGCGGGGCGAAGCCGTCGCGGACGTTCGCCACGTCGCGGATATAGACCGTCCGCGTCCCGACCGACTTGATCGGCAGGTCGGCGATGGCCGCCACGACCTCGGGACTGCTGTTGAGCCGGACGTTGTATTCCTGCGGGCCGATCTTGGCGGAGCCGGTGGGAGCGATCAGGTTCTGGGCGTTGACGGCGTTGGAGATATCCGCGGCGGAAAGCTTCCAGGCGAAGAGTTTTTCCGGGTCGATATCGACCATGATCTGACGGACTTTGCCCCCATAAGGGTAGGGGATCTGGGCCCCCGGAACGGTCGCCATCCCGGGCCGCAGACCGGTCGTGGCGTAGTCGAACAGCTGCTGCTCGGAGAGCGTGTCGCTCCCCAATGAGACCTGCACGATCGGCACGTTGGCCGCGTTGTAGCGCATGACCAGGGGCGGAAAAATCCCCGGCGGCATGGAGCGGAGGACCTGCTGCGACGTGGCGACGACCTGCGAGATCGCGCTGTCGATATTGGCCCCCTCCTGGAGAAAGATTTTCACCACCGCGATGCCGGTCAGCGACTGGCTCTCGATGTGCTCGATGCCGCTCACGGTCGAGACCAGCACGCGCTCGTAGTTCCCGACGACGCGGGTCTCCATCTCGTCCGGAGAGATCCCGGTGTAGGTCCAGATGACCGCCACGACCGGGATATCGATCTCCGGGAAGATGTCGGTCGGCATCCGGAGGATCGTCACCGTCCCCAGTATGGCGATCAGCATCGCCATGACGACGAACGTATAGGGACGACGGAGTGCGAGGCGGACAATCCACATGGATGCAGCATCCGAACCCGAACGCCCCAGCCGATAAAGGCGGGCGTCCGTGGGACACGAGGGCTGGTTCCGACAGCGCGAAGGAACAGCCTGTCAGGACAGATAACTGGCGAGCGCCGTCTCCACTCCCTGGTTCCCCTCGACCGGCTCGCCGTCCGGAACTCGAGGCCGTTCCAGCCACCGCTGCTTGCACAGCTCGGCATGATCTCGAAGGAGGCGGCCGGCAGTCGGTCCATCTCCCGCCTCCAGGGCATCGACGATCGGGTCGTGCTCAGCCGCCCGTTCGACGATGCGGGGCTCCCCGTGCTGCTTCAGGTGGACGCGGACCCGGGCTTCAAACCCGAGCGCTTCCCACGCCTGAATCAGCAACTGGTTGTCCGACGCCACAACGATCTGACGATGGAAGTCGACGTTGTGACGAGAGTATCCATCGAGGTCTCCGGTTCGCGCGGAAGCATGAATTCCTTCCAGCGAGACCCGAATCGGCGCGAGCGCCGCGACGTTGTTCTTGAGATGCACGGCAGCGAGTTCGCCAGCCAGCTGTTCGAGTACACCGCGAACCGTGTAAGCCTCGGTCATCTCCCGATCACTGATCCCGCGAACGCGGGTCCCGCGATACGGAATCGACTCAACGAGCTTCAGCGACTCCAGTTCCCGGAGTGCCTCGCGGACGGGCGTCTGGCTCGTATCGAACTCGCGAGCGATCTCGAGTTCCAGCAACCGATCCCCCGCCTTGAGCCGCCCGTCGTAGATCCGCTGCGCAAGCTGGTCGCGGATGCGATCACTCATGCAGTGGCGGGTGTTGCTCATAACGTCCTCGAACGAACAGCTCTCGATCACATATTATCGATAATATGTGAGTTGATCCAGAACTTTTTTGTAGCGAGCGAACTATTTTCAACAGTCTCGCCCGGCACCGCCGACGCACATCCATAACCTGTTACGATCAAATGCATTACTGAACCATCACGACAGCGGACGCGTAAGAAAACACATCAACAATCAACGATTCATTGGACGCGAGACAGCTTTGTCGATTCGTGGGAGCAGCAACTGACCGGGTTATGCCGCGTCGGCAGACGCGCATGTCCGATGGCGATCCGACCGTTGAGCCAGACTGAAAGTCCTCGTCGATTCTGGTAGGTTGGCGTGCCGTCCGGATCGCGATGGAACGTGCTTGGGCGTCTTTCGGGTCAAGCGGCACGCGCCGCCAGGGCGGCTCCACGTCGAGGAAACCATGGGCAAGAAACAGCCGGCGAGTCCCGGGAAAATTCTGGCAACGGAACTCCTGGCGGCGTTGCGGCAGAACAAAGAGTCCGGAAGCAATCCGGCACCGTTCCGGCAGATGGCCGAGGCCGCTCGGCCCGGAGTCAGCGAGTCGGAGCTGCGAGAAGCCATTCAACTCGCGCCCCTCAAGAATCAGCTCATCCTGGCGTTCGATCAGGACCTCGACTCCCTCGCAGTGTTGAAAGAGGACGCCGCACGACTGGCCGGGGATGACCGGCTGCTGCAAGTGCTGCTTCAACGCCTCTGCTCGCAAAACTTTCCCCTCGTCACGATCGAACAGTGCCGGGCCCTGCTGCCGAAGTCCCTCCAGACAGCCTTCGGAAAGGCCTGGACCGAACGGATGAAGGCCGATCGCTTGCCGGGCTTCGTGAGGAAGGTCAGCACGGGACCGAAAAAGACGGCCGCTCTCCTCGACGTTCGCTTCCACGCTCCGTGGGAGACCCTCTCCCGCGATCTCGTGCAGGCACTCCGCCGCCTTCGAGAGCAGGGGAGCTATCCCGTTCTCTTCAGCAAAGTCCAGGAGCAGACGAACTCTCCCGACAACCCGGCCGATCTGGTCAAGCAGGCCCGCGACTCCGAGCCGTGCCGCAGCCAGTTGACCGTCCTTCGCGCCGGCCCGGATGACCTCGTGTGCCTGACCGAAGACCGGGCTCGCCTGCTGGGAGGCGACCTCCTGTTCGAACAGTTGCTCCAGGAGTCGACATCTCCGGCCGTGCCGACCATCACGCTCAAGAAGCTCTCCGGACGTCTGGCCAAGAACGACCAGACGCTGTTCCTCGAACTCTGGGGCGAGCGGCTGGCGAAAGCCGAGCTTCCGCCGTTTCTCCGCCTCAAACCGGGAAAGATCGCGGCAAAGCCCGAGCTCCGGGAGCTCCACTTCACGCGTTACCCCCTTCCCTCGGAAACGGCCGCTCAGGCGCTCCTGGACGGCCTGCGTCGCCGGCGACAGCAGGAGAATGGATATCCGATCTCGATCGACGAGTTGCTCAATGAGGCTCTCCCGGACGCCCCCGCTTCGCTTCGCAAACAGGCCGCGGAGTCCGACCTCTACCGGAAAGCTGTCCAGGAAATCGGAGCAGGATCGGACCGATCCGCCTTCCTGATCGAAGACACCGCGCAAGTCGCTCCGCGGCTGATCGCACCGACTCTCGCTGGACTCGTCACCGCGCAGGATCAAGCGATTCCGCTCGACAAACTGTCGAGAGCCAAGGCTATCCCCTCCGCACTCCGCGAGGCATTCGTCGCCGCGCTCCACAAGGCGGTCGAAACCGGGACGTTGCCCACCGGACTGGGAACACTCCAGATCGCGAAGAAATGGATGCTGTTTCGGCTGTCCGATGTGCGTCGCGAGGAGGCGCCGGCGGTACTCGACTCGAAGACACCGGCCTCATCCGAGCCATCACCGCCCGCATCGGCGACGCCACGCGAGTCTCTCGGCAGTT
Source organism: Planctomyces sp. SH-PL14 (assembly GCF_001610835.1). NCBI lineage: Bacteria > Pseudomonadati > Planctomycetota > Planctomycetia > Planctomycetales > Planctomycetaceae > Planctomyces > Planctomyces sp. SH-PL14. Next base: position 7,248,774 of record NZ_CP011270.1, on the reverse strand, counting down.
CGCCGTCCTCGTCCGCCGGCGGCTCCTTCGCCGGAGACTTCGAACGGGCTTTCGGCGAGATCGACAACGAAACCGGACGACGGAATTTCGTTAAGCTGCTGGACCTGCGAACCGCTTTGTCGCAGTATGGTCGTTCCGAATTCGATGAAGGGGTCCGGCGGCTGCGGGTCGAGCGCAAGTTCACGCTGGAGACATCCGAAGGGCTGCACGGGGCCGCGTCAGACGAAGAGCGGCAGGCGGCCATCGTGGAAGCGGGATCGCGATATCTGTACTGCAGCCGGATTCGTTAGGAATTCGAGAGACAAGTGGGAGCGGGCCTGGGCAGGGCGGACCGGAGTCAAATCACGAACTGACACTGCGGGAACGGGCCGATGGAACTCACGACCGATGCGGTGTGCCGAGCGGGCCAGACGTCTCAGGGGCACGAGATGGACGCGACGAAGGAAACCTTCTTCCAGGTCATCCGCGGATCGAACCCCTTCGATTCCAAGCGCGTGACGTCGCTCCCCGACGAGAACGACAGTCACTTTGTCGACGTCGAGGAGATCCACGCCACCTACCTGGAGCGGCTCAAGGGTTGGACGAATGATATCCGCGGGGCGGATCGGTCCCTCGGCGTCCTGCTCACCGGCAATCCCGGAACAGGGAAGAGCCACCTTCTCGCCCGCTACTGCCGCTGGGCGAAGAAGGAAAAGACCGCCTTCTACGTCTACCTGCACAACGTCATGGCGTCGCCGGAATGGATGTCGCGGCACCTTCTGCGGTCGGTGATGAGCGCCCTCGTCGAAGGACGCGACTCCTTCGACGACTGCATGCTCTACCACCTCGTCCATCAGGCCCTGAAGACGATCATCGCCCGCCAGAACCTCCCCCGAACCTTGAACCGCGAGGTCGCCCGGAAGGCGTTCGTCACCGCGATGCAGGACGCCGGCCTGCGTCCGGACCGGATCAACGCGCAGATCATCACGGTCCTGTTCGCGTTCTTTGAGAAGATCAACGCCTCGCCGGAGGTCAAAGGGCCGGCGAAAGCGTTCGTGAACAACGTCGTCGACTGGCTCTCGGGCAATTCGATCAGCGAAGAGGCAGCCCAGGAGATCGGACTCCAGCCGCAGAGCGACGATCTCGACGAAGAAAAACTGATCCGCCTGAAGGACGAGCACCACATCGAACAGGTGCTGCTGGTTCTGGGCTCCCTCTCGGGCATCGCCGGCCGGGCCCTGCTGATCTGCCTGGATCAGGCGGACAACCTGACCGAAGCGCAGATCCGCTCGCTGATGCGGTTCCTGCATGCGCTCCTCGACTCGTCGAAGCATCTGATCGTCGTGACGTCGGGAGTGAGAGAAACCTTGATCTCGTTCCTCGACAAGAACGTGATCACGGAGGCTCAACGAGATCGCATCGCCGAGCAGCACCTGGAGTTGCCGCTCGTTCCTCAACAGCAGATTCGTAAGCTGCTGGCGGCAAGACTACGCCGCGTTCGACAGCGGTTTCAGCAGGTTGCCGAACTTCGGCTGCACTTCGACGCACACGCCTACTTCCCCCTCTCGGAGAAGGAGTACGAGGAACAGTTCGGAAGTTATCCGGACGTCCGCCCACGGCAGGTCCTCAAGTGGGCCAGTGACGCCTGGGAAACGGAACGCGATCGACTTCAAAGTCTCGGCCCTGACCAATGGCTCAAACTGTGGGATCTCGGTACTTCCGATCCGCCGGTCGATGACAAGCGAACGCGGGACGAGATCATCGACGCGGCCGTGAACGAGGCGCTCAACGAGGCGATCGCCGGACGCCTCGACCATCCGGGCGCGCTCCCTCCCGATGCCGACAACCTCGCGACGGTCGTCCAACAGCTCGCCCGCCACTGCATCGGCCGTCCGGCGTACACGATTCAATCCATCGTGCGGATCGAGGGCCGGCTTCCTCCCTACCATCTCGAGGCCGAAGAAAAGGAGTCGAAGTCCGGAAGGAAAGTGACCAGCGGCGTCGCGTTTATCGCCACGAACGACGGCCGTTCTTCCGTCCCGGCCCTCCGCAGGCTGCTGCAATGCCCGAAGGCGCTGGACCACCGCATTCTGATCACCGATGAAGAGCGAGCTCCGCTTCCGCAAACACCGACATCCAAAGACCTCTACAGCGACCTTGTCCGGTTGAAGTCCTCGCGGTTCCTGCACATCAAGCTGACCTTTCAACAGTACGTCGAACTCGATTCGCTTCGGTCCGTCATTGTTCAGGCCGCGGATATCCTCATCGAACATCCCCGCGGCAGCTTCAACTCGCTGACTCCAGAGGAAGTCGCCGAATCGCTCCATCGCCAGAACCGCCTGGTTCAGCATCCGGTTCTGCAGGAACTGCTGACGGAGCCGACCACCCCCATCGGTCCCGAAACCCCGCCCCCTCCGACGGAAGAGGAGGTCCGAACGATCATCCTCGGAAACCTGGGATGGATGATCTCGATCACTACGAACGAGGTGACCCAGGCCGCCTTGCAGAACACGAAGGAGGTCCGGGCCCCGTTTGAGGCAGTGCATGAGCTCGTGGTGACGGTCGCCAGAAAAATGGTTGGAGAAAACCTGCTCGCGACGAAGGACCATCAGAACGGCCTGCTGCTCCTGCAGCCTTAGGCTCTGATTGGAAACTCACACCAGCCCGACGCGCGAGCGAGGGACGACGCGGAAATCCCCTCGCTGGCGCTTCGGGCTAGTGTGGACTGAACGACTCGCAAATCCGTTGTCAAACAGAGCCTGGGACGGTCCTGATCTCACCGACAGAGGCGTGTTGTGCCGTTCGTTCCGCCGTTTCACTTCTCGGTCTCGCAGATCCGCAGCGCGGCGACCTGCCCGCGAATCTTTTATTTCGACTCCGAGTACAACCGGCTGCACCGGCCGCAATCGCCGCGAGTCACCCGGACCTGGACCGTCGGCGGGGACGAGTCGACCGCGGCGGGGGGGCTGTTCCACAACTCGATCGAACGCTTCAACTGGCTGGGCCGCCGGAAGCCGGAGCTGCTGGAGCTCATCGAGCGCTATGACAGCAGGGACGGTCTGCTGCAGGAGGTGATGCGGCTCTTCCACCACGAGGCGCTCAACCGGACACAGCTTCACAGCAAATCCGCCGAAGTCATCCAGAACTTCACGCGCTGCGTCCGGCTCTACTTCCAGGAGTTCGTCGACATCGTGCATTACGGCCGCAGCGTCGGCCGCACCCCGCAGGAGACCGTCCAGCAACTGTTCGCCGATCTCTCCAAGCGGCTCGACGTCACGTTCCATGTGGGGCCTCGGCAGTCCCCCGTCCATGTCACCGGCCGCCTCGACTACATCTTCTTCGACTGGCGGTCCGACGCGCTGCGGATCCTCGACTACAAACTGATGCCGGACACGCATCCCAATCACGACCTGTTTCAGGTCGTCACCTACTCGCTGATGCATCACCACCAGCACAGCACCCGCTGCGGCGCGGGAGTGCTGTATCTGCATCCCAAGCGGGTCCTCCACGAGCTCTCCTGGGACCAGGTTTACGAACAGCGGCACAAGGTCTACGACCTGCTCGCCTCGATGGCGGAGTGGCGGCGGTACGGGGAGAACCCGGACACCGGCCTCAAACCTCGCGGCGAGCCGTCCGTCTGCCAGGGCTGCAAGTGGAACAGGCACGGCTACTGTGAGAAGACGCTCGGGCCGAAGGAGGAGGGAAGCTTCGTCACGTGGAGCAAGACGGCTCTTCAAAGCGATGAGCTCGCAGTGGATAAGGGCCCGTCTGTCAGCCTCGATGAGCCGGAGCCCCCCTCGCTTGAGGAACCGGATGAGGTCGATGTCGCAGCCGAACTTGAGGAGGCGGCGCAGCGGACGTCCCGACCAGGGAAAGACAAAACCTCATCACGACCACCAGACGCCTCGCGAAGCTTGCATCTCGGCAGAGTCAAAGGGGCGGGCGGCGCGGTCGAACTCCCCGTCCGCAATCTCTCGACGCACACGGCGGTCGTCGGAGCGGCCGGAAGCGGAAAGACCTGGTTCGCCAAGATCCTCGCCGAAGAGGCGATTCTCAGCGGTGTCCCCGTCCTGGCGATCGATCCCCAAGGGGACCTCGTTCAGTTCCTAAAACAGCGGCCGATCGAATCCGTCCCGGCGGAGCAGCGGGAGCGATACCGCGAGTACGTCCGGCGCGTCGAACCACGGATCTTCACGCCCGGAACGTCGCATGCCACGCGGCTCTGCCTCAGCCCGATCCGCCTGCCGAGCCTGCAGGACCTCGAACATGAGCGTCCCGACCGCCGCCAGGAAGAGTACGACGGGATGATCCATGCCGTCGCGATGGACCTCGTGTCGCTCGTCGGCTCGACGCCGCGGGGCTTCGATCAGCAGCAGGCGTTTCTTGCGAAGGTCCTGCGGGGGCTCGTGGCAAAAGGTAACGCAACCGAGATCCAGCTGACCGACATCGCCGCGGCGGCCTACTCCCCGGACTCGATCGGAGTCGACGACGCCGATCTCCTGATGACGAAGGCCAACCGGGAAACCCTGGGCCGGCAACTCTACGCCCTCGCCTCCGGACCGATGTCGCGGCTCTTCACCGGCGGACAGCCGCTCGACCTCGACGTCCTGCTCGCGCCAAGTTCCCCGGGCCGGGTCCCGCTGAACGTCATCTATCTCAACACGCTCAACGACCAGGAGAAACCCGCCTTCGTCGCGGCCCTCGCGACCGAAGTCTACCGCTGGATGACCTGCCGCGGCGGAAGCTCCGAGAACCCGCAGCTCCTCTTCTATCTCGACGAAGCCCGCGACTTCCTCCCGGCGGGGACCGCCCAGCCTCCCGCCAAGCGGCCGGTGACGCGGCTCTTCACGCAGGGGCGGAAGTACGGCGTCGGCTGCCTCGTCTGCACGCAAAGCCCGCGTTCGGTCGACTACAACATCTTCGGAAACTGCAGCACCAAGCTCATCGGCCGACTCGAAACCTCACAGGACTCAGAGAGAGTCTCCGAGTGGTTCTCCAATCAGGGCCCCCGTCCCCCCTGGATCGGCGCCCGCACCGGGGCAGAGAAGGGGACATTCGTCGGCCGCTGGCCGGACCAGCCGGACTCCCTGGACGGCGCCGTCTTCGAAACAAGAACGCTGTTCTCCGTTCACGAAGGAGCGTGGACGGCTGACCGAATCGAAAAGGAGCTTCAACAGGCGGCCCCCCCTCCAGCGTGACTTCGATGCAAGTCCGCGTCACAGATCAGTCGGCAGGGTAGCTGGGGCGCTTTAGACGCGAGAAGCACAGGAATGGCGTTCATGGCCCCAGTCCTATCCAATAGTAGCCACCAATTCCTCGTCTGGGGCTATCACGCGTACTCCGAGAGCATCGCCGGCCAGCGCCCCAGCCACCCTGCCGCAAAAGTCAGTCAACGAATCGGAACCAGGTGATGAAGCAACTCACGCAAGGACTGATCTGTCTCTGCTTCGTGGTGACGTCTCTCGCTGTTCGAGCTGAGGCGCAAGAGCAGCCGGATCGGGTCGTTCACGACGGCGTTCCGCAGGGGAAGCTCACAGCGGGGCAGTTCAGCGACAGCCAGGTCTTTCCCGGGACGAAGCGCGACTACAGCGTCTATGTGCCGGCTCAGTACAAGGGGGACGAGCCGGCCGCGCTGATGGTGTTCATGGATGGGGGCGGATATTCGAATCCCAAGGGGGACTTCCGGGTCCCCGTGGTGTTTGACAACCTGATCCACCAGAAGAAGATGCCGGTCACGATCGCGGTGTTCGTCAATCCGGGCACGATCGCGGCGACCGCCAAGGGAGCGAAGGATCGCAGCAATCGGTCGTTCGAGTACGACTCGATGGGCGATCGTTACCCGAACTTCTTGATCGATGAGTTTCTGCCCGTCGCCCTGAAGGGGCTGAATGTTTCCGGCGACCCGGCGAAGCGCGCCGTGTGTGGGATTTCGTCCAGCGGCATTTGCGCCTTCACCGTGGCGTGGGAGAAGCCGGAGCAGTTCGGCAAGGTGCTCAGTCACATCGGAAGCTTCACCAACATTCGCGGGGGCTGGGCCTATCCGGGGCTCGTTCGCAAGTCGAAGACCAAGCCGAAGGCGATCAAGGTCTATCTGCAGGACGGGCGCGACGACCTCAACAACCTGCACGGCAATTGGCCGCTGGGAAATCAGGATCTCGCGGCGGCTCTGCAGTTCGCGGGCTACAAGTACAAGCTCGAGATGACGGACGGCGGACACAGCGGCAAGTGGGGCGGGGAGCGGCTGCCGGAGGCCCTCAAGTGGTTGTGGGACGAGAGTAGCGAGAGCACGAACATTCCGATCGTCGAGACGAAGCCGGCGTGGGAACCGCATCCGGATGCGGTCGCGAAAGAGGGGGTTCCCAAGGGGACGCTCGAGCAGATGCCGGTCTTCGAGTCGAAGATCTTCGCCGACACGACGCGGGCGTGGTCGATCTATGTGCCGGCTCAGTACAAGGCGGACCAACCGGCCGCGCTGATGGTGTTTCAGGACGGCGAGGGGATGAAGAACACGAACGGCCGCTGGCGGGTGCCGACGGTGTTCGACAACCTGATCGCCCGCGGAGACATGCCGACGACGATCGCCGTGTTCATCAACCCCGGCCACGAGAAGTCGAAGCCGCAGGAGAAAGGGAAGCACTCGAACCGGAGCCTGGAGTACGACGGCCTCGGCGATCGGTACGTCCGCTTCCTGCTCGAAGAGATCATTCCCGAGGTCCGCAAGAAGTACGCGATCTCGGATGACCCCGAGATGCACGCCATCGGCGGGTCCAGCTCCGGAGCGATCTGTGCCTTCACCGCCGCCTGGGAGCGAACCGACTCCTTCCGCAAGGTCTATTCCAGCGTCGGCAGCTTCACGAACCTGCGCGGGGGGAACGTCTATCCGTCGCTCGTTCGCAAGACCGAGCCCAAGCCGATCCGGGTCTACATGGCCGACACCAGCGGCGACGTCGATAATGTGGCCGGAAGCTGGCCGTGGGCCAATCAGCAGATGGCGTCGGCCCTGAAGTATGCGGGCTACGACGTCCGCTTCGACTGGGCAGAAGGGTACGCCCACAACGCCGACTTCGGCGGTGCGAAGTTTCCCGAAGCGATGAAGTGGCTGTGGCGCAAGGAAGCTCACACCCCGGTGCTCGATACGCGGGGCGATCTCGGCGGCGACCTGACGCTGCTCAACCTGCTGATCCCCGGTCAGTCGTGGGAATCTGTTGCGGACGGACTCGGCTTCGCCGATGCCCTCTGCGCGGACAAAGAGGGGAATCTGTACTTCTGCGACATGAAGGCTCCTGCGGTGTTCCGCATCAGCGCGGCGGACGGCACCCGCAAGGAGATCTGCAAGGAGTCCGTCAGCGGTCTCGAATTCAGTCCCGATGGCTCGCTGCTGTATGCCTGCCAGGGAACGAAGAGCCGCGTGATCTCGATCCATCCGGGGACTGGCGAGGTGAAGGTCGTCGCCGAAGGAGTCAAACCGAACGACCTCGCGGTGACGAGCGACGGCTTCATCCTCATCACGGAAACCGGAACCCAGCAGGTGACGCGGATCAATCCCCAGACCGGCGAAGTCGCCGCGGCCGACAAAGGCGTCAGCAAGCCCAACGGCATCGCGGTCTCGCCCGATGGGGGGACGCTCGCCGTCTCCGACTACGGCGGGACTCACACCTGGACGTATCGCGTGAACGCCGGCGGAGTGCTCGACGCCAAGATGCCGACGATGCCGATGCGGCTCCCCATCGATCCGAAGGGGGATTTCAAGTTCAACGAGCCTCCCCCGTACATCCAGAACTCCAAAGGGGATGGCATGGCGGTCGACAAAGCCGGTCGCTTCTATGTGACGAGCGATCTCGGCGTGCAGATCTTCGATCCGACCGGACGCCCCTGCGGAGTGCTTCCGAAGGTCGACAAGGATCAGCCGCTCACCACCTGCATCCTCGCCGGCCCGGATCACAGCACGCTCTACATCGCCCACGGCACGAAGATCTATCGCCGCAATCTGACCGTGGAGAAAGCAAAACCGCGTTGAGAGAGAGCGGACGGCACGGGGTGGCACTACGGTCGGTACTGTCGAGGAAGTACCGGAGTGTGCCACTGGTTCTTCCAGTGCCGATGTGCAAGCAGATGGGATGGAGCGACCTCAGAGACCACGAGAGGACTCGAAGCAGATGAACTTGCCGACGCAGGAGAAGCGACCTGCGGGAGCCCTATCGTCTCCCAATGCTCGCCTTCTGACTTGCTGAGTCGATCCGCACTGGCGGAGCCAGTGGCACACAATCACTCACCATTCGACAATGCCACCCTGCCGGGAATGTCAGGCGGGAGTCACTCCGTCACTTTGAATCGAATCGCCTCGATCGCGGCGTATCCGGACTTTCGGAATGGGCGGGGCATCGGTTGGCCGTGCCCCCGTTCGTCGACGCTGCGACAACGGAAGGTGTACTCGCCGGGCGGAAGCGCGGGGAGTCGGCCGGCCCAGTGGGCGTTGGTGAGTCTGAGCGGCCAAGCCTTGGGGACGCCATGGTCGTCAAATCCATAGGTGCCCGCGGGAACTCTTCCGCCTTCGAGGCCGGTCCATTTGTCAGGGGCGGGCAGAAGCTGGGCGTCGGTCCAGGGGGCGGTGGTGAAGTACGGGTCGTCCTGCGCGTGAGGCTGGGCTTCGGACTCGATCCAGACCTGGACTTTAGAGAGGCCCGCGACCCCGACCTGGGCGTAGCCGGAGGCCAGGATCTCGTCGCCGGTCTTGATCTCCCTCGGGAAGGAGAGCGTTGCGGCAAAGGTTTTCAGGGGGCTGTCGACGTCGTTGTTCTGCTCGGCATAGGTGTCGTTGGCGGCGGGAAGGTTGGTGAGGTAGAGGTGGGTCAGCCACTTGATCGATTTGAAGCCGTAGTGCTCGGGGACGACGACCCGGACCGGCCCGCCGCGTTCCGCGTCGAGCCATTCGCCGTTGAGCTTGTAGCAGAGGATGACCGGCGGGAGTCCGGGTGGGTCCTCGAGCACGCGACCGACCGGGAGCGAGCTGCGGAACATCTGGGCCGGGTCGTCGTTGTGGTAGCCGTAGTAGAAGACGCGGCGGAGGTTTTCGCGCGGGGCGGTGAGCCAGATCAGCTCGCGAAGCGGGACCCCTTCCCAGAGCCCCATGCCGAGCGGGCAGCCGAGGTTGAGGCAGGTCATGACCTTGGGGAAGCGGACGGCGTGCTTCTCGGCCAGCCTCAGCAGTGCGGGGAAGTCGAAGGCGGTTCCATCGGCCTTGGTGAACTGGCGTCCGAGTTTGGCGGGGTGGTCGGGATCGGAGAGAACTTCGAGACGCCAGGTCTCCCGCGTGAGGCCGACTTCGGTCTTCTTCTCTTCGGGGAGGGAGTGTGGCAGCGGCCTGCCGCGCGAGACGTCTTGAAAATCCTGCGTGGGGGTGAAGTAGGGCTCGGGACGGACCCCGGCTTTGGGCGGTTTGGCTCGTTTGAGTGGGGACGGGGCGGGGGCCGGCGGTTTCTCTTCGGCTTGCCCGATGCTGGTCAACTCGGCTGCCGCGAGACTGACGACACCGGCTTTGAGAAAGTGGCGGCGGGTGAGTTCGAAGTGCTCGTCGAGGAAGTCGGAGCGATTCATGACGACGCTCGCTGCGCGGGATCACGAAGGGAGAGACGGCCGTGAGACTTCGCGATTGGGAGCATAGTCGAAGGGTCACTCCGCTGCATTCGGCGAGGTGCGGCCCTTTGCACGACGATGCCCAATGAGTTAAGCGGCTGCGTGGCACTCACGGAAAGTGAGTGACTGTGTGCCACTGGCCAGTGCCAGTCAACGTGGTCGGGTGGCACGCCCTGAAGGCTCTGCGGAAGGGCGTGGTGGAGTCGAGCCCAATGCTCCGATTCCATGTCCCGCCCGGCGTGGACTCGGCCACGCCCTTCGAGGACTCAGGGCGTGCCACCCGACCGATCCAAAGGGGGAGTTCAAATTCAACGAGCCACCCCCGTACATCCAGAACTCCAAAGGGGATGGCATGCCGGTCGACAAAGTCGGTCGCTTCTATGTGACGAGCGATCTCGGCGTGCAGATCTTCGATCCGACCGGACGCCCCTGCGGAGTGCTTCCGAAGGTCGACAAAGATCAGCCGCTCACCACCTGCATCCTCGCCGGCCCAGATCACAGCACGCTCTACATCGCCCACGGCGCGAAGATCTATCGCCGCAATCTTACCGTAGAGAAACCAAAACCGCGTTGAAAGAGCCCGAACGAGTGTAACGCGGCAGGGTGTCGGGGCTGGCCCATGGTCCAGCCCCGGCCACCCTGCCGACTGTGCAATCGTCAGCCATCCGAGACAGTTGTCGACGCCCGCTGGCCCCCCGGCGCTAGCCAACTGCGACAACAATGAGATCAGATGACGACAGTGCACACTGTCGGTACACTTCTGCAACATGAGGGCCAACTCCACATACAAGCGGGCGGCCTCACCTACAATCGCAGAAAAAGTCGGCTCTGCAAAACCAAGAAAGAGGCATTTGTGGGACGAATCCTAGCACTGGGCTCTGTCCACATGGACATTATTGCGAACATTGATCGCAGCACAAAAAAAAATGTCGACAAGATTGGATCTCTGACTTACACCGTGGGAGGCACCGCATTTAATGTCGCCGCCAACTTGCGACACGGCGGCCAGAATGTCGCTCTCTACTCCGTACTCAAGGCGGGGAGCCACAGCTCGACGACTATCACAGCAGAGATGGGGCGACGCGGCATATCTACTGCTTATATTCGTTTTCAACGCCTGCCCGCGGAGAGTGGGTTTATTGCGCACACCGAAAACGGAGAAGTCCAAAGCGCCGTCTCATGCATTGGCATTCAAGATGCCAACCTAGACTACAACGACATCGCAAAAGCAATAAACAACAGCTCCCTGATCGCAATTGACTGCAACCTTGCAACGGAGCAGATCCACCAGCTGCACAAACTTGCAAAGAAGTCTGGCAAGCCGCTTTGCATTTGTGCCGTATCCGAGAGCAAAGTGTCCAGAATATTCAACAACAAGTTCAGCGACAGTGGCCCGGCGTTCAAGTTTGTAATACTGAACCAAAATGAACTCGCCAAAGCCACAGCCGGCAAAACAGCCATCAGCACCGAGGAACTATGCAAGTCATTTTCAACAGAATATATCATACTAACAAAAAGCCAAATTGGATTCGACGTTATCGAACCCACAGCGAGACACGAGAATTTAAAAGTCAATGTGGAACACGTCGTGTCGCCACTTGGTGCTGGCGACGCTCTGTATGCTGCAATGTGCCATCACTTCTCGGCCCAAGGGAAACTCAGCATCGAAGAAGCAAAAGAAGACGCCAGAAGATTTCTGGTACCAGTCCTGACTTCAAAGCATGCTACGCCGGTAGTCAAGGGTCCTCACAAAGGGCCATCACCTGACAGGACCTCGGTTCTTGCAATCGGCGCACTGCTTGGGGCAGTTACGGCAGTCGTGTACGGCTTTTTCGGCCCCGGCCTCACCCGTTTCACATTCGGAATTCTGCTGATCGTGGTCGCTGTACTATCAGGATTCTCGGGGTGCCAGATAGACCTCTTAATTACCCAAGAGGAAGCCGACCCATTTAGAGCAATCGACAGAAAAAACGCCATCGTCAAACAAGCATTCGGCGTTGCTGCAGGCGTCATATCCGCCTTCTTATTCTTCCTCCCGCAGTTAATCGGAAGCAGAGAGTTCCAAGACCTGAAGCAAAGCGAACCGGTGCCATTTGGCCTGCAAGTATTGATACCATTTTGTTTTATCGTAGCTTTTATTGGGGGGCTCACGGCTGATGCGATTCTTCGCCGCGTAAAACTGATTGATATCTCGAAAATAGAACCCTCAAAAGCCGAGCGCCCAGAATGAGCCTCGCGGCAACCAGAAAGACAAAAGCGGCAGCCTGTCAGCGATCGACACCGCAAAACCACCAAAGACAGCACTTTCTCAGCGGCAAACCTATTTCAACGAAGGCAACCTCACCTTGGAACTATCGCAGAACCTTCAATTATGCCAGATTGCCGTCACAACTTGCGGTTTTACATTTGCCATAGTGCAGCTCAACATCGAGTATGCATGGCGCCGCAAACAGTTTGCAATGAATGTTCTTGCCGAATGGAACAGTCGAACGGGCACTTATCGCCGAGGAATTGAAGAGACTCTTCCAGGCCTGCTTGATGCGTCGGGGCAATCACCAGAGAGAAGAATAACCCGAGACTTAGCCAAGGAGATTTACCTATCCGACAAAGCAGGCAAATACTGGGCATTACGCGGGCATATCGTCGAATTGTTAAACTACTGTGAATACATCGTAGTCTGTTACGACAAGCATGTCGGTGACCAAGACATCCTAAAGAACTCGCTGTTTGAAACACTAAAAAGATGGTACTTCGAGCTTTCACATTACATGATCGTGGCAACCGAAGAGCGAAAATATAACCCTTGGGAGGCGTTGGAAGTCTTCATGAAACGAAACTTTCCAGATATTGACGAAGGCAACGAACAACGTGCATGAGATGCCGCGTATTACGTAGTGCCATCGACAAATGAGCTAAAACCATTTGCCACAGCTGTTTGGCTGGATCTGGACTGACGGGACGCCCCCGGAGAATTGCCGAGTGTGCTCTACTAGTCGACCTAGCAGTAAATGTCGCATTTTGTGAGAGTTTGTTCTGCGGACATGGAAGGACTGACGTTCAAGGAGGACGGCATGGGAAAGAGCATCGGGAAGTGGGCGGTACAACTGACGGACGCGGCAGGGTGGCCGGGGCTGGACCAACGGGAAGCCCCGGCGAACGTTGCTAGCGTTTGACTCCCGCCATCACTCGCCCGTCCGTTTTTGCCCCCGAGCGGAAGGGCTCTTCTTCGAAGTGCTGCGATGGCCCTGCCACTCGCATCTCAAACCCTCCGAATCGGGTCGTTTGTCTCGAACTTCGTCGGATCAGGGTCGAGGAACCGTGGCAAGCAACAGACGTCCGCCTTACGGAGTCAGCGTTGAGGACTCCTTCACACCACACCGCTGGCCTTGCAACCCCCGCGGGTTGAGTAGGGGGCATCCGACACGTTCGCCAAAGTTGGATAAGTGCTCCTTCAGAAATCTCTCGACGGCCAGGCCTCCGGCGGGCAAGAGGGCTTCGCCCCCTTGCATCCCCCACCAGGGTGGCCCCTGGACCCGAACCAGACGACACGTGAGTTGAGCCCTGCCACCGCTCACGACTCAGTCACAAAAAAAAGAGGGGCAGACCTCTCGGCCTGCCCCTCTCTGTCACTCACATCAGATCGATCCGCTTAGGACTCGAGCGCCTGCTGAGCCGCGGCCAGCTTCGCAATCGGAATCCGGAACGGCGAACAGCTCACGTAGTCGAGGCCGAGCTTGTGGCAGAACATGACCGAGGACGGTTCGCCCCCGTGCTCGCCGCAAATCCCCAGCTTCAGCTTCTCGCGGGTGGCGCGGCCGTCCTTGCAGGCGATCTCCATCAGCCGGCCGACACCGGTCTGGTCGATCTTCTGGAACGGGTCGTCACCGATCACGTCGTTCTCGCGGTACAGCGGAATGAACGAGCCGTAGTCATCGCGGCTCATGCCGAGCGTCGTCTGCGTCAGGTCGTTCGTTCCGAACGAGAAGAACTCGGCGGTCTTCGCGATCTCGCCGGCGGTCAGCGCCGCACGCGGGATTTCGATCATCGTGCCGACCTGGTAGTCGACCTTCACACCCTTCTCGGCGAAGACCTTCTCCGCGGTGTCGCGGATGATCTTCGTCTGGTGATCGAGCTCGGTCTTGAAGCCGACGAGCGGCACCATGACTTCCGGATGGACGTCGACACCCTGCTTCTTGAGGTCGGCGGCCGCTTCGAAGATCGCCCGGGCCTGCATGGCGGTGATTTCCGCGAACACGATGCCCAGCCGGCATCCGCGGAAGCCGAGCATCGGGTTCGTTTCCTTCAGCTCTTCCACGCGGCGCTCGACGGTCTCCTTCGAGATCCCGACCGCCTTCGAGAGACGATCGGCGAGGCCGTCGTCGTCGTGCAGGTGGTGCTCCGAGAGGAACTCGTGCAGCGGCGGATCGAGCAGACGGATCGTCACCGGCCGGCTGCCGAGGGCCTTGAACAGCGTCGTGAAGTCGGCCCGCTGGAACGGCAGGAGCTTGGCGAGCGCCTTCTCCCGCTGTTCCTTGGTTTCCGAGACGATCATTTCCCGGAATTCCTGGATCTTCGAGAAGAACATGTGCTCGGTCCGGCACAGGCCCACACCTTCGCAGCCGAACGCGTCGGCCAGGTGGGCTTCGTCCTGCTCGGCGTTCGCCCGGACCTTGAGCTTGCGGTACTTGTCGACCCAGCCCATCAGCTGGGCGTAGCGGGTGTAGGTCTCGGACTCTTCCGGCTTCATCGTCTTCTGGACGAGAACCTGGACGATCTCGCTCGGCTTGGTCTCGACCTTGCCGCTGAAGACTTCGCCGGTGAATCCGTCGATGCTGATCCAGTCCCCTTCCTTGAGGGTCGTGCCGCCCGACGAGATCGTCCCCTTGTCGTAATCGACGACGAGCGAACCGCAACCGACGATGCAGACCTTACCCATCTGGCGGGAAACGAGCGCGGCGTGCGAGGAGGCCCCGCCGAACGCCGTGAGAATTCCCTTCGCGACCTTCATCCCGCGAAGGTCTTCCGGGCTCGTTTCCTTACGGACGAGGATCAGCTGGACGTTGTTGTCCTTGTTGTAGAGCGCTTCCGCATCCGAGGCGTGGAAGACGATCTGGCCGGTGGCGGCCCCCGGACCGGCGTTGATCCCCTTGGCGATCGCGCGGTTTTCCTTGGTCGCCTTCTTCTTGGCTTCGGTGTCGAAGATCGGCTGGAGGAGCTGGTTCAGGTCGTCTGCCGGGATGCGGCGCTTCTGGAGGGCTTCCTTCTCGGTGATCAGCCCTTCGTTGACGAGGTCGACCGCGATGCGAACGGCGGCGAAGCCGGTCCGCTTGGCGTTACGGGTCTGGAGCATCCAGACGCGGCCTTCCTGGATCGTGAACTCGACGTCCTGGACTTCCTTGAAGTGCTTTTCGAGCTTCTTGCCGATCTCGTCGAGCTCGGCGTGGGCCTTCGGCATGTCCTTGCCGAGGGTCTCTTCGATCCGGAGCGGGGTCCGGATCCCGGCGACGACGTCTTCACCCTGAGCGTTGATCAGGTAGTCGCCGCAGAAGCCCGGCGTTCCGACGGCACAGTCGCGGGTCAGGCCGACGCCCGTCGCACAGCCGTCGCCGAGGTTGCCGAAGACCATCGCCTGGACGTTGACGGCCGTCCCCCACTCGTGGGGGATGTTGTACATGCGGCGATAGACGATCGCCCGGTCGTTCATCCAGCTGCTGAACACGGCGCCGATGCAGCCCCAGACCTGTTCCATCGGATCGGTCGGGAACTCGCTGCCGGTGTGCTTCTTGATGACCGCCTTGTACTCGGCGACCAGTTCCTTGAGCTGCTCGGCGGTGAGTTCGTTGTCGAACTTCACGCCCGCCTTCTCGCGCTTGTGCTCGAGGAGTTCTTCGAAGTGGTCCGGGTCGGTCTTGGTCTGGGGCTTGAGGCCCATCACGACGTCGCCGTACATCTGAATGAAGCGGCGGTAGCTGTCCCAGGCGAACCGTTCATCGCCCGACTTCTTGGCGAGGGAGATGACGGTCTCGTCGTTCATCCCGATGTTGAGGACGGTGTCCATCATCCCGGGCATCGACTCACGGGCGCCCGAGCGGCAGCTGAAGAGGAGCGGGTTGGTCTTGGAGCCGAACTCGCCCCCCATGACCTTTTCGACTTCCTTGAGGGCCGCTTCGACCTGAGCCTTGAGCTCGGGGGGATACTTGCGGTCGTTGGCGTAGTAGTAGTTGCAGACCTCGGTGCCGATCGTGAAACCGGCCGGGACCGGCAGACCGATGTTGCACATTTCCGCCAGGTTCGCGCCCTTGCCACCCAGCTCGGCCTTCATCTTGCCGTTGCCTTCTCCCTTTCCACCGGAAAAGGAGTACACGTACTTCGTCGCCATCTTCGGATCCTACTGGCTAAACATTTGTCGAAAAAGAACTTACGGCGCCGTATCGTTCGCGCCGCAAGCGGCGCGATGTCGTCTCCGCCGCGTGGTCACGGCAGCCGCTGCGCGGAGCCTCAGCGGACCACGTCCGTCGGGACTTCGGCGGGACGGTAGCAATCGCGCCGCCAATCTTCAAGGAATGGGTCTTGGGTGATCGGCGGAACCAGTGGCTGGTCAATCCCTTTGGTCTCATCCGAGAGACTCGCGGCCCGGGGAAGCAGAGCGACGACCGGGCTCCGGACCAAGACCACAAGCTCTTCACGGGGTGGGAGGACGCCGACCGGCCCGGTAATGCTCCACCCGCGTGTCGATCGCCTTCGCCAGGTCCTCCCGTCCCGCCGTGCGAGCGAGCTTCGCCGCCTCCTCCCCGAGTCGAGCCGCCTCGTCGAAGCGGCCCTGGCCGGCGGCTCCCATCCCCATGATGTCGAGGGCCTCGGGCGGGGGAGGATCGAACAGGAGCCGGACGGCCGCAGCGAGCCAGTAGCCTTCGGCAATCTGCGAAGGCGTCGAGTCCGCGCTCGAAGTCATCCGGGCCGCCGCCCGCAAGGAGGCGACCGGCCAGTTCGAGTCCATCTTCACGAGGATTTGCACTTCCCGGCGGGCCGCGTCGTCTTGACCGGAGGCCAGGAGCATGGTGACCCAGCGACTCCGCAGCCGGGGTTCCCGCGGCAGCAGTTCGACCGCCTTGCCGAACGAGTCCGCCGCGGCCTGCCAGTCGCCGAGTTCCAGATAGGCGTTCCCGACATTCCCCTGGGCCGCGGAGCTGTCCGGATCGTCGTCGCGGATCCTGGTGAGGTGCGGAAGGGCTTCGCGGGGAGCCCCGGCGCGCATCAGCCGCACCGCGATCTCACTCCGCAGTTCGACGTTCCTGGCGGTGCCGAGTCCCTCTTCCAACAACCGGCGGGCTTCGGGCAGGTCGCCACGGCGGACTGCCCCTTTCCCCAGGATGAGGTGGCAGCGGGCGCGCGTCTCCTGGAGATCAGCGCCCGCCAGTTTCAGGGCGGAGCTGGCCGCCGCCTCGGCCTCGTCCCACCGTTCCAGGCCATCAAGAGCCGCCGCGAGCCCCGCGTGGTACTCCGGCACTTCGGGAACGAGCTGGACAGCCTCCTGAAACGCCCGGGCCGCGTCGTCGTAGCGCCGGGCGTCCAGATTGAGAATCCCGACGTTCCACCAACTCTCCGCGCACGGAGCGACGCGGGCCGCATGGAGCCACAGGGTCCGGCCGTTTCGCCAGACCCGGCCCTGAGCGACGCTCTGGAGAGCCAGTGGAATGAGAAGGACGGCGAACGCCACCCCAACGCCGAAACTCCGCGCGCGAGGCCCGAGGAGGCCAACGGCCACAGTCCCGATTGCCGCGAGCAGCGGAATGCTCGGGAGATAAACGTAGCGGTCCGCGTGGGCCTGCCCCCCCAGCTGGACCAGGCCGATCACCGGGACCAGCATCCCGAGATAGCAGAGCCAGCCGACCGTGACCGCCGGCCAGCGCCGCGCGGCCAGGATCGCGCCGATCGTCCCGCCCAGCAGGACGACGATCGCCACGACAGCCTGCCACCAGGGACGGTGATCGGGAAGGGGATAGAAGACACAGAGGTTCGCCGGCCAGAGGGTTTGTCCGACATAAACGGTGTACGCCCAGGCCGCCCCCAGCACCCGTTGAACGCCGCTCACCTCATGCAGCGTTCGGACCGCCCCGCCGCGCTGCTGGGCGATAAACGTAACGAACACCGACCCGGCGACGAGCAGCCACAGCGGCCACTTTTCCAGCGCGAGCCACACGCCATCCCGCCAGGATTTCCAGCGCCCCAAAGGCCGCCAGTCAAGAACGAGGAGCACGGCGGGAAGCGTCACGGCCATCGCCTTCGACATCAGGCTCAGCGCCAGGCAGACCGCAACGATCCCCATCCTGACCAGCGACGGTGAGCGGGCGTAAGCCGCATAACGGTCGACCGCCAATAGAGCGAAGAGTGCACTCAGCAGCCCTTTCCGCTCCGAGATCCACGCGACGGATTCCCACCGCAGAGGGTGGATCGCAAACACGAGCGCGAGCAGAAAGCTGCCGAATCGCAGGCCGGTCAGCGTCCACATCACCCGCCACACGAGCAGGGCATTGACGGCATGGATCAGCAGATTCGTGACGTGATGCCCTTCGGGATTGTCTCCCCACAGCGCGACATCGGCCTGCCAGGACCACCACGTCAGAGGATGCCAGTTCGCGAAGTACAGGGTGGTCAGCCCCCACTTCAGATTCTCGAGGGTCGGGCCCCCTTCGACATGTTTGCTGTTCCGGATGTACTCGGGGTCGTCGAAGTTCACATAGCCGAACCACGCCGCCTGGCCGAAGACCGCCAGGACCACCGCGACGAGCAGAGCCCCCAGTCCGAGATTCTGCCACAGGACACGGTTCCTGGTCCTGTCGAGCCCCCCGGTGGTGGCCTCGGAATGCCCCGCAGCGGAGTCGAGCGCGAGGCGTCCCGCGGGGCGTTCGGATCGGTCGCGGTTCCTCGGCATGAAAACGGATCACTGCGGGTCGGGACTCGGGGCGGTTCTGCATTCGACTTCGCTTCGAGGGTCTCTGTCAAACGCGTTCGATCGACCGCGGGAGCCCCATCCGGCCCCGCCGGCTCCTAGGACCGACTGGCTCCGGTCGTCGCCATTCGGCATCATCCGGGATGCCGAAAAACAACGCGTCTCCGCCAGGAACGACGAGAGACCGCGGAAAACCCAGGGGCCGGCGTGTCGTCCCCGAGCCCGCGCGATTCGGCGTGCGAGGTGCTTGACTGCGGGAACATCCTTCCCCCGAAGATCCCACCATGCTCCTGCGGCCCCGGCCTGTCACCCTGCACAGCGAAGAGTTTCACGTTCACCACACCGGGACGACACTCATCCTGAAGCTCTGCGGCTTCATTGACGACCAGCAGGCCCGCCTGGCGTCGGTCGACGAGAACCATGTGGCAATGGACTTCGGCCCCCGCTGGTGGTGGCAGAGCCTCCTGACGCAAGCTCCCCGATTCCGCATGCGGCTGACGTTTCAGGACGCGGAGCCGGATGAACTCAGCGACCGGAAGAATCAGCTCGCCGTCGCGGTGGCACTGGAAACGGACACCGCCGAGTCCTCTTTGACAGACCAGGCCGCCTGGTGGCTTCTCTGGCGGCTGCGTTCGTATCTGATGGTGGCCCACTGACGGCACCTGGCTGGCAACCGGGGCGGCGGAAAGGGGCACAATCTCGAGCGGTCCGGCGCGGCGGTCCTTCGAAATCACTATGATCGGGGTCGCGCTGCTTCCCTTCCTCCGCGCCTCTCCATGCCCCCTTTCACCGTCTCTGATTCCGCCCCCACTGCCGACCGTCGCCCCGCGATTCCGATCACGGATTGGCAGGAGCGACTGGCGATCGTCTGCGAGACGATGAAGGAGATGAGCCTTCAGACGGACCCGCAGGAACTGGTCCGCACGTTCGGGCGACGGATGGCGACCGTCTTTCCGGCCGACCGCCGGATCTCGCTCAGTCGGCGGGGGCTCAACGAACCGTGGTATCGAATCACCCGGTACAGCGGCTGGAAGGACGAGATCAATCCGTGGGAATCGCCGGAGAAGCTGCCGGTCCTGCACGGCGGGATTCTCGCCGACCTCTTCTACGGGGAAGAGCCGCAGGTGATCGATGATCTGCGGTTCGCCGCGGACGACCCCGCGGCGCCGTACCTGGAGGGGCAGCGGTCGCTGATGGCGATCCCGCACTTCGACGGCGGGCAGGCCCTCAATATGGTGATCAGCACCAGTTCGCGGCCGGCGGCCTTCGACCGCGAGAAGTTTCCCGAAACGGTCTGGATGTCGAACCTGTTCGGCCGCGCGACGCAGAACCTGCTGCTGAATACCCGGCTGAAAGAGGCGTACGGCCGGATCGACCGCGAGCTGAAGACGATCGCCGAGATCCAGCGGAGCCTGCTCCCGGGATCGACGCCGGAGATTCCGACGCTGGGTCTCTCGGCCTACTACCGGACCTCGACGCATGCCGGCGGGGATTACTACGACTTCTTCGATCTCGGGGAAGGGCGGTGGGGGATCCTGATCGCCGATGTCAGTGGGCACGGCACGCCGTCGGCCGTGGTGATGGCGATCACGCACGCCATCGCGCATCTGTCCCCCAAAGAGGTCGATCCCTCGAAGCTGCTGACGTTCGTGAACCGACACCTCACACAGAGGTACACGTCATCGTTCGAGTCGTTCGTCACCGCGTTCTACGCCGTTTACGACGAGCGGGACCGGACGCTGACCTATTCCTGCGCGGGGCACAATCCACCGCGGTTGACGAGCCAGTGCGCCGATCACGTCACCGTTCTCTGCGAGGCCGCGGATCTGCCGCTGGGGCTGTCTCCAGACATCACATACGAATCGCACAAGATCAAGCTGACTCCGGGAGACCGGATCGTGATCTACACCGACGGGATCGTCGAAGCGGCCAACATGCAGGGGGAGTTGTTCGGGACGAGACGCCTCGACATGGTGGCTCAGACGTGTGGTGCGGAGTCGGCGGATGCGCTTCTTGAGCGTCTTCTGGAGTGGCTCAAGACGTTTACGGAGGATGCGCCTCCGGAGGACGACCGGACGGTCATCATTGCGACGGTCCGGTAGAGACGAGGACGAGAGCTGCATTTTCACCGGGTCCAGGGGCACCCTGGTGGGGGAGTGCAGAGGGGGCAACGCTCCTTTGCCCGCCGGAGGCCGTCTCGTCGAGAGATGTCTGAAGGAGCATGTGTCCAAGCGCGGACAACGTGTCGTATGCCCCCTCACCAGCCCGCGGGGACTGCAAAGCGAGCGGTGTCGATTGAGGGAGTCCTCATAGCTGGTACCACAAAGGGGACATCCGTTACTTACCACGGTTCCTCGTGGAAGTGCCTCCGGCGGCAAGGGGGCGTGGCCCCCTTGACCCCAGGCTGCCGTGGCACGTTGGGTTTGAGCTATGGAAGTCGTGCCGGCAAGGACGCGGTTTGAGCCATCTCGCTCTCGGTCGGTTCCCTCGCCAGACCGATCGGCGATCGCTTAAATGACACCCTGCGCCGCGTCACATTCCAGCAGAGGCTTTTCACATGACCGTTCGCAACTCCCGCCGCCACTTCCTGCAAACCTCGGCCGCCATCGGAGCAGGGTTGTTTGTCGCCCCCGGCAGCCGCGGGGCGGACCAGGCGGCGAAGTCGCCGAACGAGAAACTCAACATCGGAGTCGTCGGCCCCGGGGGCCGGGGATACAGCAACCTCCAGGGGGTCAGCGGCCAGAACGTCGTCGCGATCTGCGACGTCGACGACCGGCAGGCGAAACAGGGCTGGGAACTCTGCCCCAAGGCAACCAAGTACCGCGACTACCGCCGGATGCTGGAGAAGGAAAAACTCGACGCCATCGTCGTCAGCACGGCGGACCATACGCACGCCCACGCCAGCATCACCGGGATGCGGCAAGGACTGCACTGCTACTGCGAAAAGCCGCTTACGCACTCCGTCTGGGAAGCCCGGCTCGCCGCCCGGACCGCCAAGGAGTACCACGTCGCCACACAGATGGGGACGCAGATCCACGCCGAGTCGAACTACCGCCGCGTGGTCGAGATCATCCAGTCCGGGGCGATCGGCAGTGTGACCAAGGCGTACGTGTGGGTCGGCAAGGGATGGGGCGGGGGAGAGCGGCCGGCCGCTGGCGAGCCGATCCCCAAAGAACTCGACTGGGACGTCTGGCTCGGTCCGGCCCCGTGGCGGGAGTACCACTCCATGTACCTGCCAGCCAACTGGCGGCGATGGTGGGACTTCGGCAACGGCACCCTGGGGGACATGGGCTGCCACTACATGGACCTCGTCTTCTGGGCCCTCGGCCTCCGGCATCCGACGACAATCGCCGCCGAAGGACCGCCGGTCCACCCGGAGACGGCGCCGCTCGGCATGAAAGTCACCTGGGAGTTCCCGGCAGCCGGAACCCAGCCCGCCTGCACGCTCCAGTGGACCGACGGCAACATGCTCCAGACGGAGTACGACGGCCACAAGTTCGGCGGGGCAGGGGTGTACTTCGTCGGCGAGAAGGGTTCGATGTTCGCGGACTACGGCTCGTACAAGCTGTTCCCCGAGGACAAATTCAAGGACTTCACACCGCCGCCGAAGACGATTCCCGATTCGATCGGCCACTACGCGGAGTGGATCAAGGCCTGCAAGGAGGGGACGCCGACGACCTGCAACTTCGATTACTCGGGGGCGCTGACCGAAACCGTCCTCCTCGGAACGGTGGCCTATCGCGTCGGGCGGAAGATCGAGTGGGACGCCTCGAATCTGGTCGTCACCAACGCTCCGGAAGCGGCCGAGCTGATTCGGCGACAGTACCGGAACGGGTGGGAGCTGTAGGTCGGATTTCGCGCCACCAGACCGACTCGTGCCCGCAGCCGATGATCAAGGCGGTCAGTGGCAAACGTCGCCGTGCTCGAACACTTCGGGTGCGGCCCTGTTTGACAGCGGGGTCAGATGGTGTCGCATCACCCGATCTCACGGCGCGCCCAGCGTTTTCTAGAGCACCTGCAGGAGACTCGTGCGGATGAGTTGGCGCAGAGCTGGTTCAGTCTCTTCCTGTTGCCCCATGAGCCGGGCCTCTATGAGGCCATCGCCCCGTTCGCTCTGGCGCGAATCGACCATTCGCATTCTCAGCCAAGCGACAGGATTGATCAGCGTCTGAACAATGTGCTCAGCCCGATCCTTTGGATGCTGGAGCGCGCCTCCTTGGCCAACGCGGGGCATTACCAGGAGATCGCGAACCACCTCGGGCCTTACTGTTGCAGTCCGAACGTGGATGTCGCCGCGATGTCTGCGAGATACTTCCAGCGCTGCCCTCGATTCGGCGAAGTCGCCATCCCGTATTTGCTGAAGACCGCCCGCCTGGACCGATCTTTTCCGCCGGAGAGCGCCTTGAGTCTCCGCGGCCTAGCCTTCCTGGCACTCAACGAGGTTGTGCCTCAGTCGCCGGTCCCGCCGGAGCTTCATGCCGCCTGGAAGGACTGCACCGAAGGACACTTCCGCCTGGCAGAACGGTCCACCGGTTCTGAGAACGACCTGATCGCGAACAGGATGCTATGGCTCGGCGTTGCCCCGCAGAGTGAACCGATCGGCGTCATAACTCAGTAGAGCTGGCGTCACGCTCCGCGAGCGAAGCCCCTTCATTCCAGCCCGCGCAGCAAAAAACGGACTCGTTGTTACCGAGTCCGTTTGCGTCTCTATGAGCGGTCGAGAGCGAAGACTACTTCGGCTGCTTCGACTTGATGAGCTTGGTCAGCCGCGACTTCGTGCGGGAGGCCGCGTTCTTGTGGATCAGATTCTTGCTGGCCGACTGATCGAGCTTCTTGGCAGCCAGATTGTAGAGGGCCTGAGCGTCTTCCACCTTGCCTTCGGCGACAGCCACCCGGACCTTCTTGACGGCGGTCTTCAGAGCGGAGCGGATCGAGCGGTTATGCGCCCGGCGCTTCAGATTCTGACGGAGAGCTTTCTCGGCACTGGTGGTATTCGGCATGGCTCTGCGAGGTTGTCGACTGCCCGAAACTGAACAGTCACCTGAACGTGGAAATTCGGAAAGGGACAGACAATAGCGTCTGGAGAACGGTCGTTCCAGCCCGTAGTGCCCCGCTGCGGCGACTTTCCGCTAGAATGACGATGATCGCCCGTTCAGAACGCGATTGAGCCTCCTGCGGGTTCGCCCGTCGGCTCCTTAGGATTCGTTTGGACAGGACGGGCCATGCTCCTGCGACACCGTCAACGATGACACCCGATTCTCCCTCTCTCTCCGATCCCGGCCGGCTTGTCGAACGGGCCCAGGCCATCATGGCCCACGCCTGGATGGTCCGGACCTTCATCAAACACTCGACCGAAGTCGAGGAGTTTCCCGAACTGATGGGAATCGTCCGCTCCGTCTTTGACACCGCCCGGGCCCTGGAAACCCGGGTCGGCGATCCTGCGGCCTATTTCAAGATGCTGGGAAAGAAGATCCGGAAGCTGGAGATCGCCATGGAGGAGTTCGCCCGACAGGCCCCGGAAGCGTCCACGCACACGAACTTCGTTCAGGCCGTCCTCTCGATCCGGACCTGCGTCGACGACCTGAAAGGCGTGCTCCGGCAGGCCGGCGCGGGTCTGGCCGCAGCCGCGGACGAGCCTGGGACGAACGACGAGGAATTCGACTCGTAGGTGGGCCGGCGCACACGATTTCGGTTCGCCAAGGCTTCCCATCCCGGCTGTCGATGCGCGGCCGGCGCTCACAAATCTGGACGCATTCCCGAGGAACGCCTTACAATTCCACCACAGTCGCCAGTCAACTCGACGTGGCGCCAGAGATCAGGATCCTGTTGTGTCGAGGCATCGATGCCGTTTTCCCTTGGCCGCACCGCCGTTCTGACCGCCGCGGTTTTCGTGGCGGGGATGCCGCGGAGCATGCCCGCCCAGGGAATCCCGGTCCAAGGGATCCCACCCCAGGGAATTCCGCCTCAAGGAATTCCGCCCCAGGGAATGCTAGTCGGGCAGCCCGAGCTGAACTGGGCGCAGAAGATGTTCTCCCCCGCACTGAAGCACGACTTCGGCTCGGTCGCCAAGGGGGCGGATGTCCGCTGCCAGTTCACGATCACCAACATCTACAAGGAACGGGTGGAGATCCGAAACCCCCGTTCCAGCTGCGGTTGCGGCAAGCCGACCCTCGTGGATCCCAAGAACCCGGCGGTCCAGACATCGGCGGTGATGCTGGAGACCAATGAGAGCGCGGCTCTCGTCGTCCAGATCGACACAATCGGCCATGACCGCGCCAAGACGCCAACGATCTCCGTCGACATCACGTTCTACGCCGACACGGGCGCCTACTCAAAGGTCGTCGACATCCCGATCACGGTTTACATCCGTCCGGACCTCGTCATGACGCCGGGGGCGGCGGACTTCGGGAACCTGGACATCGGGGCCGGGGGAGAGCGGCAGATCAACATCGCCTACGCCGGGGCGGAGTCGTGGAAAATCCTGGACGTGAAGTCGGGCAACCCGAACGTGCAGCCGACCCTCGTCCAGCTCAATCGCGGCGCCGGTCGCGTCGACTACATGCTCACGATCCGCGTCGCTCCGAACACGCCGGAAGGCGCGCTGCGGGAACAGCTGCAGCTCGTCACCAACGACCTCAACAGCCCCAACGTCCCGTATCTGGTCCGCGCCAACATCACCCCCGAGTTCCAGGTGATCCCGCCGGTGGTCAAGTTCGGTACTCTCAAGCCAGGAGTGAAGAAGACCGTCTCCGTCATCGTGAAGGGGAAGACTCCCTTCAAGATCGAGCAGTTCGAGTGCGAATCGAACCGCCGCTGGTTCCAGGCCGGCCGGGCTCCTGAGGCCCGGACGATCCACCGCGTCGAGATCACGGTCGATCCGCCCAATGAGCCGGGGCCGGTCAAGGAGACGTTCCTCGCCACGATCGAGGGACGGCAGGTGCCGATCAAGTTCGCCGGAGAAGCGGTCATCGCTCCCGCGGACGCCGCGCCCGCGGTGAGCCCGATGGGGAATGCCGGGGCGGGCGGCATGGTCGGCCCCTGAGTGGCCGCCGATTCGCTCCAGGCCCGTCGCCGCCAGTCCGGTGGGTGAACTCGACGCCGCGGCGGGTGTCCTGTTGCGAGCCGCCCGTCGAATCGACGAATTCGACTCGGTCACTTTTCCATCCTCTTCGAGAGCGATAGACTCTCGCACACTTCACGGGCTGACCGAAATCATTTCGTCAGACCGCAGGGGGGCGTAGCTCAGTTGGGAGAGCGCAGCGTTCGCAATGCTGAGGTCGAGGGTTCGACTCCCTTCGCCTCCACCTGAAAAAAAGCCGCAGGTTTCGCCCTGCGGCTTTTTTTGCGCGCCGCGCGCCAATCCCCGTAAACAACCTGTACAACCCTGTTGACACAACCCTCCCAATCCGCATAATCGGAACTGATCGAACTCGACCGCCACACACGCACTGGTCCGCCGGCGTTTCGCAGCCGCTGGCAGAGTTCGAAGGGAAAGTGTCATGCGTCTGCTTCGTGCCCTCTGGCAGGATGAACACGGGGTCATTCTCTCTGCGGAAATGGTGCTGATCGGCACCCTGGGAGTCGTGGGAGCCACTGTCGGGCTCTCCGCCATCGCCCAGTCCGTCGGTGACGAGATGACCGATCTCGCGCGGTCGTTCCGCAGCCTCGATCAGAGCTTCCATGTCGAGGGGGTTCGCGTCGGCAAGGCCTGGACGGCGGGCTCGTCGTTTCAGCAGGAGCCGGTTGAGGTCTCGCTCAAGAGGCTCGACGCCGACATCGAGCGGATGACGGTCGACGCGGAGGAGCGGGCCGACAAGGCCGCGGCCGCGCAGAAGAAGGAAGCCGAAAAGCGCGCTCTCCAGGAGAAGAAGACCGAGGAGATGAAGGCGGAGCCCAAGAAGGCCGACCCGAAGAAGGAAGCCCCCCGGAAGAAGAAGCCGAAGGACAAGGACCGCGAGACCGCGGCGGACCTGGAGGCCTGAAAAAGCCCCCCACTTTCGCTCACGCTCCGCGACCAACTGACCGATTCAGCCCGGCACTCCCAGAGATGCCGGGCTGTGTCGTTGATGCGGTTCGCGAAAGAGCGGAAATCTGTCGTGGCGAGGGAGAAGCGGAACTCTCCGGTCCCTCATAAACTGGTAAGAATTTTGTTGACAATTCCGCAGAATCGACGAAAAATCGGCCTCGCCCGGTTGACGACCTGCCTGAGCCAGACCCTCCCTGTTTTCGACTTCAGTTGCCCACGTTTCAGCGAAAGATTCGCGCCGACCTCGCTGTCGGTTCGTGGGGCAATTCTGCAAGGACAGCACGCTGTTTCGAAGACGTGGCTCCATCCTGGGTGCTAACACCTTCGTTTGCTGTCTTTCATTGATAAGGAGTGCTTTATGGAGTTTGATTTCGAGGTCGATCCGGAACTCGATCTGGCCATCGGAACCGAATTGAGCATGGATGAAGCGGAAGGGGAGTACGAAATCGAGGACTTCTCCTCGATGGGAGTCGACCCGCTCATTCCGACGCCGGCCAAGCCGGGTTCGGAAGACAAGGTCCGCATGCTCGCCGCCCGCTACGCCGCCGGTCTGCCGCTGTGGCATGACGAAGACTGTTATGACCACGGTCCCGTCGATTCGTCGGTTCTCGCCGGCCTCGGTGAAGAGGCTCCGGAAGAAGACGATTTCTAACGATCGTCCTCTCACATCGGTTGCAGGATGGGGTTGGCTCTGCCAACCCCTTTTTCTTTGGCGCTCCGCTTCCGATGTCCCTGGCGCCCCGCTTCCCGCTCGCGTCGACGCGTCTTCATCGAAAGCCAACACGCCCTGACAATACTGCCAACAAACGCCGCATGACGCCCGTCTCATAAATGGCCGCTCCTCTCTTTCGAAGTCGACTCTTCCGCACCGCGTTCGTCGCGACTTCGATTCCGGCTGGGCTGACGCTCGTCGCGGCCTTCCTGTTGACGGACGCCGGCTTGTGGACCGTGATCGCGCTGGCTTCGATCGCCGCCGCCGCCGCCCTTGCCGCCACAGCCCTCTGGGTCCGACCGATCTCTCTGCTGGTCGATGAATTCCGGGAGTTCGCGGCGGAGGCGGACACCAAGACCCGTGCCCAGGGGATCAGCCGCCCGCTGGCCCGACTCACGCGCCCGACGGGGGACGACGAGCTCCACCGGGCGGTGCGGGCGGTAGAGTCGCTTGGGCTGGCGGCCTGCGAACGGGTCGACGATCTGGAGCGCCGCCAGAAGGAGCTCGAGCAGGACTTCACGCTCCTCGAGGGGATCCTGGGGACAATGCAGGAAGGAGTCGTCGTGGTCGACTCCCGCGAGCTTCTGCGGTACGTGAACGTCGCCGGGCGCGTGGCGTTCGACGTCGCCAGCCGCGAGGCAGTGGGCCGTTACGCCTGGGAGTCGATCCGCAACTCCGCGCTGCAGGAGATCGTCGACACTGTCCGGCAGCAGAAGATCCCGATCCGCCGCGAGATCGAGATCCCGCGCCGCCGCCGGATCGTCGCCATTTCCGCCGTGCCGCTTCCGGACGAGCTGGGCGAAGGAGTCCTGGCGGTTGCGCACGACGTCACGGAGCTGAGGAGGCTCGAGACGATGCGCCGCGAGTTCGTCTCCAACGTCTCCCACGAGCTCAAGACGCCGCTCACCTCGATCCAGGCCTACACCGAGACATTGCTCGACGGAGCGATAGAGGACGCGGCCAACAACCGCACCTTCCTCCAGCAGATTCTCCAGCAGACCGAACGCCTCCAGACCCTCATCCTCGACATGCTGCGGCTGGCCAGGATCGAGTCCGAGCCTGAGGCGTTCGAGATCGTCCCGGTCGCCGTGGCGGGGCTTGTCCGCGAGTGCCTGACGGTTCATGGGCCGATCGCGGACCAGGCCGGGGTGACGCTCTCGGCCCGGGAAGTCGAGGGGGACCTGCAGGTGCTGGCGGACGCCGATGGCCTTCGCACGATCCTCAACAATCTCGTCCGTAATGCGATCCACAGCACGCATCGTGGGGGGAGCGTCGAGATTGTGGCGCGGCCGACGGGGGACGTGGCGGAGATCTTCGTTCAGGACACGGGGGTCGGGATTTCCCGCGAGCATCTGGCCCGGATTTTCGAGCGGTTCTACCGGGTCGACAAGGCGCGGACGCGCGGGGCGGGGGGGACCGGGTTGGGGCTCGCGATTGTGAAGCACCTGACCGAAGTGTTTCACGGCGAGGTCTCGGTGGAGAGTGAGCTGGGTCGCGGCAGCCGGTTCACCGTGCGTCTTCCGCTCACGAGTCCGTCGCTGATTCGGGCCTGAGACGTCTCGAACGCAGTTCTCGCCGGCACGGCTCCCATAGCTCAAACCCAACGTGCGACGGCAGCTGGGGTCAAGGGGGCCACGCCCCCTTGCCGCCGGAGGCACTCCTGTGAGGAACCGTGGGACACAACGGACGTCCCCTTTGTGGGACCAGCGTTGAGGATTCACGGCTCGCTCTGGAATCCCGGCGGGTGAGGTGATGGGGCATCCGGCACGTTGTCCGCGTTTGGACGCGCGTTCCTTCAGACATCTCTCGACGGCCAGGCCTCCGGCGGGCAAAGGGCCAGAAAAACAACACAGGCCCCTCTGCACTCCCCACCGGGGTGCCCCTGGACCCGGTGAGGCCAGTGACGTTGGGTTTGAGCATTCAACCAAACAACAAGTCCTCTGGTCCTCCTCTCCCTGGCTCGTTAGGGTTCCGACCAAGGCCCATGACGGGCCCGGAATCGGAGTTCCGGATGACGGGAGCACGACACACAGGAGGCAGGCGCATCACGGGCATCGCCCTGGCCGCCTGCCTCGTCGGGCTTCCAGCCACTGCCCAGTGGCCGCAGTTCCGGGGCCCGACCGGACAAGGAAAAGCGGGAGACGTCACGGTTCCGCTGAAGTGGAAACCGGATCTCCACATTCGCTGGAAAACGGAGATCGAAGGACTCGGCCACTCCTCACCGGTCATCGAAGGGAACCAGATCTGGCTCACAACGGCGTCCACCGACGGCAAGACGCTGGGAGCCATCGGGCTCGACCGCGAGACGGGAAAGATCCTCCGCACCGTCACAATGCTGACGCCGTCCCACGTCGAGGAGATCCACGCCAAGAACTCCTACGCCTCGACGACCCCGGTCCTCCACGACGGAAAGCTCTACGCCCACTTCGGGACCTACGGAGCCGCCGCGATCGATACGGCGACCGGTGAGGTCCTCTGGCGAAACGAGAACCTGGCCATCGAACACCAGGGGGGGCCCGGCAGCTCGCCGGTCCTGTTCCGCCCGGCGGGCCTCCTGATCGTCACCTGCGACGGCGCGGACGCGCAGTACGTGGCGGCTCTCGACATCCGCAGCGGGCGCGAAGTCTGGCGGCGCCTGCGGTCCGCCCCCCTCCGCGACAACCTGATCACTCACCGCGCGTTCGCCACTCCGCTCCTCATCGAATACCAAGGGCAGCACCAGCTCATCTCCCCCGGCGCGGATCAGCTTCACGCCTATGACCCGGCCACCGGCGCGGAGCTGTGGCACGTCCGCTACACCGGCTTCTCCACCGTCCCCTGTCCCGTGTTCGACGGAGAAGCCGTCTACTTCTGCACGGGGTACTTCAACCCTCAGCTGTGGGCGGTCCGTCCGGACGGTAAGGGGGACGTGACCGAGACGCACATCCTCTGGAAGTACGACACCGCGGTCCCCGACACACCCTCTCCGATCCTGCGGGAGGACCAGTTGCTGATGGTCTCGGACAAGGGGCTGGGAACCGTACTCGATCCCAAGACCGGGAAGCGCCGCGCGACCTTCCGGCTCAATGGCAACTTCGCAGCGTCACCGATCGACGTCGGGGAACACCTCCTCTTCTGCTCGGAGGAGGGTCGGGTGCGGGTCGTGAACCCCGAGCCCAAACCGCGGATCGTCGAGAGCTACGAGTTTCCGGGCCGGCTGATGGCCTCGCCGGCGGTCGCGGGACAGGAGCTCTACTTCCGCACCGATCAGGCGCTCTACCGCGTTGAGGAGACGGCCTCCGGCAACACCCCGCCCGCATCCACCGCCAACAAAAAAAGAGAGGGCGACTAGTCGCCCTCTCTCGCAGAATGATTCTGATCGCGTCGGCTTACTTGTTGACGGGCACCAGGGCCGGCGTCTGCGACGACTTCTCCAGAGCGCCCGCCTGCGGGGCCGGAGCCGGAGTCGGCCCATCGGCCGGCACCGGAGCCGGGGTCGTACCGGCCGGAGTCGGCTGGACGGCCGAGCCGGTCGCTTCCGGGCAGTAGGCGCCGTTCATCCCCCGCAGCTGGCAGAGGTCATGATGGAAGTCGGCCGGGTTCGGCGGTCCCGGGATCATGCCGGTGTAGGCGTGCCAGCGGGGAACGGTCTGGTAGTAGTAGCCGAGCTGGGTCGTGTCCGTCGGCATGTAGACCACCGGAGGCCGCGGCCCACCGGCGACGTACGGGCTCGGCTGACCGGTCCACTGATCCGGGAACCACTTCTGGTAGGCAACCGGACGGGGATAGGGGAGCTGGACGCGTCCCGGAGGAGCCCAGCCGTGATCCGGCGAGTGGGTCCCCGCACCGTGCGGGCACAGGAAGATGCTGGCGACTCCACGAATGTGGCCAGTGCCGTTTCCGCAGCGGCCGCCGCGGCAGTTGCCGTCGGTCCGGCAGGGGGCTCCGGCCGTCCCCGCCTGGATGGCGTCGGCCCGACCCTGGCAGTCCGTGATCCGGACCAGCCCTTCGTTGCAGTCATCCGCCATCGCGATCGATCCGCTCAGAGCCAGAAGCCCTCCGGACATTCCGACAGCGAGCGCCTTAAGCGTCTTGCTGACCATGGGAGTTTCCATTCCTAGAAGTGTGAGTTCGTTCTGACCTGAGGCTGTTTCGAAGAGCCGCCGGGACGTCGCCGTCCCGGCGGAGGACTGGAGGCTGCGGGCTGGATCGATTCGGTTTCTGCCGGACGATCAGGGGGCGAGTCCGTAAGGACCCTGGCCGATCGGGGCTCCGCCGTAAGGAGAGACCGGATGCGAGACCGGCGTCAGACGGCTCGAGGGGACGCCCCAACCGTAGTTGTACTGGTGGTGGACGACCGGCGCGAGGGGGACTCCGACCGGGGTGTTGAACACCTGGGAGCTGTAGACCATCCCGTCGCGGGGATCGAAGTAACCGGGATTGACCGGGTAAACCATGTGGTACTTGCCGAGGAGCGGCGTTCCCTGGCCGCACGAGCCGGTGCAGTGGAAGTAGCCGAGCTTCTTCCGCAGCCAGCCGTCATGGCATCCGCCGGCGCGGCACCGCTCGCACTCCGGGCATCCGGGAGGGCAGGAGCCGTCGTGGGCGCCGTGACGATAGGCCATCCCGCGGCGGGCATCTTCCCGACGGATGCGGGCCTTCTCGGCGGCCATGATGGCGTGCGCCTTGATATGCCAGCAGAGACCGGGTTCCTGGCACTCCACCGCGTTGTTGGGGCAGTGCTCAGCCGGACAGTGCTCGGTCGCGTTCGACCGGCAGTAAGGCTGGGGAGCTCCGCCGCAGGGAACCGGACCGCAGGACTGGGCCGGAGCACAGGGCTGCGTCTGTTCGCAGTTCGCCGGGGTGGCGACCTGCTCGCCGGCGACCGGCGTGACCGACGCCGGAGCCTCGGGCGACTGGGCCCGGACCACCGGAGCCTGGCGGTCCCGGATCCGGACGACGCCCACGCTGTCGTCCGCGTAGAGGCCGCAGGCGGTCGCGGAAACGACCAGTCCCGCAACGGACCGGACCATCCATGGGGAAAGGAGCAGTCTCAACATCGCTTCCATCCTGGGGGTAAAGACCGATCCGTCCGGGATTCCGGCAGACCAGCTCGGAATGTCACGTTCGTCTACGGACCGTCCCCGATCCGGCACGTGCCGGATCGCCAACCTGGCGGGGGCCAGCGGGCGGTCCGTGGAGCCGCCTCGCGGCGCTCCCTCGGCGGGAAATGTCATGCCGACCGGAACGGTCCGATCAGCCGCGGCATCCCCGGAATCTGTCTTCGTTGTGCTTCAGCTCGCCGATCGTCGGTCCAAGTCCATCGGCCAGGCTGGTGTCGCCACCCTGCCGGGCGAGCGGGGGACCGCTCGCACAAACGGGAGGGAGGATCGTCCAACGTGGCGGCGGGAACTCAGTGGCGGGGCGGGATGAAGAAGGAGAACGGGGCGCGGTGGGAGAGGTAGTTCACCTTGACCATCGTCCCTTCGAGCTTCCACTTCTCATGCTGCCGGACGCCCCACGGCGTCACGA
This sequence comes from Planctomyces sp. SH-PL14, assembly GCF_001610835.1. Lineage (NCBI taxonomy): Bacteria > Pseudomonadati > Planctomycetota > Planctomycetia > Planctomycetales > Planctomycetaceae > Planctomyces > Planctomyces sp. SH-PL14. The sequence continues at coordinate 7,215,963 of NZ_CP011270.1, read as the reverse complement.
TCCAACCGCCGTGCACCTTGTGGTAGAACGGCGGGTACATGGCCTTGTACTGATGCGGATACAGGTACTCGTGCGGAGCGAGGGCCTGGTTCGTGTAAATCGCGCCGCCGTTCCACGGAGGCGTGTACTGGACCGGAGAGGGGTAGAGCGGAGCGTTGAGCTGCGGATACTGCCCGACGTTGACTCCCTGGCAATACGGCGCCGGAGGAGCTCCAGCCGCCGGATACGGCGCGTCGATGGCCGGCACCTGGGCCAGGGCCGAGTTCAGCAAAGACGCGGCAAAGAGAACCGCCGCCCCCGTCATGATTCGTACTGACATGTCCTGTTCCCCCTCCCTGAGGTTCCACGGCTCGCTGGAGTCGTGGGCGCGATGAATCCGCCAGGTCCGTCATGACCTGGCCCCCCTGCATCTGGCCGTATCGCTTGCCGGACAAGATGTCGTAGTTGAATTTCGGCATTGGCCCAAAAGCGGTTCACTGGATTCCCATGGGAACGGTTGAAACGGCACTGCGTCACAAGGCATACCCCTGTCGAAGGTTGCGCCGTGCGTACTTGCACTACAATCCGCACCACCAGCAGGATCGTCAGGGTTTGCCCAGCTTGCTAGACTTCCGCGCTTCGGCGTCGGAACACCGCGGTCGCCGGTCGGTTTAACTGGCTGCCGGGCAGCAGGTTGCAGCGACAGGCCGCCCGCCGGCATCGCCGATCAGGGATTGGACCGGTTCCACCTCCACGAGGGAGGGGAGCCGCGGAACGGAACACGGGAAGACGGAGACTTGCAGTGGTTTCTCGCAGCGCGGCGAATGGGGACGAAGACCAGATCCAGTTCGTTTCGATCAGCGATGAGACCCGGCGGCGTTACCTCAACTACGCCATGTCGGTCATCATGTCCCGGGCCCTCCCGGACGTCCGCGACGGCCTCAAGCCGGTCCATCGTCGGATCCTCTACGTGATGTATCACGAGCTGGGGCTGACCGCCGACGCCAAGTTCGTGAAGTGCGCCCGTATCGTCGGAGACGTCATCGGAAAGTTTCACCCGCACGGCGACGTGGCGGCCTACGACGCCCTGGTCCGCATGGCCCAGGACTTCACCCTCCGCGAGCCGCTCGTCCACGGCCAGGGGAACTTCGGCTCGATCATCGGCCTCCCGCCGGCGGCCCAGCGATACACCGAAGCCAAGCTGACCCGGCGGGCGGAGCAGCTCATGGAGGAGCTGCGGTACGAGACCGTCGACACGCGGACGAACTACGACGGCACGCGCGACGAGCCGGTCGTCATGCCGGCCCAGTTCCCCAACCTCCTCGTCAACGGGACGCAGGGGATCGCCGTCGGGATGGCGACCAACATGCCGCCGCACAACCTGGGGGAAGTGCTGCGGGCCTGCATCTTCATGATCGAGAACCCCGAGGCGAGCGTCGCCCAGGTGATGGGGAAGCTCAAGGGGCCCGACTTCCCGCTCGGCGGACGGATCGTCACCGACCGGACGGAATTGCGGCAGGCGTACGAGGAAGGGCGGGGGAGCATCAAGGTCCGCGCGGAGTGGAAGCTCGACACCGAGCGGGGGAAGGAGTCGAAGAACCGGATCGTCGTGCACACGATCCCCTACGGAGTCGAAACCGGGCCGCTCATGAACGCCCTCGGCGAGATCCGCGATTCCCGCAAGCTGCCGCAGCTCGTCGACGTCGCGGACGAGTCGAACGACAAGCTTGGGATGCGGATCATTCTGGAGATCAAGCCGGGCTCCGATCCGGCGGCCGTCATGGCCTACTGCTACAAGCACACGAAGCTCGAGGACAACTTCGCCTACAACGCGACCTGCCTGGTTCCGGAGGAGAACGGGGCGCTCGTCCCGAAGCGGTGCTCGCTGACCGAGATCCTCCGGTACTTCCTCGACTTCCGGTTCGCGACGGTCCGCCGGCGGTTCGAGTACCAGCTCCGGCAGCTCGAGCGGCGGATCCACATCCTCCGCGGCTTCGCGATCGTCTTCGACGGGCTCGACAAGGCGATCAAGATCATCCGCTCCAGCGACGGAAAGGCGGACGCGGCCGAGAAGCTCATGAAGGCTTTCCCACTCGATGCCGAGCAGACGAACGCCATCCTGGAGCTCCAGCTCTACCGCATCTCCCAGCTCGAGATCGGGCGGATCCGGCAGGAGCTGGCGGAGAAGGAAGCGGAGGCGGACCGCATCCGCAAGATCCTCGCCTCCGACAAGAAGCTGTGGGGCGAAGTCCAGAAGGAGCTGCAGGCCCTCGAAGAGGCAGCCACCGAGCGCCGCCGCACCGCCATCGGATCCTCCGAGGAGATCGCCGAGTTCGACCCGCAGGCCTACATCGTCCGGGAGAACACGAACGTCGTCATCTCGACCGATGGATGGGTTCGGCGGATCGGCAAGATCTCGTCGATCGACAAGCTCCGGATGCGGGACGGCGATGAAGTGCTGTCGATCGTTCCCTGCAGCACACTCGACAATCTCATTGTGTTTGCCAACGACGGAACGGCCTACACCCTGCCCGCCGACCAGATCCCCGCGTCGACCGGCTACGGGGAGCCGCTCGCCAAGCACGTCAAACTCTCAGACGGCGTCGACCTGGTCGCCGCCCTGGGGACGGATCCCAGGATCACGCCGGCGGACAGCGAAGTTGAAGACCAGCCCGGCCCGGCCCCTTACCTGTTCATCGCGACGGCGCTCGGGCAGGTGATGCGGCTCTCGCTCTCGCTGTTCCGGCTCCCCTCCACGAAGAACGGCCGCCGCTATTGCCGGCTCGCCGAAGGGGACAAGGTGGTGCACGTTCAGATCGTGAACGACCCCGAGACCATCTTCCTGATCTCGCAGGCCGCGCGGCTGATTCATTTCGCCGTGCAGGAAGTCCCGGTCCTGGGATCCGCCGGACGAGGAGTCCGCGGCCTCAAATTGAGCGAGAAGGGGGATAAGGTCCTGGGGGCTCAGATTCTGGCCCGGCCGTCCGATGCCCTCCGCGTGATCAACGAGAACGACAAGGAACTGAGTTTCGGCCAGATGAAGTACGCCGTCACCGGCCGGGGAGGGAAGGGGATCAAGACGAGCCAGCGGACGTCGATCAAGCGGATCATCCGTCCGGAGCCGCCCCTCGTGGACTGGAACCAGTTTGAGTCGTGAGAGGGTTTTCGGTCGTCAGTTTTCAGTTCTCAGCCAGCCGGGGGCGAGGACTACCATCTAGAGCGTGCGGAGCTTGAGCGTCGCCAGTCCGGCGATCGCCAGGAGGATCGCGGCGATCCAGAAGCGGGTCACGATCCGTGTCTCGGGATCGCCGCGGAAGACGAAGTGGTTGTGGAGCGGGCTGCACCGGAGCGGCTTGCGGCCGATGAGCCGATACGTCCCCATCTGGAAGAAGACGCTCAGGGTCTCGATCACGAACACGCCGCCGACGAAGATCAGCAGCAGTTCCTGTTTGACCGCCAGCGCGGCGAGCCCCAGGACGGCCCCCAGGGAGAGCGCTCCGGTGTCTCCCATGAAGACCTGCGCGGGATGGCAGTTGAACCACAGGAAGCCCAGGACCGCGCCGAGCATCGCCCCCAGGACGACCGTGATCTCGCCGCTTCCCGGAACCGACGGAATGCCGAGATGCCGGGCGAACTCTGCGTGCCCCGCCAGGTAGGTCAGCACGGCGATACAGGTCCCGGAGATCAGCCAGGTGCCGGCGGCGAGACCATCCAGGCCATCGGTCAGGTTGACTCCATTGGAGCTCCCGACGACGACGAGCGCCCCCCAGATCAGGAACCCGGTTCCGAGCGCTACGGTGACGTTTCCCAATGGGAGAACGACAGTTCCGGCGTCGGAACGCGACTGGCCGGCGGATTGCAGCCACCACGTCGCGATCAGTCCCAGGACGACCTGAACGACGAACTTCTGGCGGGGGGTGAGTCCCCGCCGGAGGCGCCGGATCTTGATCCAGTCGTCCGCCGCTCCCAGGGCTCCGAAAGTCAGAAGGACGAAGAGCAGCAGCGGCACAAAGGGATTGGCGAGATCCGCGAGCAGGGGAGTGACGAGGCACGTGGCGCCGATCAGCAGCAGCCCCCCCATTGAAGGGGTGTTCTGCTTCGCGGCGTGCAGTTCATTGAGCCGCGCCGAGGCACTGTCGATCCGCTCCCCAAAACGGCTGCGGAGCCAGCGGATGCCAAAGGGCCCGGCGATCAGGACCGCCAGGAAGGCTCCCAGCGTCGCGAGCGCGATGCGGGTTGTCAGCGATCCGGGAACCAGTGCCGCCGCAAACAGAGCTCCCGCAATTCCTCCTGAATCCATCGTCAGCGCCCGGCATCCTTGTCACACGAAAGTCGATTCCGGGAGCATTGTAGCCATCTCGCTCCGCGAGATGAGCCTGCGCCCCGAGCGACTTTCCTGAAGCGGAGCCCCATCGCCGCCGACCGCCATCGAACCGACTGGCCGCTGGATCAGGCGGCGATCCGCCGCACTCCGGCCCCGGCCTTCTGCGTCGCAAGCGCGGAGAGAATCTCCAGCACCCGCTCCATCTGCATCCCTCGCGACCCTTTGACCAGGACGACATCCCCCGGTTCGAGCCAGCAGTCGAGGAGCATCGTGAGCGTCGCCAGATCCTGGGTGGCGGCAATCCGTCCCGAATCCATTCCCGCCGAGCGGGCTGCCGCCGCCAGGGTCGACGCCTGGATGCCGAACGCGAGGAGCTGATCGATCGCTGCCGCGGCGACGACGGCCCCGAGTTCCCGATGGAACGCGTCGGACTGCTCGCCGAGACAGAGCATGTCCCCGAGGACGAGAATCCGCTTCCGCGCCCCCTTCCAGCTCGCCAGCGCGTCGCAGGCCGCCTTCATCGAGGCGGGACTGGCGTTGTAGGTGTCGTCGATGACGAGCCATTCCCCGACGGTCACGAGCCGGCAGCGTCCCGGCACCGCTTCGAACCGGAGGAAGCCCTCCGCGATCGCGGCGTCGGACATCCCGACTTCCCGGGCGACCCCCAGGGCCAGGAGAGCCGAGTTGAGGTGATGACGTCCGATCGCCGGAAGACGGAACTCCGAGCCATCGACGCGAAACGCGATCGCGCCATCCTCGAGCTGAACGCCCGTCGCGACGAGGTCGTTCCGAGGCCCTTCGCCGACGCGGATGACCCGTCCATCGAAGCGGTGGGCCAGCCGGCCCACGCCGGCGTCATCGCCGTTGATGACCGCAAATCCTGACGGAGGCAGGCTTTCCAGGAGTTCCCCCTTGGCCAGGATGATGTTCTCCACCGAGCCGAAATGATCGAGGTGAGTTGCAGCGACCCGCGTGACGACGCCGACTTCCGGCTGGGCAATCCCGGCCAGGTCCCGGATCTCGCCGACACGCGACGCCCCGAGTTCGAAGACCGCGAACTCATGTTCCTCCGCCAACCCCAGGACCGAGAGGGGCAGACCGATGTGATTGTTGAGATTCCCCGGGTTCTGAAGACCGACGAACTGCCGGGAGAGGACTGTGAAGATCAGGTGCCGCGTCGTGGTCTTTCCGACGCTGCCGGTGACGCCGATCACGAGCGGATCGAACCGGCCCCGGTCCCACCGGGCCAGATCCCACAGGGCCGCCAGAGTGTCGGCCACCTGCACGGCGGGGAGGGGCAGGGGAGAGGGGAGGCCAGGCGCTTGTTCGGCGACGACACACGCCATCGCCCCCCGGTCGGCGACATCGTTCAGGAAGTCATGGCCGTCGAAGCGGTCCCCCTTGAGGCACCAGAACAGGTCGCCGCTGCGGACGCGCCGCGAATCGGTCTCGATCCGCGAGACTGGACTGCGGGCGTCGACCGGGCCGAGGGGCCGGCCATCGACGGCGTCGATCAGTTGCTGAAGAGTGAAGGGAGTCATGACGAAACGAAAGACTCACCATCGTCCACAACGACGGGAGTCGAAGGCCTGGAGGGGAGGGGACGAGCGCGACGTGAGAGACCGGGGAGCGGCGAGCGGACGACGCACTTCGTCCGCTTATCCCTCTCCTCATCTGTGTTGATCTGTGTTGATCTGTGTTCATCTGTGGCCGAAACCTCTTCGCCACAACCAACACAGATCGGAGGGGACGCCGGTGCGGCGCTAAGCCGGGATGCGATCCTGCTGAGCGAGCCGGCGGAGACGTTGCCGGCAGATGGCGACGTCGTCGAACGGAAGGCGTTCCTCTCCGACGACCTGGAACTTTTCGTGACCTTTGCCGGCCAGGATGACGGAGTCACCCGGCTCGGCGATCTCGAGGGCCCGCTCGATCGCTTCTTCGCGATCGACGATCACGAGCGGCGTCGGATCGGCCTCGCCGAAGCCCGCCACGATCTCGCCGAGGATCTGCTCAGGAGCTTCCCGCCGCGGGTTGTCGCTGGTAACGATCACCGAATCCGCGGTCGCCGCGGCGTGGGCCATCCGCGGCCGCTTGGTCCGATCGCGGTCGCCACCGGCTCCGAACAGGACGATGACCCGTCCGGACGTCACCTGGCGGACGGTGCCGATGACATGCCGCAGCGCGTCGTCCGTGTGGGCATAGTCGACGAAGACGTTGAACGCCTGCCCGCAATCGACCCGCTCCAGTCGGCCGGGAACTCCACTCATGCTGTCCAGTCCTTGCTGAATTTCATCCACCGAAAGTCCCAGGTGATCGCAGGCGGCGATCGCCCCGAGGGCATTGCTCACGTTGTGGCGCCCGGCCATGCCGAGCCGGAAGACCGACTCACCGCCAGCCAGTCGCACGCAGAACTCGGTTCCCGAGGGCTGTTCCCGGACGATCCGGGCTTCGATGTCCGCTTCGGTCTCGAGGCCGATCGTGACCGTCCGATGCTGGCCGGCCGCGTGCTCCCACAGGGACCGACTCCCGGGATCGTCGTTGTTGAGGATCACCAGTCCCCCGCGCTTGACCAGGTCGATGATGCGGGCCTTCGCCGCGCGGTAGGCGTCGAACGTGCCGTGATAGTCGAAGTGGTCCTGGGTGATGTTGGTCACGACCGCGATGTCGAGACCGACGCCGCCGGCGCGGCACTGATCGAGGGCGTGGCTGGAGAGCTCCATCGCCGCATACCGGGTTCCGTTGGCCACCATCCGGCCGAGCCAGTGGGCCAGGGTCTGGGCATCCGGCGTCGTGAGCGCCGACGGCATCGACTGGATGCCGTCCGAGTAGTGAATGGTTCCGAGCACGCCGGCGGGGCGGCCGGCCGCTTCCAGGATCGCCTGGATCATCCAGGTGGTCGTCGTCTTGCCGTTCGTTCCCGTCACGCCGATCGTCCCGAGCTTTCGCGCGGGGTAGCCGGCGAGGGCCTGGCAGATCTCCGCGTAGGCGCGGCGGGCGCTCGGGACAACGCACTGCGGCAGTCCGGCGGAACAAAGAGGGCGTTCCGCCAGGATCGCCGCGGCTCCGTGCCGCACCGCGTCGACGACGAAATCCCGTCCATGAGATTTCGTCCCCGGCAGTGCGGCGAACAGTGACCCCGCCCGACAGCGGGAGCTCTGTTCTTGGACATCCGTCACGGCGATGTCGGCACAGCCGATGAAGCTGGCGGCGGACAGGATCCTCCGCAGACTCAAAGGCTGAACGCAGGCGGACCGGTACATCATGAGATGAAGGGCGTCCATGCCCGGCAAGCCGCATCAATGATGTCGGCTCGTGACCATCCCTGGTCTGAGTTTCGAGTCCGCCTCACGGGCCGCGAGGCAAACGGGCCGCATTGGCTTCCCACGTCCGGGGGGACCGGGCGAAGGAGACCGGCTCACCTCCGGTTCCCGTCCGAGGAATCCTTCCTCGGAGCAGGGGAGGGGGGCGCGGCGGGCGGATTTTCGCCATTCATCAAGATCGGTCAATAAGCGTTGCCCGGCTTTTGTGCTGCGTCGGCGGCCCTTTGTAAATCTTGCAGGCTCCGGGCATACGGCGAGTGGTAGTCGGTCGAGGAGTGAGGCTGATTTCGGTGTCTCGAAGCACGTCCTTGCCGGCACGACTCTGTTTGCTCAAACCCAACGTGCGACGGCCGCTGGGGTCAAGGGGGCCACGCCCCCTTGCCGCCGGAGGCCTCTTCGATGAGGAACCGTGGTCAGCAACGGGCGTCCCCTCTGTGGGACCGGCGCTGAGTCCTCACCGCTCGCTTTGCAATCCCCGCGGGTCGGGTGAGGGGGCATCCGGCACGCTGTCCGCGTTTGGACACGGACTCCTTCAGACAACTCCCGACGAGACGGCCTCCGGCGGGCAAAGGGGCCTTGCCCCCTTGCATCCCCCACCAGGGTAGCCCCTGGACCCGGCTGGGGTTCACACACGTTCGCACGGGAACGCTGAGCGCCGAATGGACTCTCACTTGATGAGCTTCGCCTCGACAAGATCAAGATGCTCGCACGCACCAAAGAATCCCGGCTCACCCGCCGACTGCACTTCAATCTCCAGCAGCCGGGCCTCCGTCGTATCAATGTCGAGCGAAACCGGAGCCTGGTCCCAGCCGAGCATCTGATCGAACGCCGGCTTCCCGTCGAGCGAGATCAACAACCGTACCTTCGGCTGAACCTTCGGCCGACCAGCGGGATTCTCATCGAGGCCGGCGAGGGCCTGGAGCTTGCGGTACTGGCGATCGAGCGGGATGCGGATCGTCGTCCCGGAGTGCATCCACAACCCCTTCGAGTAGGCCTTACCCCCCGTCCGGAGAGACGAGTTTCCGGTCCGCCCCCACGGAACCTGATCGATGCGGAGCGACTGGATCCGGGCCTGATCCTCAGCGGACCAGAACGGATTGAGCTTCTTGTAGTCGACCTGCCGCGGAAGCTCGGCGAGACCGCGAATCTTCCCGCGCCCGTAGTCCACCACCGCCACCCGATCCGCAGGGACGCTCGCCGTTACCCCGCCCACGGAAGTCAGCAACAGCTTTCCATCGGAGAACTCGACCGTCCGGGCCGCGACCCGCTCGCCGTTCTTCAGCTGGATGTCCCCCGCACTCCCTCCGGCGGCCGACTTCCGGGCCCCGTAGACCAGCCCGAAGACCCGGCCGATCGGTACCTTCGCCTCCTGGCCCCCCAGGACCACGACGACCTCCTCCTTACGGATGTCGCCGATCACTCCGGCCACGAAATCGAGTGCGTCCCCTTTGCGGACGATGACCCGGTCCTTCTGACTGTCCGAGTTGCGAAGCTCGTCCCAGGCGGCCGCCACGTCCGCCGCATCGGCGAACCGCACGCTCCGGATCGCCGTGGCCGGCGTCTTGACGGTCCCCAGCGACGGCGACTCCACCGCCGCATCAGGACCGGTCACCGTGAGGCTCGTAGCCAGGAGCCGCGTTCCGTCCGTCAGGCTGATCTCCGTCACGTTCGCCGCCGGGGCAGGGGAGGGAGCCCCGAACTCCAGCTGCAGGACGTCCGGGCGGGGAACCGTCTTCGCCTGGCCATCGACCGAGATCGTCAGGGCGTCTGCGGTCAGGGCCTCCAGATCGCCGTGAATTCGAGAGCCGTCGAGCAGACTGACGTCGACCGGCACGGCGTTGAGAAGGAAGGCGATCAACAGACCGAATGAAGTCATCAGCGAGTGCCGTGGTAAAGATCGTGAGGGAGGGGAGGGCCGAGGGCGGGATCGATCACCCGTGGGACTAAGCCAAGATGTCATGCAGGACCCGGGCCGGCTCGACGCCGGTCAGGCGGGCATCGAGCCCCTGGAACTTGATCGAAAACCGCTCGTGCTCGATCCCCAGGAGATGGAGCATCGTGGCGTGCAGCTCGTGAACGTTGGTGACCTTGTCGACGGCGGCGTATCCGAGCTCGTCGGTCGCCCCGTAGTTGAGGCCCCCCTTGATCCCGCCGCCGGCGAGCCAGACCGTGAATCCCTTGTTGTGGTGGTCCCGTCCGGTCCCCCCCTGGGACATCGGCGTCCGACCGAACTCGCCCGCCCAGACAATGAGCGTGTCCTGCAGCATCCCTCGCTGCTTGAGATCCTTGATCAGCGCCGCACACGCCCGGTCGATCTCCTCCGCCTTGAGCTCCACGCCGTTCTTGACCCCGCCGTGATGGTCCCAGTCCTTGTGATAGAGCTGAATGAACCGGACGCCGCGTTCCGCCAGCCGCCGCGCGACGAGGCAGTTCGACGCGAACGAGCCGTCGCCCGGCTGGCACCCGTAAAGCTCGAAGATGTGCTTCGGCTCCTGCGCCGTCTCCATCAGTTCGGGGATGCTGGCCTGCATCCGGAACGCCATCTCGTACTGCGCGATCCGCGTCGCGACTTCCGGATCGTTCGCCCCCGCGTTGAAGGAGCCGTTCAGGGCGTTCACCGCCGCCACGACATCTTCCTGCTGGCCCCGCGTCACCCCCGGCGGGTTGCCGAGATAGAGGACCGCGTCCCCCCGGCTGCGGAGATGCACCCCCTGGTAGCGACTCGGGAGGAATCCGGCCGACCACTGTCGGGCGGCGATCGGCTGGTTCTGTCCGCCGCGGCCGAGCGACGTCAGGACGACGAACCCCGGCAGGTCATCCGCCTCGCTCCCCAGGCCATAGACCGACCAGGCCCCCATCGAAGGCCGGCCCGCGATCTGCGAGCCGGTGTTCATGAACATGTGGGCCGGGTCATGGTTGATCGCTTCGGTCGTCATCGAACGGACGAAGCAGATCTCGTCGGTGACGCCGCCGATCTCCGGAAAGAGCTCGCAGAGCGATTGCCCGGAGTCGCCGAACGTCTTGAACTTCGTCTGCGGGCCGTAGCAGACGAGCTTGGCTCCCTGAAGCTGAGCGAGCTGCTGCCCCTTCGTCAGCGACTCCGGCATCGGCTCGCCGTCGCGTTTGGCCAGTTCCGGCTTGTGGTCAAACGTCTCGAGGTGCGACGGCCCCCCGGCCATCGTCAGCCAGATGACCCGCTTCGCGCGGGCGGGGCGGTGCAGGGGATCGATCGTTCCGGTCCAGGTCTTCTTCGCGGCCGAAGCGGGCCGCCCGTTCGCCAGGACGGAGAGCGCCGCGGCCCCGACCGCGCCCCGTTTGAGAAACGTCCGCCGCGTGGCGTCGAGCAGCAGGTCGCGGGGCAGCATGGGGGCTCCACAGGAACGGGGACGAGGCGATCCGGTTCGACTTCGATGATACCGAATCCCCTCCCGTTTCCGGAGGCCACGGGCGGAGGGAGACCGGCTCCGCTATGATCGGACTGTCGTCCTTCGCTCCTCTCTTGTGGCTCCCGTGCTGCTCTCCCCCCAGGATCTCGTGAAGCGGATACGCACCGGCGATCAGGCCGCGTGGCGGGACTTCATCGGACGGTTCGAAGGACGGCTGCTCGCCTACGCGGAGCGCCGGCTCCGCCACCGGGCCGAGGCCGAGGACGTCGTGCAGGAGGTATTCCTCGGCTTCCTGACCGCGCTTCCGAACTACGACGACCGGACGCCTGTCGAAAACTTTCTGTTTTCGATAGCGGCCTACAAGCTGACCGACTCGCTCCGGCGGCAGGGGCGGCGGCCGCGGCTTCCGTTGCTTCCTCCGGCCGATGACCACGCCGGCCCTCATGAGCCGGTCGGCCCTGGACGCCGGGCCTCCAGCATGGCCCGCAGCCGCGAGCATCACGTCGCCCAGGAAGCGGTTCTCGCCGTCGCGATGCGGAGCCTGATCGAAGGCTGGACCGCGAAGGGGGAATGGGAGCGGCTGCGATGCACAGAGCTGCTCTTCGTCCGGGGGATCGCCAACAAGGACGTAGCCCGGCAGCTCTCCATCTCCGAACAGGCGGTGGCGAACCACAAGCAATATGTCGTCAGCCGGCTGCGCGAGGCGGCCGCGCAGGCCCGCCTCCAGACCTTCGATGAAGCGGTCTTCCGCACCACCGGCGATCCTCCGGCGTGACAAGGTCGCGTCGAGTTCGGACCTCGCTGCCGAAACTTCACTCGAACCGCAGCAGACCGAACGCCGCCGGCATCGGGTTGTCCCCCGCGGGATGCGTCCACGCTTCGAAGCCGACCGCGGGAAGCGTCCGCACCAGCCCCACGGCCCACGTCGTTCCCGGCCCCGGCTTGCCGGAGACCAGTTCCTCGATCGGAACCGCCGCTTCGAACCGCCACTCGGTCTCGTCGCCGCCGACCGCGAGGTGCCATCGCGGGTCCCAACCGGAGTCTTCCCAGCAGACATCGCGGGTCCGGCCCCGCTGGTCGATGTCGAACCGATAGCTCGTCCGGTAGTCGCGGTCGGTGTCGATCGAAACGCTGATCCGGTCGAACGTCGCCAGGTCCTCGTCATGCGTCCGGCCCGCAGGGGAGGGGAGCTCCTCCGGCAAACCGGCGACCCGGCGGAACCGGCCGGCGAGATAGAGATAGCGGTCATCGTAGCCCAGCTGCATCATCGCGGCCGGCGCCGTCTCGGGCGGGCGGACCGATCCGGGTCCTCCAATCCCGCGCTTGTCGGAAGCGGCCGCCTGGCTCCCCACAAAGGTCTCTCCGCGAACCGCTTCGGCTTCGGAAACGAGTGGAATCCTCGCGGCAAAGCTCCAGCACTCGTCCGCCAGATCCCCGTCGAGGACCGGGGGCGCCGGTAGTCTCCGGCACGCGCCCACCGGCTTGGGGGACAGCGTTGTCGGATGGGCAAGCCAGACTTCTCCGAGAGCCGCGCGGTGCCAGGGATCGCGGCTCGAATGCTTGAGATAGCCGTCGTAGATGTGGTCCGCCTTCCCGTGCTGCCGGACGCGCCGCCAGTGGGCCGCCAGCGCGAACTGCATTCCGGGATCGTTGGCATACGCCGGCGAGAACTTTTCGAGCAGTCCCTGGAGCCGGGTCGACTGCTGTTCCCATTGCAGCCGCTCCAGGTCCCGCGGGGCCGCCTGGGCTCCCCCCTGAAGCGATCTGTCGACCGCGGTCGCGGCGGCATTCAGCACCGACCGACCGTCCCCCTGGCGGAGCTCCGCGGCGGCCGGCTCGATCGTCACGGCCGACTTCTGACGGCGGACGAAGAGCTCGAGCTCCTCCGGCGTCCGGGGAGTCTTCAGGAACTCCGTCGACTCCTTGAGATTCTGATTCTGCTGCCCCGCATCGACCGTGAGTTGTCCGCGGCGCGTGACGTTGGCCGTCCGGCTTCGCTGCCACGCGAACTCTTCGCTGATCCAGGCGGTCAGGAGCCAGTCGAGCGCCTCGCGGGTCACCGGCTGATCGGGAAAGAGGTCGACCAGGAGCAGGTACGTCCGTTCCGCCAGCGGCCAGTCGCGGTCGGTCCGGGCCCTCCGGGCGAGGTTCGCCAGCTGCAGCGCGGCCTCGGCCGGCGGCAGCTTGTCGAGAACGTCGGGCAACTGGGCCAGCAGCGCATCGGCCTGCTGGGGATTGCCGGCGAGGTGCCGGAAGTAACCGTCGAGGTGTCGCTGCTTCTGGGCCACCTTGGCGAGCTGTTCGAAGCGCTCCCCGCTCCCCGTCAAAGGGGGCAGCGCGCGTCGCGCCGGACCGCCAGGACGCAGGTCGAGCCCCGTGAAGAGCCCCTGCTCCGCTGGAGCGTCGCCGGCTCCCGACGGGCCGAGGCGAACAAGGACGAACTGTTCACGGGCGAGGGCAGGGGGCTGCCCATGAAGAATCGCGAGCGCCGAAGCTGCCGCCGCCCCAACCGTCCGCTCGAGGCGGGGGAGGACTTCATGCGGGTCGACCTGAACCGCCGCGAGCGAGGGGGCCGCCGCGCGTGCGAGGACGCGGGTCGCCTTCCACGGCTGGAGTCCGGCGGCATCGAGATGCTCCGGGTATCGCGTCCCGTCGGCCGCCATCGGGATCGCCCGCCGCGCTGCTTCGAACAGGAGCGCCGCGGGATAGTCGGTCGGGGCCGACTCGTCGAGGACGATGACATCCGGCCGCCAGGTGCGGATCGTCGCCACGAGTCCGCTGAGGATCGCGGAACCCAGCTTCTGCTCGGTGAGGAGCGACCACTCTTCGACGAGCCGCTCCCGCCGCTCGCTCAACTCCGGCAGTGTCACGGGAAGCCGCCAGTCGACGCTGGTCCCCGCCCCTCCGGCCGTGAGAAAGGCGTCGGCGGCGCGTTCATCGGAAAAGGTGTCTTCGCCGGTCTCGGCCCCGATGTCCTGCCGGTTGAACACGTACGAGGCGACGCGGTATCCCTGTTCGCCCGCCGTCCTCGTCGCGAGCCCGTAGGGAACGTGGTCCGGCCGCGCATTCAGGAAGAGCAGGGCGACACGCCTGTCGCCCCCGCGGCACGCCGTCCAGGTCTCTCCGCCGTCCTCGGTCCGGAGGATCCGTCCCAGGTCACCGGCCGCAAAACCGTGGCGGTCCGAGACGAACGTGAGGCTCCGCAAGGGGAGCGAGTTCCCCGTCGCCTGCGTCCGCCAGCTCTGTCCGCCGTCGTCGCTGTGATAGACAACGCTCCCGGGGGTTCCGGCGATCCAGACCCGCTCTCCACGGTGGGCCACGGCGCGAAAACCGAGAGTCTCTTTCAGCGAGCGGGGAAGGGTGGCCGCGGGAGAGGTCCAGCTGACACCTCCGTTGTCCGTCCGCTGCACGGTCGCTCCATCTCCGACGAGCCACCCGCGCCCTCCGGCATCGACCGAGCATCCCAGCAGGCCCCGCAGTCCATACTGACTGAGAGGGGACTGCTGCAGTCCGGTCTCGCCGACATACCCCTGCTCTCCGCGCAGACCGCAAACCACGCCGGACGTCGCGGAGGTGAACGAGGCCGCCCGCCAACCGCCGCGGCTGCTGCCGGGGATCGGCGTCCACGTCTTTCCACCGTCGGAAGTCGTCAGCAACCCCGAAGGGCAGAGCGTCGAACTGTCACAGGCGGCGACCCCGTTCTCGAGATCGAAGAAGCGGACAACATGGAAGCGGGGCCACGTCTCACGAACCAATGTAGTCCACGTTTGCCCCCCGTCGGTCGTCGAGAGCAGGAATCCGACGTTGTGCTGGGAATACGGAACGGTGTGACCTCCCGCCAGCCACCCGATCCGATCCGTCAGAAAGCAGACACTTTTCCAGTGCGTCGTGACCGGGCAGGGAACCAGCAGCCAGTTCCCCCCCCCATCCGAAGTCTTCCAGACCGTTCCCCGATCCCCAACCGCCCAACCGGTCCGCGGCCCGAGGAACGAGAGACCATTGATGGCCGCGTCATCCTGCTCCGGCGTCGGTTCCACCGCGAGAAGCGGCACCGGCGAGAAACCGAGGACGAAGAACCACAAAGCGCCGAACAGGGAACAGGCGGAAAGAGTCCGGCGCGAGGGCATGGCCATCACCATCCGTGGTGTTTTGAATGCAGGAGCGATCCGCCGCCCGCCGTTTTCTCCGGCTCGTGCCGGCCAAACGACGTCGTTCGTCCCGGTGCAGATTGCCCAGGAATGAGGAGACGGGCCCGCTCAATATAAGGAGAAACCGCGCCAGCCCGGGAGACCGGATCCGCAACGACCCCACCCTCCCAGCTTACGCATCTCCTTCCGGGGTGAGGCGCGGGCACCACCGCGAATCTCCCCATCATCGACAGCCTCCTGTTGCAGCGAAGGCAAGCGGACCTTCGGAAATTTGAGCGGGGACGAACGCCACCCGTCGCCACATTCGCGGGAGCCGGCAACCTCTCACACCAGCGGCTCAGTCTGGTCGGCGACCACCCGCCCAATGAGGGCCTCGATGACGGAGATCGTGAACAGCCCTTTCGCGGTGATCGGGCCCGCGGGAAGGGGACTGATCCCCGGAAACGCCGACCGGATCCGCTCCACCGATTCCGGAGTCAACGAACCGCTTTCGTCGGCGGCCAGATTCAACTGGTCCCGGACCGAGGAAAAGTCGGGCCGGATTCCGAGCGTCTTCTCGATTCGAAACGAGAGGTCCAGAAGATCGATCGATTCGCCGCCGAGGTCTTCAAAGAAGTTCGCCTCCGGGGTCAACTCGTCCAGTTCGACGCCGAGACACTCGGCGATCTCCTGGCGGACGATTTCAAGCTGATGGCTGGTCAACGGCATCGGATACTCCTCCGGGAACTCGTGACGGGGAACAGGACATCGGAAAGCGAAGACGCTCCGCCAAGCCGCCTCGCGGCGGCCGGCTGCCCGCGGATCGCTCGACTCATGTCGCCTTCGCGCGGCGTCTCCGCCGCGGACGCGCCGGGCCGTCCTGATCCGGAAGAAACAGCGCCGCCGTCTTCTCGGTCAGTTCGGGCTCCGGAAACGAAACGAACTCGGCGTAGACCGAGGTGACCATGGGATGGGCGTGGCCGAGCTGCCGCTGAACGAACAGCAGGTTTCCGCCCGTCTGCTTGTACGCGAGATATCCGTAGGTGTGCCGCAGAAGCTGCACGCTGGCCCGGGCTCCGAAACCGCTGTCCGAGAGGATTCGGAGCACGCGCCGATAGAGCGACGTCCGCTCGTACGGCCGCCCGCGCTCGTTCACCAGAAGCGGTAGCGAGAGGTCGTCCGGATCGAACTCCTCGCGAAGCATCCGCGGCCGGACCTCCCGCGCGTATTCCTCGACGAGATCGCTCACGAATCGCGGCACGTGGACCGTCCGATCCTGCTTCCGGGTCTCGACAACTCGAAACACCGACTCCCGCCATCCGAGCACCGTCTCCTGACAAGCGAGCGCGCAGAACTCCGAATTCCGCAGCCCCGAAAACAGAAGCCCCTCCACGATCAGCCGGTCCGTCAGCCGAAGACTCCGCTCCGCCTCCGAGCCCCCTTCGGAACGAAGGCGACGCAGAAGCTCGGCGACTTCCACATCGTCCAGAAAGCTCGACCGGGTCAGATGCCAAGGCTCGTCCACAACAACACTCTCCTGATCCGTTTTGTTGCAATACGAGTATCGCACCATTCCTGATCTGTAAAGTGCATCTTGCCCCATCGGGAAAGCGACCCCCGCAATTCGCCCCGGCAGCCCTCCGCCGAGAGGCGACGACAGATCATCCTCAGCAACCCACGTAAGCCCGTCCTGCGCGAAACCAGAGATCCCACTGGCCGCCAGCCCTCGCAAAAACCTCTACCACGAACGTCCGATAATGTCCGTTATGTTCAGTTGCTCAGAGCGAGACAGTCGGGTTTTTCCAAGCGAGCGTCAAAGTCGGTTTCGTTCATGACCGTACCCCTACGCGAGGACCCCCGATCGTGTCAACAGAATTGAACACAAGTTTTCCACACCTGGCGCGCAGCTTCGGCGCGGGCTTTTCGGCGGGACTTCTGGCAGCCACGGCAGTCTGCGGGATCGTGGTTGGGACGGCAGAACTGCGAAGACAGGCGGACGAGGAAGTGGCACGAAAGGTGCGCGCAGATCAGTGGAAAGTGGACACGAACGGATTCCGTAACGACGTCCTGGAGCGCGCGAAACCCGGGCCAAACTGACCGAAGTGGCGCGTAGAACATGGCCTGTTAGATGAGTCAGGCCGGGGGCTCACTGCGGGGGAGCAGGCCTTCCCGGCCTACCCATTCTTCGGGGTCCAGATCCCACAGAACACGCGCTCCATTCGGACCCGGCACAGGGGCCGTTCGCACCGCGCGATGGCCGCGGACGGTCAGCACGACGTGATCGCTGTCGAAACAGATCAGCCCCTGCTCTCTCAGACCGTGAATGGCGTCGCGGTGTTCTGGGAACAGGTCAACGAAGTCCACCAATGGGAGCGGCTCCGCGAGGAGCCACTTCAGCCACAGCCACTCCAGCTCAAATAGGGTGATTCGTCGCATGACAACTCCTCATCCGGCACTAACCGAGGCCAGAGAAGTCCGTGACGGTCGCATCGGCACACCCCGATTGCGCCGGGCGATATCTGCCCGCACCGCCTTACCGAGTTCCGCGCTGCACGTCGCTACTGATCACCAGATGAGACGGCAGCGGTCAAAAGCCACTGTGTACGCTGTCCGGCTGATCGGCTCCGTTCGGACCACGTTCCATCCTCCATCTGTCAGCGTCACCGTCCGATTACGCAAGACCACCAACCCCAATGTCGCCAAGAACTCTGACGCCTCTTCCACGCTCGGCGCAGCGTTGTCCAAGTCAACGGGAGCATGGGCCAGTTCCTGCAACAGCTGGTACTCCGAGAGCATCAACCGGAACACTCGCTTTTCTGACTGGCGCCGATTCTCGTCCGCCATTGGCCCTGACCTCCTTTCAATTCGCGAATTGAAGTCTCAGGCACGCAGGTTCTCAAGTGCAGAGGGGCCGAGGCGCACTCGAGCATTGCCTAACGACGCAGCCGCCGCGCCGTCACGTCGTGACAAATGCGTCAACGACAGTCTGAGGCGTCGCCTCGATTCAGCGGGGACTCCGTTCCGAGGCCGCCAAAGGGCGGGCGGCGGCCACGCGCCAAAGCTAACGCATCACAACACGGTCGCCGTTCGCCATCGGTCGAGGCGGCGAATCGACCAGGCGGACTCCAAGTTCGGTCAATACGTGGTGTCCCTGGACGCTTTTCACGAGCTTCGATCGTACGAGCGTGGCAACCACATCCGCTCCCACCTCATCCACGCCGCTAGCGACTCGCATGGGAACGATCCGCAATCGAGCGAGCCAGTACCATGTGGCCTCGTTAACCACCAGCTCCGGCATTCCATCACCTTTCACCTGACAAGCCGCGGCGCAGCTGCCGAGCAGGAATGGAAGCGGTCGCCAGGTCCTCGTGCCAGAAAAACGCGACTCCACCGCCGACATACCACGGGTGGGCAAACGAGAAACGATAGCCCCGCTCCGAGAGGCTGGCTCGCGAGTACTCGATCTTCGCCAGTCCTGCGTCAGCGAGACGCGAGACCATCGACCGTTGCTCATCGGACAACCACGGCATGTGAACGCGAGGCGAGCACAACAGCATGCGAAGCATCGGCAGGTCGCTCTCCAGCACCAGAACATGCGACCAGAACTCGACGGACATGCGCGCCTCGCTCATTGATGCAGCAGATAGGTGCTGGATGTTTTAACACCACCTTCAGGCAAGTTGGAACAAAATATCACCACATTTTGGGCCGCTCGCCCAGGGAATTACCTGGGAATTTCGCTAGCGCGCTAAGACGGGAGCACTCGGGCGTCCCCTCAACGGGCCGGGCTCTCCGCTACGAGTCCGGTCCTCGCAAAGCCTCCGGTCCGGGCTCTCCTCTCCGATCCCTGACGCTCCAGGGACGGCTAGGCAGCCGGCTCTTTTGTGTCCGAGGGGGCTCAGCGGTGAATTCGTCGCAGGGAACCCCCGGGTGAGCCCTACGACGAATCCACCGCAGGCCCCTCGGACGGACGGGGTTTTGAAAGGCGGGGTCGCTCCGCTGGGCCTTCCGGCGGAGAAGGGGTGAGACCCCTTCACCCAGCAGCCGACCGGAGCTGCTCAACAAAAGGACCACTACGGCGGCGGGCCGGCTCGATGGCCGGGAACACTCGACCGCAACAACCACCCTGCCCGCTCGTTGGCGGGACGAAAGGAACTGCGATGCCGAACGCCGAATGGACATTCTACCTCCTCACGACGGTGCCCTGCGTGCTCCTCTTCGGAGTGTTCGCCTGGTTCTTCGTGATCGAAATGCTGATCCGGCACTACGAGCGAGCCGCCCAGGACTTCGTCGACCTGGCCTGGGGCGAGGACGCCTGGAGCCGGGACGCCACCGAGTACCGGGCCGAGGCCCGCCGGTACTTCGAACGCGCTAACCGGCTCTGCCCGCTCGTCGGCATGAAGCCGCGAAACGCCCTGCCCGAGACCGACGCAGACGAAACCTGAATCGACGCGCGTCGATTTCCCGCTCACCCACCCTGCCCGTCCGCTGGCGGGACGAAAGGCCCCCGATGCCCGACCTACTCAAGTTGTTCAGTTCCCTGCTCCTCCTGCTGATCGGCTTTGCCGTCCTGCCGAGGGACCGGAAATGAAACCGGAATCGACGCGCGTCGATTTGCAGCTCAAGGACCTGGAGGGCCAGCTCCGCCGGCTCCGCGAGGAAATCCAATGGATGGATGAGAACACATCCATCGAACGACGCCGGCGAGTCCTGGCCACGGCCGCTTTCGCCGAGATCACGCTCCGCAAGTTGTCCGCTTTCGTCGCCGAGGCCGCCCAATGGCTCCGGCAACCACCCGTTGACCCTCCGTTCTAAGGAACCCGCTCTCATGGTTACCAAGTCGAAGAACGTTGAATCCCAAGACGTCGAGATCTCCCTGATCGACCCCTCCCCGTTGAACCACCGTGACCGCCCTGCCCTAGAGAAAGGGACCGCCACCGGCATGAAAGAGCTGGTCGCGTCGGTCAAGTCCTTCGGGCTGCTGGAAGATATCGGACTCCGGCAGAAGGATGACGGCCGGTACGAGATCATCTACGGGGAGCGCCGCTTCTGGGCCTCCAAACACGCCGGCCGGAAAACGGTCCCAGCCAAGATTAAGGACCTGGACGACAAGACCGCCGCGATGCAGCGGATCGATGAGAACCTCCTCCGCGAGCAGCTGGACCCTTGGGAGTTTGCCCTCACACTCCACGACCTGGCGGAGATGATGGGATCCCAGCGGCTCGCCGCTGCGAGGATGGCGAAAACTGAAGACTGGTTCTCGGTTCAGGTCTCACCGCTCAAGTGCCCCGGTTGGGAGAAGGAGATCCGCGAGGGGACGTTCACCCCGACCCATGCACGCGCCTTGACCAGGTGGGCCGGATACCCGGCGATCGTCACCGGCTGCCGCAAGGAATGGGACAGCGGACGCTCGCACGGGGCCGATATGACGGCCGAGTATTGGCAGCTCATCGTGAGCGAACAGGTCACCCTGCACTCCCGGGCTTTTGACCCGAAGGTCAAGTGGCAGAAGAAGCACGAGAAGGAGCTGGATACGAAACGGGTCGGCGACGTCGACCGGTGCTTCAACGTCGAAATGTTCGACCGCCTGCACCAGGAGAACCGCCAGGTGGAACGGGAGGCGGCGGCCGAGGAGCCGGAGCCGGATCCCGCCCCGGGCAAGTCGGAGCAGATCCCGGACGAATGGAAACGCCTCGCCTTCCTCGCCACCTGGTTCACCCGAGAAATCATCAAGAAGCTCGACAACGCCCGATCGCGGCCGAAACTGTTCGCCCTGGTCCCGGCGATGATGGCGGGATCGGGCGTCGGAGATCTCGGGGGACTCTCCTTCGCGCTGTTCCGCTACTACGGAGACCAGGACCTCCGCGAGGAGCCCACTTTCTCGAAGGTCCTGGAACACACACAGCACAAGAGCCGAGCGAACGAGGCGGCCCTGGCGGCCTGGCTGATTGAGTTCCTGCGCTCGGCCGAGCCCTGGAACGCTCATGAGGCGGCCCGAGTCGCGGCGACACTGGGAATCGACTTCGCGACCGAGTGGGACCGGGAGACGTGCATCGACGAGCTGGCCCGGTGCTACGACCTCCTGCCGGAGGACCTCCGAAAGATCCGCGGCCGATACCTGCCTGGCTTGCGGCCACAAGACCTTCCTGCCCTACTGAAATGAGTTCTCGCCGACTCAGCTCGAGCAACCCGCAACGCCTCCGGGCAATCTGCCAGGAGGCGCTGCATTGCGCTGGCCGGCGTCTACCCTCGAACCCGTGTGACGAGGCGGCCCAACTCGCGCCCCTCAGCCGGATGCTGACTCAAGGATCACCCGAAGGAGATCCATGCTGACGGGCTTTACGAGATGATGATCAAACCCCGCCTCCCGGGTCCTGCGACGGTCTTCCTCCTGCCCCCAGCCCGTCAGCGCAATGAGAAGCACGTCGCCTCCGGATGGCAGTCGCCGTACGCATTGCGCAACCTCAAGCCCGCTCATCCCAGGCATTCCCAGATCGAGCAGGATGACTCGCGGCTGGAAAACTGGAACCAGCGCCAGAGCATCCTCTCCGCTAAGGGCGATCTGAGTCTCACATCCCAGCAACTGCAAGAGGGTACTGAGGCTGGAGGCTGCATCCCGGTTGTCGTCAACGATTAGAACTTTATGTCGACGCGTCTCAGTCCCCTTTTCAAGGCGATCTGACGCGCCGCGCGCGCCCATGTCGGCCTTTGCGATCGGCAGTCGTACGACGAACTCACTCCCTTGCCCCTCGCCATCACTGTGAACATCAATTGAACCGCCATGCAAATTCACTAATCGATCGACCAGTGCCAATCCAATGCCGAGTCCGCCTTTGGAGACGCCTCTCTCGCGGCTGACCTGAGAAAACATCTTCAACACATCCGACAAGGCACTCACCGGGATCCCGATTCCATTGTCACGAACCGCAATTGCGACCTGCCCCGCTTCGCTCCTCACCGTCAGCCAAATTCGCCCACCAGGGTCAGTGAATTTGCACGCATTGTTGAGGATATTCGAAATAACCTGTGTCAAGCGGACAGGGTCACCGTGAACGGTGATCGGAGTCGAAGGGACCGACACCAGCAGTTCATGCCCGGCCGCATCAATGAATGGCCGACTGGTTTCGACGGCCGTGGAAACCAGTGTTCGCACATCGACAGGCTGAAGCCTCAAGTCGATTTTGCCAGTTGTGATCCGAGATATCTCCAGAAGGTCATCCACCAGCCGCACAAGATGATTGAGCTGCCGCTCCATAACTTCCTGGAGCTCCGCCAAAGCTTCATCCCTCGGATCTCGAAGCCTCATGATATAGAGAGACGTCTGAATGGGCGCAAGCGGGTTTCGAAGCTCGTGTGCCAGCGTCGCCAAAAATTCGTTCTTCTGGCGATCGGCAGTCAGCAACGCGCGTTCGATCCGCTTTTGCTCAGAAATGTCTCGTGCAATCTTTGACGCTCCAATGATCTCTCCCTGGGCGTCTTTGATTGGGGAGACTGTCAAGGAGATTTCGACAAATGAGCCATCCTTCCTCCGGCGGACAGTCTCGAAATGATGAATCCGCTGCCCCGATCGGATCCGGGACAGGATTTCGGTCTCCTCATTGAGTCGTTCCTCCGGAATCAGCATCGTAATGGACCTACCGATGGCCTCCGACGGCGGATAGCCAAATAGCCTCTCGGCACCGCCATTCCAGCTTTCGATCGTCCCGTTCAGGTCTTTGCTGACGATTGCGTCCTCGCAATCTTCCACGATCGCCGCCAGTCGCCAGTTAGTCGGCTCTACCGAGTCGATCGATCGCATCGATTGGTACGCCGCCCCGGCAAACCCAGCCAGACTCGCCAGGAGACGTGCATCCTCCCGATCAAACTGCCTGCCCTCATCGTGCGCGATGGCCCAGATCGTGCCCACAGGCGCTCCGTCAACAAAGAAGGGGTGCAGAAGAGCTTCGCAAATCGGCGGATCCACGGGCACGGAATACTGGTAGTACCGCTCGGGATAACGAAACAACTGAGCAGAGCCCTCAGCGATCACGACACCGAACGGGCTAGCATCGAACACAGAACCGCCTCCGCCCTTCGATGCCCATGCGCCGGATATCGCCGGCCAATGAAAAGCGTGATGCCGAGAGTCAGTAGAAAGCAGACTCAGCCCAGCAGAGCCTGCTCGAAGCACCCGCCGGGCGACATCCGCCACCCGCTGCAACACCGTAGGGGGTGACGTCGCAAGTTCCCTGGCGAGTTCGTCGAGTGCGTTGCATTGCGTTTCGAAGTCTGGCGATCGGAACGCGCGCCGATCTAGCTCCTCAGTGACGAGTACGGACTTCAAAGAGACCTGGTTCTGTGACAGCGGCTTCTCCCCATTTTGCACGAAAGGGGGGAGACGGGATCGAGTATCTCTCGTCAGTGTAGGGACGAGGTACAGCGCTGACTATGTCGGAGCGAGGGATATCGCAGCAAGCCTGACCCTGCCCTCCCGACAACTCCGCCGGTGTCAGCCGCGATCCCCCTTGTCTCCCTGCCCCTTCTTGGCGACGGATTTCGCAGGCCGCTTACGATCCTGGGGAAGCGAGCGACCGACATCGTCACTCTCTTTGAACTGGCCGGCCTCGTCGCGTCGGACATATCGCTTGTCGACCCCGGTATCGATCAACTCGCGTTTCGCCGCACTTTTGCGCTTCATTTCGTCTCCTCCTGACCAGCAGGGCCCTTTGCAACCGAAGTGCCGACGCATGCTGATTCGATGACAGGAGCGAGTCCTCGCTCCAGATGGGATCCGAGTCGACGCGCGTCGATTGCACCGCATACTTCGCCGCCCCTGACCTGATGCCCACAAAACGCCCTGAAGCGGGAGTTGACCGGCCGGCATGAGGGCGTGAGGATAAGGCCATTCTCCTGCCGGAGCCCGGTCGTCGAATGTTCGTGATCTCACGTCACTCGGGGCAATCGTTGCTGATTGACGAGCAGCTACAGCTGATCGTGCTGGCAATCAGTCCGGATACCTTGACCGTGGCGTGTTCAAACACAATGAGAGACAACGGGGACGAGATCCGGATCCCACGCGGGGAATTTGTGGAGCTGATGCCGGACCTCCGGGTGACATACCTGCCCTTTACCGCAGAATGCGCTCGAATCGGATTCGTGGGCGACTCGCATGTCAACATTCGGTTGCTGGGCAACCCAGAAATGAGAGGAACGACCTTGATCGAGGACGGTCGAAAGCCGAAGACGACATGACCGGAAAATGGGCACGAGAACGAAAACGCCCCCTGTTGCACTAAGGGGGCGTTTTCTTTGGCGACTGACGCGAACAGGGGGAGGAGTCCCGCTCAAGCGTGTGGCACCAACCCAAGCCTATAGACGTGCTCCTGCGCGATCAACAAAATTCCGCGGATTCCACCAGTCGGCCGCACGTCGCGACAGTCCGCTTCCGAGAGGGTTGCGCCAAGGACGGAGACCACCTTTTACAGAGCCGGGCATGGTCCTTGCATTCTGAGAGACTGCGTTCCCTTCCCCATGCAGGTCGGAGCCCTGACCGTGATGATCGGGGCCCGGCTCTATGAATTGATGCTCCGTTCAAAACCAACTCCCGCTCTCAGCATGGAACAGGCTCATGGCCGGCAGGGACGAGATCATTCTGGCCACGGCAGAGTTGCTCCTACTGCGCGAGATCTGTTCTAAAGCCGAGCCTTTCCCCGTTCCCAGTGACATCATCGAATTCCTGCATCTCGATTCACTGGTGCTCTACCACTTGGTGGCAACAACGGACGGTGGCTTCCGCCCGACCAATCTCGGGCTGACGGTCGCCCAGTTGACACCCTCGGAGCTCATGCCGCATGGGTGCCTTTTTCGAGCAGCTGACATTATGCGGGCTACGGCACGTACCGACGAGCCATAGGACTCGCCCCGCGCCACTCCGGCTGCTTTCGGCCCTCAGATGCCCGAAGAATGTAGCATGTAGCTCGTGGCAGAACTTCGGCACCGCTGGAGAGTTTCGCCTTCTCCTTGATGTTCTGCCTGTGTATTCGACCGTGTGCACACTGACATGCATCTCCACAGCAATCTGCCTGGCGCTGCTCCCTTGCACCACGCGTCGGAAGACGTGAATCTCACGATCGGAAAGCAACTCCAGTTACGACTCCCCGGGACTGCCGATCCTGAGCGGTTCGCTGGAATCCGGCTCGCCTTCCGGGCACTCAGGTAGATCCTCCTTTCAAGGGGTCTCTTCAATTGCTGCGCAGATCTCGGCGAAAGCCGCACACTTACTGATGAACTCGCGAGCTCCGGCGCGGAAAGACCGTTCTGCGAACAGCTCCGCCTCCAGCATCGTCACCACCGTTGCGCGGCACGTCGGAACACAACGCGGCAGGGCGAATCAGGCACACAAGTGCGGTTCCGGACGCCAACATCGTCACTCGCTTGGTGCGTGGCGATCATCCTTGCCGAGCACATACGAGATAGCCAATCGGATCACCGCTGAGCCGTCTGGAAGGTGCAGTTTCTCCTTGATGTTTTGCCGATGATACTCAACGGTCTTGATGCTGATGTGCAGATCGTGCGCAATGTCCTTGATCGACTTACCGCGCCCTAGACGATCGAAGACCTCGATCTCCCGGTCTGAAAGTATGTCAAACGGTGACCTGACCTCTGCGACGCTGGCCGAGTGACGTTGAAGAATCCTGTCCGTCATGCGGGGGCTCAAATGGATTCGCCCGTCCAGGACCTTCTCGATTGCTTCCAGCAAGGTCGGAACCGACTCCTGCTTGTTCACAAACCCATGTGCTCCGGCGCGGAGAACACGCTCCGCGAAGAGTTCCTCGTCGAGCATGGAGAAGACGAGCATGCGACAGGTGGGCACACTCCCTCTGATTGTCTTGATCAACTCCAGCCCGTCCCCTTGGGCGAGACGCAGATCAACGATGGCCAAGTCGGGTTGCAGCTCCCGAACCATCTGAAGCGCATCGAGGCAACCACCGGCCTCGCCGCAGACCGTCCAGCCAGGGCGGCTAGCAATGACGAAGGCGACCCCGATTCGCATCGCTTGGTAATCGTCGACAAGGAATATCCGGGCTGACGGGCGAGCCTGGTCCGACGAAACAGTATCTTGACTCATGGCATTGGGAGATACCGAGGTGAAGGACGGGAATGCTCCATCCGCGTCACAAGCTGCCACCGTCGCTCCGCGTTCGCAACCATTAGCACGCTTGCGGATCGGGAGCGTTGGACGGAACGGTTCCAATCCGTTCACCAGAGACCGATCCGAAAAGCCGACGGTGAACGAATTGCCACTTCGGACAAAACCCAGGAACGGGAGCAGAAGAGTCCTTGGCAGCCTCTGCCTGGAAGTAGAGGAGCAAATCGGCGCGCGTCGAATCCGGTTGGGCGAAATAGCTCCCGCTCCCCGAGCCAGATGCCGAACGGTTGTCGCTACAGGGCAGTCAAGGATCCCGCTCGCGCTCCCCTCAGCAGTCGGCCGCAGCATGGCCAAACAAATCATGACCACAGGGCGAAGAATCTGTCAACAATCTGCTTGCTTGCGGGTGCCGCCTCAGCACACTCCAGACCTTCCGGCTTCGGTTGAGCGAAAGCGGTGCTGGCCCGCCTGCACGAGTTCCCGAGCCGGTTTTTCGCTTTTTCTGGCCGCGAGGTTCCGTCTTTCGACCTAGGCTTGTCCGAATGGCGAGCGCCCTCACGGCGTCGCTCGCCTCAACGGGACCGAACGCGACGAGTGGAGACCGAGCCGTGCCGGTGGACTGGCGAGCCGTCAACAATCACGTTTGCCCTCACGACGCGAACGTGAACGACGTTCCTCCCCTGCCGGACCGGCGCCTTGCTTACGACATCTTTCTTTCTTGGGACGACATCGCCCTTCTGCGACGTCTTTGCCATTACGAAAACTGGTTCTGCCCTCTCCCCGGTGTGAAGGTCACGAATCTGGTCCTCCATGGCCTGTTGCAGCAGATTGCAGAGCTCTGCACGGTGACCCAGCTCGGCCGAGTCGTATCGTGCATGCCGCCATCGAGAACCTATGACTGGGTTTTCGCCTACTTCGGTCGCGATGTGTCCATGGACGCACTATGGGATCAAACCGCCAGTGAGCCGCAGCCTGAAGTCTTTCAGGACCGAAAGCATGGACGCCCACTCCTTCGCTACTCCTCCACGCATGCGTCGCTTTAGCCTATTCGCCATCCTGGTCATCTCAGCACTCGGCATCGTGGCTGTGGCAGAAGGATTCCGCGTGTATCGGATCGCCATCAGGGGACTGGCGAAACCTCCTCGGCATACGCAATCGACGCCGCGACCGAAGTGGTTCAGATGCACCCCCGAGTACTGTTAAAGACGCCAGTAGCAGGGAAACGCTCATCTTTGGTGTGCGGCCGGGCTTTAGACCAGGTTGCCATGACGGGCGGCGCTTCGGTCCACCGGAATTGCGCTTTTCGAACGTGCCATTGGTAAAGAAGCTCAACGGAGGGCACGTCGTCCTGAAAAATGGAATCGGTGCCGCCGCGTTGGACCTCATCCACGACTACTGCGTAAGGAGAACTGGCATTGCGAACGCGAGTTCTCGAAAGGCCGCTTCGAGCTCCGCTGCATTTTGTGCAAAGTAGTGCCGTCCTCCGGTGATCGTCGCGATCTGCTCCATGGCGTCCTGCTCTGCCCCGGGCAGGAACGTAATGGTGTGAACCACGACGCCGCGGGACTTGGCGGCACGGGCAACTTCCACCGGGTCTGACCCCTGATTCCATAGCCCATCGGTCATAAGGACGATCGTCTTCTTTGCGAGTGGCTTAGAAGTGTCCTGCTCCAACATACGCAAAGCTTCGTTCAAGCCGGCGGACATATTGGTTGCGCCGAGCATTGGCGATGTTGCCCGGGAGGCAATTTTCTTTTTCAGCCCCTTCTTCTTCTTCCCTTTTCCCTTCTTGTCACCGTTGACAATGGCATCGGTCACTTCCAAATCGCGGGCGATGACCGGGGAAGTCACTTTCGTTAACAGATACTCAACCGAGTTCTTCGTAACCTCGGACGACCACGTAACAATTCCGACGCGGGGCTGCAGATTTGCCTGCCCAATGATGTCGTCGAAGGCGTCAACTGCTTTCATCAAAGCAGCCCAGCGACTTAGAGTCGCGTGGGGTGGAAGAGTCATGCCAACAGGGTAAGCGGGGATGCCTGGGGGATATTTCCAGTCGACCCCAGAGAGATCGAAGGTCATTGAATGGGACCGGTCGAGTGCCAAGATGATGTCTTGGTCGAATTGCGCGGCTACGGCAGACATTCGGGGAGTGAATGTGCTCCGTCCAAGCAACCCTCCAAACAACAGGTGTACCGGGCCGCTGGAACTCTCCTTCGATAATGAGGCGTTGACCCGCATCGCCCGGAATGGCTCCGCCCCCGGCGTGAAGCTCCACTCGCCATTCAACAACGCAACCTGGCCGAATTCCAAATCGTTGCGGGTCAGAACCAGCGGCTTGCCGCCGATCTTGTTGTACTGGGCAAGACCTATGGCCGCGAGCGCGGCCTTGTCGGCTGACTGCGTCCGGCGAAGGCATTCGACCCCGGCCTTGGCCGCGGCATCGGCGGCCGCACGCAGCTCCGTGCGGGTCAGCTGCATGTAGGAGACGTCGACGGCGAATACGACCATCGCCAAGAACAACACCAGCAGCATGCCGATCAGGACCAGCATGGCCCCTTTACGGGAAGCGGCGGGGACTCGGACAGAGCGTCTCACCAAAGGACTCCGCAGTTGGACTGGGACATCCCGAGCAAGCCAGCTCCACCCGGCAGTGGACCTGTTCACAAGGAGTGTTAAGAACGCCCGAACTGTTGCATCAATCTGCTGCAATGCGGCCGAATTCCCTTCAAAACGAGAGGATGCGACACATTCTGACATTGCCGGTTCCGGTGGTTCGGTTGAACGGGTTGAAGCGGATCGTAGGGGCGCGGCATCAGGGAATTCCCGGGGTAACTTAACTCCACACGAAAACGCGTCAGCCGATTCGAGTCTTACCGGGTCGCCGGGCTGATCCTTTGCCAGATTCAGTCTCGAGCGCCCGTGACAGACGCCATGGGCTTTTTCGGTACTCGGGAGACTGGCTCGAGCAGCTCGAGACGCGGCAGCTCCGGACCGGCCGGAGTAGGGATCAGCTCCCCTGGATTCGCTACAGGATCGGGACAGAGCGCAGGCCCGGACGCCTCCGGGTCCTCCGCCGGTGCCCCCCCGCCCTCCCTGGGGTCGGTCGGGGCCCCCCCCTGCTCCGGCCCCTCCGTCGCTGGATGCGGAAGAAGGGATCCAGCAATCCGGGCGACACGAGCGAAGACAACAACCTCTGTCGAATCGGACGACTGGCGATCGCCGAACTTGAGTGCGCCGGCCGCACCTTTGTTCCCGGTCCCCTCCCGGAGCGCCCCGACCAGGTAGACACCGCCGGTGTAGACGTCGGCCGAGACCTTGAGCGACTGATCGGCGATGACTGGCGGTCCGGATCCGTCGCCGCCGGAGATCACGTCCCCAAGCTGAACGTTGAAATTGACGCGCGCCGATCGCCAGGACGACTCCCGTAGGTCGACCGTCACGTTGAGCCCGGCCGATCGGTAATCGTAGCTCCGCGAGATGGCCCCGGTGCGCGGGTCGATCACGGAGCTTTCGATCGGGACTTGCCGCGATCGCTGCCAGGTGCCGGTGTCGCCGTCGACAATGAGCATGAGCGGTTCCGCGACGATCATCGTCCGGCTCTTTTCGTTGGCGAAGTCCAGGAGGCCCTTGAGGGTCGCGCCGAGGTTCACATTGAGCCCGGCCGGGATCCCCTGCGACGCGGCCCCGAGGGTGGCAGCCAGGTCGAGGGCCGGGACCACGTCCAGGCCGAGATTCCGGATATCCCGGTCCGAGAGCCGGAGGATATGGAGCTGGACGCACCAGGTCACCGACTCGGCCGCTTCGAGCTGATCGATGATCGCGGCGACCCGGTCCAAGACCTCGACTGTGTCCGAGATGATGCACAGACCGTCGGGGAAGACCTGCACGGCCCCGATCCCGGAGAGGACCTGGCACAGCACGCTCGACAGATCGGCCGCTTTCAGCCGGCGGACCCGCCGGACGATCGCGGCCCGGTCGGACGGCTTCAGCGCCCCGATCACGTACAGCTCGCCCGAGCGGGTGACCTCAACTCCCAACTGGCGACAGACCGCCGCCAGGATTTGAGGGAGGGTCGCTTTGCGGAGGTGCAGCTCCACTTCCCTTTCGAGCAGCTCCGGCTCCGTTATCAGGTTGATTTCCCATCTGTCGGCGATCCACGCCAAGAGGAACCGGAATTGAAGGCCCCGGCACTCCAGGTCCTCCCGCTCCTGCTGGGCCGTTGCGATCGACCTGGGGGCCGGTATCTGCAACTCCTGATAGAGCTTCGGAAACAACGCGGGTTTTGACTGGTACCCGCTTGGGTTTGGCTGCGGTGGCGAGATTCTCCGTAGCGGATTTAGGCAGCCCCCCGAGCTTAAGGTGCTCACCGTTATCCAGCACAAAAAGCTGAGTCTTGCGATCGAACGACGTGACGGACCGACCTTTGAGCAAGCCATCGGGAATCGTCTCCCCTTTCTTGAAGCGGGATCCATCCCGCAGAATGATTTCCTCGCCGACCATTCCGACCACTTCGGATGATCGCTTGTAAGCCTCTTCATACTGCTGGAGAGCCGCTTCCAGCTCGTCGATCACCGGCCCCTTCGCCTGGTCGGGAACGGCCCTGGAGTTCCTCACGGCCGACCTGGCCTGCTGCATCGCGGCGGCCGCCCGCCGCGCGTCCAGAAACTCCTCATAGCCAGGTGCGGGAGTGGGCTCCGGATCCTTCGGCTTCCCCTTCCCTCTCGACGGATCGAACGGCTTCATCAGCGGAGCCTTTGCGACGGCCGCCGCCGGCTTCTTCTCGGCCGGACTGAGCGCCGCCATGAAGCTGGTGAAGATCCATTGCCAGCCCCCGAAGATCATCCAGACCGTGAACGTCACGACCCCGAACCGCCACATGATCTGTTTCGGGTTCTGCAGGAAGAACCAGAGCAGGAATCGCGGCCAGGTCATCCGCTCGTATTCCATCTTCGGCCGGCCGAGCGCCTCCCCGCCCAAGTTGGGATTCGAGAAGGAGTCATAGAGAGCGAAGATCTCCGGCCGGCGGACGTACGCGGTTTCCAGCGTGGTTTCGAACTTCTTCGATCCCACGTTCTTCATCTCGGTGGCGATCGTCATCGGGACGTACCGGCCCCGGAGCTTCGCCCAGAGCTGGTACCAGTAGTGCCACTCGATGTTAAACCACGAGTCCCGCCGGCTCTCGTCGGTCTCAATGACGATCTTCCGTTCGCACTCTTCCTTGAACTCCCGAGGGAGCTTGTTTTCGGCCTGAGTCATGAACTCAATCGAGCCGTGAAGGTGCCGCAGTTCCCCGATCCAGACTTGCCACTTCCGAGCCCATTCCTTTTCGTGTTGGGACGACACGAACCGGTGGGCTTCGTCGATGATGATGTGCCCGGCGATCGGGTGCGGGAAATACTCCCACGGCCCCTCCTTCTCCTCCTGCCACTTCTCCAGGACCTCCGGCGGAATGAGGTAGATCCGGTCCAGGATCTCCTTGGGATCTGACCCGTACACCTTGCGGCAGTATTCGGCGATCGCCGCCGGCTTCAATGGGAGATTCGTATACAGCTTGCCCGCCTCGTGAGGCAGGTACTTGTCGACCAGGTAGCAGACGCGGGAGTATGTCTTCCCGGATCCCGCTACCCCGATCGTCGTCGTCATGATCGGCCGCCATGCCATCAGCTTTCCCACCTTTCCCTAAGACGCTGCGCGTCCAGGCGAACGCCCTGCGCAATCCAGTTAACGATCTCCTCCCCCATCGGAGGAGGAGCACCCACGAACACGGCGAACACCGTTTCACCTCGGCCCGTCCGCCGGTCCACGAACACGATGAAATGCTCCCGCCAGGCAGCGACATTCGCGATTTGACGCGACATCCGACGGATCGCCAGGCGGAAGGAATCGACGCGCGTCGAATCGCGAGCGATCGCAATGACGCGCATCGGAACGAAGTCCGGAACCATCTCACAGACTCGGAATGAGGGCGATGATCCAGCGCACCACAGCCAGGCCGGATTCGACCCCGAGCCAGATCGTCGTGAGACTGATCCACAGCCCGAACGGGAAGATTTCGGCAAAGAAGCCGGAAGACTTCTCGATCCACTCGATGCCGACGCGGATGTAGCTCGTCGAGCTGGCCTTAGACTGCCAGTTCACGAACGGCACGATTTCCTCGATGTAGCCCCCGACGCCTGTCATGATCCAGCAGAACCACGAGAAGGCCAGGTCCCGGAGCCACTCGGCCGGCACGTAGACGCACCACTCGACGAGCTCCAGGAAGGTGCTCCAGATGAACCCGGTGAGATCCAGCACCCAATCGATCCACCCGACCTGCTGTTCGGGTTTCTGCGGGACCGTCTCCGGGCGCAGCGGTTCCCCGGGAATACCACCGCTAAAGATTTGATCCCCGTTCTCCTGGGCGATCGCGGGGACCGCCGCCAGGACGAACAGCAACAACAAAACGTATCGCATAACAGCCCCTTTCATGTGGCGGACTTAAAGAAGGCAAAGATAATTGCCGTCCCATAGCCCCAAATCAGAGCAATAGCCGCACAGTTCTTTATCAAGTGGGCGAACTCCAGGAAGTCCCACTCCAAGACGTTTTCCTCGCCATAGAAAACGCCCTCGTCCCAATCCAGCTCGATGGGCTTATATTCAAAGGCTGGCATATTCGTACTGTCGAATTCGGCGAGCCTGTCCAGGTCGAGGAACGGAATCGGCAGCCGGTTCTTGTCGGTCGTTGGAGTCCCCTCCCCTGGCTCCTCCTCGGGGGGATCCTCACCGTTCCCCCCGCTGGCCGGCTGGCCCCAAGAGGAGATCTTCCGGCGCGAGTCGAAGAGGTACGTAAAGATCCCGCCCTCGCCGCCGGGAACGTAATTGGCGCTCCCCGGATCCCCGTCCCCGGTCCGGTACCCGGCCCCGACGTCGGCCCGGTCGCCCGTCAGGAACGAGTAGAGCCGGTAATAGAAGGAATCGAGGATCCGGGCGCACCCGCATTGCGCGGCCTGTTCTTCCCCCTCGGCTTCCTGGCACTGGTCCTCGTCGACATCGGGGATCCCGTCCCCATCGTCGTCGTCGTCCTCGGAGTCATCCTTCCCGTCGTTGTCGTCGTCGTCGTCGCAGGCGTCCCCGAACTCGTCATCGTCGGAGTTCTTCTGCTGGGGGTTCGGAGACGCGGGGCAGTTGTCACACCCATCGGGCACCCCGTCATTGTCCCCATCGGCCAGGTCATCGTGTTCCGGACACACATCGTCGACGTCCCGAACGTCGTCACAGTCGCTGTCGTCCTTGATGGTCGCGATGCAGGGATCCTCGGAGTCCACGATCCCGTCGCAATCCGTGTCCAGGCCCCCGCTGGGAAGCACGCAGCCGCCGTACTGGCTGGGATCGTTCTCGTCGGGAATCCCATCGTTGTCGTCGTCCGGGTCCTCCGGATCGTCGACCCCGTCATCGTCGTTGTCATTCCCCGGGTCGCCGGGGTTCGTGCCAGGTCCATCGTCAGGCGGGCCGTCCGGCTCAGGATCCTGGGGATTCGGGATCCCGTCCCCGTCGCGATCCGGATCGTCGCCGTTCGGAATCCCGTCCCCGTCCCGGTCGGGATCCTGCCCGTTCGGTACGCCATCATCGTCATCGTCCTGGCCCGGGCCTCCAGGGAACGGCGTACCGCCACCATTGCCACCAGTCCCGGAACCGGGATCGCCGCCCGCTCCGTTCCCGTTCCCCGCCGGCACGACACAGTCCCCGCTCCCGTGAAGACCGTACTGCGTGCGGCTGCCCCGCCCTTTTGGCCAGGCTGGGTTATCGACGTTGTCGGAGTACAGCTCGAACAGCTCCGCGTAAATGCACATATCGCACTGCCCGCAGTCCTTGCAGGGTGCGACCGAGAACGGAGCCAACTGCCGCCACGGGGTACCGGCCGGGGAGGTCGCCGGCCGGCCGTAGTACCTCGTGTCCCCGTATGCGTCGTTGCTGTCGAAGGCGCTTCCGTGCGTCGTGGCGGTGGCTGCCTTGACGATCCAGTCAAGCGACCTGTCTTCGCCCTGCGCCGTCGGGTGATACCGCAGGATGATCCGGACAACGCGCAGCTCATTCGGCAGGTTGCACGCGACATGGTCGCCGGTGACCTCAAAGCTGGAGGCCCCGAGGCACGTCACCTCGAACGGACCGACCGGCAACGCGTGATTGCCATTGAGCTTCGCCCCGATGCACTTTTCCCACAGAAGACACGGGTCCGGAGCCTGGGCGAACGCGCTGCCGGCCAGGCTGAGGAAGACCGCCGCGATCGCGAATGGCGTCTTGGAGTTCATGGAGAATTTCGCGATCCGGAAGAGGTAGAACCCCGCCAGGACGACCAGGCACTCCACGGCCGCGATCAAGTAGAAATAGACGCCCGTCAAACGATGCTCGGTGGCCTCGGCCGCTTCCTGAATCGCGGAGAGCTTGGCGGTTTGCCCCTGGATCACCGCTATGAGCTGCGACCACTCCGGACCGCCCCCGCCCGGTTCCTCCTCCCCGGGATCCTCCTCCTCCCCGGGATCCTCCTCGTCCCAATAGTCGGGGATGAAGCCCGGCCCCAGGTTGACCAGCTCCGTCACTTCGGCATCGGTTATCACGCGATCGAAGATCCCGAGGGAGCCGACCAGGCGAGTTCCCGGGCCGGCCCAATTCCCGTTCGTACCAAGCGTGAACGCCCCGCCGCCGCCGCCGATGTGCTGCTGAGTGAGGACCGGTTGCGCCTGCGACCACTTCGTTTCATTCTTGTTGAGCGACATGGCCCCGGTCGTCGGATCCCAGCGGACCACGATCAGGGACCACGTTCCGCCGAGGGTGGTGTTATTCCACTCCGGCACGAGGTAGCCGTGAACAACCTGGTACTGCGGCTGCATGCACACGAGCTGCAAGCCTTTGACGTACCGATCATCAAACCAGTAGTCGCCATCCGTCGGAGCCATGAACGGGTACCACTGCCCCGGGACGCCGGCGACGGCCAGGACGCCGGTCACTCCGGACGTTTCCGGGCCGTACTGCCACCAGCAGACGGAATGCGGCCCCTTCCAGAAGCCGCCGGCGCGGATCGCGTCGAGGATGGTTGCCGGAACCGTCAGCCCGCCGGAGTTGGTGGAGATCGACTTGAAATTGCGCGAACCGACCATCTGAACAGTGTCGGTCCCGTTCCACGTGCATTGCTGGCCGGAGACCTGATCGAAGATCTGTCCCGAAGGCAGCTCGTCCAGGCGGACGAAGACCTTCACATCGGTGGGATAATCGGCGCGCGCCGATTTACAGCCCCCCAGGAGGAGCAGGATCGCGACGACCAGGCCGACCGAATTACGAAGACGGGGAGCAATCCGACGCAGGAGGCGAAGGAGGAGCCGGAGCGTTAGAGGGACGCGGAACCGGCGGCGCGGGGAAAACATGGCGGAACCTTTCCGGGAAGAAAGCCCACAGGACGGCCAGCAGGCCGGCGAAGAAGACGGCAAAGCACAAGACCGCGTAAACGAAGACGCGGACGCCATTGCAGACGTCGGCGATCGGTTCCATCAGCTCGCGCAGCCGATCGAGCTGGTGGAGGACCTGGCCCATCTGGGCCTCGAACGCTTCCATTGGAATCCTTTCCAAACAAAAACGGCCCCCGCCGCGAGGAGGACGGCGAGGGCCTACGCCCGGTAGAGCGTGACAGCAGAGAAGTTCAGCGGACGATGGACGGGAGACGCTCCCCAGCGTCGAACGATTCGCCGATATCGGCATAGAACCGCTCGCGCTGGAGATTCGTTCTCCTGCCCCGAGAGGCGCGGTACCGCCGACCGTTCTCACGGGTGACTTCCCCGAGCCCCGACCGCTCCCGCCACTCCCTTTCGGTGATCGAACGAATGCGAACGTCCGACATGTTGCGGCGGCGGCGACCGCCTGGCGTGAACTGGTGTTTCTGCCGGATCTGGTCCGCTAGGAAGCCCTGCCACAGTGAGGCGGACTCCATGAGGTCGGACGGGGGGAGTATCCCCTGCCGGAGGTACACGTTAATCGCCAGGCGGTTCACCTGAACTTCCATCAACCGTTCGCGTTCGTGCGGATCGGTGGTCCGATCAAGCACGCATGCGACGGAGAAAGTAGTTCAGCATCCCCTTCATCATGGACCAGCCGACGACCGCCCCGATGGCGATGACGCCCACGGTGCCGATGAAGCCGACCGACTTGGTGACGAGGGACTTGAAGTCGAAGAAGACCGGGAAGTCTTCGAACTCCGGAGCGTCCTCCGGCGGGTCGGTCTGAGCGAACGCCGAGTCGGCGGTGAAGATTACCACCGCGACCGCCGCAGGCGCGGCGTAGGTCGCCACGGTCGAAGCGACGCCCGAAACCGCCGAGCTGACGGCGGTAACGGTGGGAACGGCCGGAGCCCCGCCGAGGAGGAGAGCCGGAACGACCGCAGCCGACAGGAGAGCCGCACGGATGCGGGTGCCGATCGCGGACACACTGTTGAGGAATCGATTCAAGGTAACACCCTTTCTAGGGTTGGCAGTCAAAGGAAACGCCGTCAGTAACCGCCCGACATCAGCCGCTAAGGCTTTCCGTCGAGCCCATCGGTACGGAAGGAACGCCACCAGGCGTAGCCGTACCAGAGGACGAAGTGGAAGACCCAGGCGACGGCAAAGGCCGCGAGGATCCACCGTGTGCACCAGAGAGTGGGGTCTGTCGGTTCTGGACCCATTTACGCCTCACTTGCCGGAAGAGGAGGAGACCTAAGACCGTGTAAGTTAGGACAACCAGGACCTCCGCCCAGTAGAACCCCAGGATGAGCCCGAGCATCAAGACGCCTATAAAGCGCCTCGCGAACCTCATGGTGCCGGACAACATGGTCCGCATACCGATCGGTGATCTCTTCCCAGGCTCGTTCTGGTCCATAAAGCTCAAACAGGAATCGGAGGACCTCGACCATCTGCGGGAAGACGTCCGACGGCTGCGCCGGCGGCTCGCCCGACTTGGCGAGGAAGGACATCAGACACCCAAGGCCCTGACGACCGACGGCCAGGACATCGTCTGGCAGTAGGTCGTCAATGTCCTGGGTGGGCTCGACGCAGAAGCGATCGGAGAAGGTCGCCCGCAGCTTCTCCCACAGCGGATGGACTTCTTTGCGGTTCGTGTGCGAGCGATCGAGGGAGTCGCAGACGACCAGCCAGCGGGTGACGAGGTATTCCGCCAGGCCGCGGAGCTTGGCGGACAGACTCTGGATCGTGGACGAGCCGTGTTTCTTGAGCGCCGCGTTGCGGAGCTGGAATTCGACGCGCGTCAATTCGTCCGGCTCAGCCCCGTTCCAGAGCTGGATTTTCATCATGTCCCGCTTCCCGGACATCTCCGGGCGGGCCAGCTCCAAGAGCTTGTCGTAGAACCGGCACGACAAGACGCCGCCGAGGCCCAGGTGCAGGGTCGACCACTCGGCCCCCTTCCCGTCGAGCTGGACCTCTTCCGCTTCGTCCTGGCTGACCTCGACCGCCCCGACCATGCCCCGTTTCCGCACGCGCCGGGTACGGCGGACGAACATTCCCCGCTCAAACAGGTTCACGAACCGGGACACCGGAGTGCCCGGCATGTCGCCGAAGATGTCGACGCGGGAGACGGAGCAGCGCTTCACCACGGCGCCGAAGAACCGCCGGAGGAACGCTTCGAGATCCTCCCAGGCGCGGCCCGGATGACCACCGAACGAGAGCATGAACGTCGCGGCCACCCGGATCGTGAAGTTGGCCCGGTGCCCTGCCCTCTCGAACGGTGCCGCCATGAAGTCGCAGCCCCGCCAGGTGAACCGATACGGGTAGAAGCCGCCTCGCCGGCCCCGACCCACTGTCCCGCCGGTCCGATACACCGTAACGGGATCCTCGCCGTAGAACGCGGTCGTCTGTTGAACACCCCCCTCACGAAGACCGCGAGCGGTTTCAGAAAGCCAGCCGAACGCATTCAGACGAGCTACGCACTCGTCCGAGGGCGGCTCGTTCGGCCCATCGGCGAAGTCAGAAAAAACGGCCAGCTCCATCGTGTCAACGCCCGCGTACCCCGAGAGCATTGAAGGGCAATTGCCCGTCTCGGATGCGCGTCGACGATTTCGCAGCTGTACCGCGAACGTGAGCATCAGCAGGAACCCCACAGACCCAGAAAAGCTCCGTCTTGATCGCCTCTTGTTCGAGGCGGTCCACCATCTGCTCGAGCGCGCTCAGCGCCCCGTCCCTATTCGGGGTAGGTGTTACCTGACTCCGGATATGCGTCGTCAGCTCGCGGAACCACTCGACCGTTGCCGCGCGGTTCCCGGCTTCCCAGGTCGCCACCGCACTCTGCAAGAACTCCCGAGAGATCCCGTCGACCTGGCACAGACGGACGAGCCAGAGGACGGGATGCAGGGGCTTGAGCCCCTGGTCGACCGAGATTGCCGCCGAATTGCTGACCATAGGTCACCAGATGCAGTACCACGCCGGCCACCGCCGACGTCGAGAGGATGCCGACCACAAAGGCTGCACTCAGCCCGATAAACGCTTGAAAGATGGAGACGTTGAGCATGGGAAGGGGCAGACCGCTAAGGAGGGAGAGGGACACACACCAGAGAAAGCGGCTCATCGATCGACCTCGAACGAGAGCGCCTTGCACGAGCAGCTAAAACGCTTGCGGCGACCGTCATCGTCCAGGACGAACGAGCCGCATTTGCTGCAGATCTGACGAGGGATCGGAACTTGACGCGCGCCGATTTCCCCGATGGCCCACAGCAGCGAGACCGAGACGGCGAGGTTGAGCACGCCCATCAAGATCTCTACGCAGCTCTGCAGAACGTCGAGGATTTCCACGGCCCAAGCCCCTTAGAAGGGGGGACGGCGGGCGCTCGCACAAACCACCCGCCGCCCCGTCCCCATCCCTACTCAGCCACCGGCCCCAGCGGAGACCGGACGGCGATCAGACGTCGGAGCTGCCGTGCGCTCCGTGCGAGGATCCGGCCCCGGAGGCGGAGACTTCTCGCGGATCGCGCCGAGCTGGATCTTGTAGACGGGCTCGGCGCGGAAGCGGCCCTCGAACTTTGCCGTTGCCGGGATCAACGCCACGTCGACGAGGAACTCGCCGCCGGGCTGGAACTGGTTGTATTGCGCCTGCGTGAGCTCGTAGTCGACCCAGGTAAAACCCATGCCCGTGAGGGTGGCATTGTAGTAGAACCGGGCGGGCTCGTTGCCCTCTTGCTTGCCTTGACGCTCCGACTTAGAAACGCAGATAAGCTCCATCCGCTTCTGGATCATCCGTGCTGCTCCTGCACATCTGCTGATGTGGATTTTGAGAACGAAAAAGCGGGTACCAGAGATCCATCTCCGGTATGCCTTCGCCGTCGCTAAAACGACTACGACCCCGCCTTAAATTCGCCGCCTTTACGGCCTCTTCATGAGACCCGCATCCCTGCTTCACACAGGCATCGTGCCCGTGCGGCGCGGGGGAACTGCCGATCCCCCCGCGCCCAGCGACGGCGCACAAGTCCGAACGACTTGCTTTCGCACTGACTGGAAAAACGCTCCGCCCCGTGCGTTTGCTGTTGAACTACTCCGCCCAGCAGCATGGGCGGTGCGCAATGAGATCACCGATGACGGTTGACACCGTTTCGCGGAGCGAATAGGGGTACTGAAGTTCATCGGTGGTACTCGACCAAAGGCACCGTTGAACGGGGGGCGTTGAGCGAGCGGC
The DNA here is from genome assembly GCF_001610835.1 of Planctomyces sp. SH-PL14. NCBI lineage: Bacteria > Pseudomonadati > Planctomycetota > Planctomycetia > Planctomycetales > Planctomycetaceae > Planctomyces > Planctomyces sp. SH-PL14. The sequence continues at coordinate 7,176,016 of NZ_CP011270.1, read as the reverse complement.
TAACTCGCTCCGCCCCCGACTTTAACTATCGCTTAATAAGACCCGCAAGCTAAGAGCACTAACTAACGGCCGGCTAATGTCCGTTATGTTCAATTTGCAATCATCATCGACGAGCGAATTGCTTGGATCAGGCAAATGTCCATGTACGTACCCCTACGAGAACACCCCTGACCATGTCAACAGATTTTGACGGCACTTTCGGACATTCGGCGCGCAGCTTCTCGACCGGCTTTTCGGCGGGACTTCTGGCAGCCACGGCAGTCTGCGGAATCGTGGTCGGAACGGCAGAACTGCGAAGACAGGCGGACGAGGAAGTGGCACGGAAGGTGCGCGCAGACCAGTGGAAAGTGGACACGAACGGATTCCGTAACGACGTCCTGGAGCGCGCGAAACCCGGGCCAAACTGACCGAAGTGGCGCGTAGAACATGGCCTGTTAGATGGGTCAGGCCGGGGGCAAAACCGGCCGTGCTCAGTCACCAGCCCAGCGCGTTCACGTCCACTTGAACGATGCCTGTGGACGGCCACAGGTCATCCCGGCACGTGCGGGCCACTGCACTCGCCACCTGCTCTCCAGCGGAAGTCGCGCGGTAACCATCGTCGCCACGCACGACCAAGCCAGCTTCAACCAACCCGAGAGCCCGAGCTTCATCCTGTTTCGACGTCGAAGCATTCCACATTTCGGCAGAGCCGACGATCTCGCGAAGCATCACGAACGTGCACAGAGGCATAGACAGGATCCCGCCTGCGAGTACTGGCTTCCCCGAATCGGTCCCCTCAGCCCCCCGCCCTTTGAGGTTCCACATGACGCCGCCCCTTACTCCGAATCGTGGTCACCACCCATCCCAACAGGCGTCGAACGCTACCGTGTACGCCGTTTGGCTGACAGGCCCATTGGCGACCAGCGTCTGCCCGCGTTCAGAGATATGCACAAGTCGGTCCCGGCGCATCGCGAGTCCAAGGGAAACGAGGAACTCAGCCGCTTCAAGGACGCTGGGAGTACAGTCGTCGCTCCGAACCGGCGCAACCGCAAGCTCCAAGAGGAGCTGGTACTCCGACTGGAGAAGCCGCAACACACGCCGATGGGGCCCGAGCGGGCTGCCGTCCGCCATCTACCGCTCCTTGTCTTTCAGGGATTGGAGCCCTGATCGATGGGTGCCGCAAGCCACAGGATCACGTTCGGCGGGACCAGATTCGCCACCGAGCCGTCCCTGCGAGGGAACGTCGACGGCAAGTTGCCTGACCAATTGGCCGGCTACATCAAGGTCTGAGACGGCAGTAAGTCAGCCGGTCGGCCAGTGCCGGTGGCGACACACAGTCCGGGACGGGCACCGAGAATCGACGCGCGTCGATTCGGCATCGGCCAGGCGACCGCACGTCCGCCATTGGCAGGGCTCTCCGCTCCGACTCCTCGGAAAGGCGGCCGGGCTTCCGGCTTCTTGTCGCCGAAAGCTACGGGATCAAGACGCGGTCGCCGTTCAGCATCGGTGGATGCGCGGCGTCGATCAATTGCGCTCCCAACGCCGTCAGGCGATGCTCTCCCTGGACGCATTTCACCAGCTTCAACCGGATGAGTTTGGCGACCATCTCCGGACCCACCTCGTCCGCGCTGTTCGCAACCCGCATGGGAACGACCCGCAATCGAGCGAGCCAGTACCACGTGGTCCGGTTGACCACCAGCTCCCACATTATCTCACCTTTCCGCAATCAAGCCGGGTTTTCGCCAGTCAACCAAAGTTGCACTCCCTCACTGATGCGAGGCGATGGGAGACACTAAAGAGCTGTCGTGCCGAAAGTACGCCACGCCACCTCCGACATACCACGGATGGGAGAAGGCCAAGCGACGCCCCATATCCGTTAGACGCGCTCGCGGATACCCGATTTGCGCCAATCCCGAGCCGGCAAGACGCTCAACTGTCGACCGCTGCTCATCGGACAAACACGGCACATGCACGCTGGCCGAAAATAGAGGCGCGCGAAGCGTTGAAACGTCACGCTCAAGCACCATCACATGGGACCAGCGCTCGAAAGCCATACGTACCTCGCTTGCTGACAAATCGGCGACAGGCCAGATGTTTTAACACCGCCTTCAGGAAGATTGCGTCGAAATCTCTCCACATTTCTGAACGCGCAGCCAAGGAATTTCCTAGGTATTTTGCTAGCACGCTATGCTTGGACGGTCTTGGGCGGTCCCTCCACGGGCCCAGATCTTCGCTCCGACTTCTCGCACGGCCTGCGGGGTCTCCGCTCCGATCCCTGACGCGCAGAGAGACCAGCGGAGGCGCTTTGCTCACCTACCCGACTTCGCAAGGAAGTGAAGGAATCGACGCGCGTCGATTCGGACCAGCCCGCGCCTGGTTCTCTGGACTAAAGGCCGAACTCGCGGACGTCGAACATCACGACGTCTTCGCTCTGCCCCATCGGCTCCGCGTCCGCCACCCGACGACCCAAGTCGGTGATGTGGAACGAGCCGTCCCCATCCCTCAGCAAGCCGACGGCCACAAGCTCGTCAGCGCCGTGACGGAGAGATGGCGGCAACTCTTCAGCGTTCAGCTCCAAATCGCGTGCAACCGTTCGCAAGGTGGCAAACGCCTCCAGCGGAATTGAGAGCAGCCCCCCTTTGAGCACGACCTTGCATCGCCTGTCGATGTCGTGCCTATCCGGAGGATTGTCCATGGCGCCGACCTCACACCGTGCAACCGACACGTGTCCCTACCACCCCAAGCGTGTTCTGTCGAATGCCAACGTATACGTCGTGCTGTTGATCGGAGTCGCCTCGAGAAGCTGTCGGCCTCGATCGGTGGCCGAAACCTGTTGTCCGTCTACCAGCACCAGCTCATATGACCGCAGGAAGTCCACCGCGTCCGCCACGCTTGGCGCCAGTGGACCGGATGCAATCGGCGCCGTCGCGATGTCGCGGAGGAGTGCGAACTCACCAACCAACATCCGCAGAAGGCCACGAGGCACCAATCCCCCGCCCGGGCCACTCGATTTGATCTCACCCGGAGGCGGAACTCCCTCTTGGAACTGGTCCTTCATGGTCCTTCGCCCCTTGGCAGGCCAGTCACTTTGTCAGCAGCTGACAGCACCGCGCCTCGCATGCAGTGCCATCGTTAACCCGAGTTTCACTGTAGCAGGATCCTTTCCGAAACGTCCATCGCAGTCTGGAACTCCGACAGATTCACGATGGCGTCCCCTCAACGGGCCGGGCTCTCCGTTCCGACTCCTCGCAAAGCCTGCGGGGTCTCCACTGCGATCCCTGACGCTCCAGGGACGGCTAGGCAGCCGGCTCTTTTGTGTCCGAGGGGGCTCAGCGGTGAATTCGTCGCAGGGAACCCCCGGGTGAGCCCTACGACGAATCCACCGCAGGCCCCTCGGACGGACGGGGTTTTGAATGCGGCGGTCGCTCCGCTGGGCCTTCCGGCGGAGAAGGGGTGAGACCCCTTCACCCAGCAGCCGACCCGAGCTGCTCGACCAAAGGACCACTGCGGCGGCGGGCCGGCTCGATGGCCGGGAACACTCGACCGCAACAACCACCCTGCCCGCTCGTTGGCGGGACGAAAGGAACTGCAATGCCGAACGACGAATGGACATTCTACCTCCTCACGACCGTGCCCTGCGTGCTCCTCTTCGGAGTACTCGCCTGGTTCTTCGTGATCGAAATGCTGATCCGGCACTACGAGCGAGCCGCCCAGGACTTCGTCGACCTGGCCTGGGGCGAAGACGCCTGGGGCCGGGACGCCACCGAGTACCGGGCCGAGGCCCGCCGGTACTTCGAACGGGCTAACCGGCTCTGCCCACTCGTCGGCATGAAGCCGCGAAACGCCCTGCCCGAGACCGACGCAGACGAAACCTGAATCGACGCGCGTCGATTTCCCGCTCAACCACCCTGCCCGCCCGCTGGCGGGACGAAAGGACGACCGATGATCCCCGCGAAAGACCACCCGATTACCGAACGCCAGAAGAACCTGGCGGCACAGATCCTCGTCAACCCGACCCTCCTGGAACGCTTCCCCGACGAGGACAACTACCGCCAGGTCTCAGAGAAGGACCTCTCTCGTGTCTGGATGCTGACGCTCCAGATGGCCGCATTCGCGGCAGTGTTCGCGGTCAGAGGCAAGGCGTTCAACGCCCAGGACGGGAAAGCCGTCGTGAAGCTGGCCGAATCCCTCGCCCGCCACACGCTCCAGTTCCTGAAGCGCAGCTACCCGACCGCCGCCGAAACCCTCCGCCGCTACACCGACCCCCAGAACAACTAGCGCCATGAAACCGGAATCGACGCGCGTCGATTTGCAGCTCAAGGACCTGGAGGACCAGCTCCGCAGGCTCCGCGAGGAAATCCAATGGATGGATGAGAACACATCCATCGAACGACGCCGGCGAGTCCTGGCCACGGCCGCTTTCGCCGAGATCACGCTCCGCAAGTTGTCCGCTTTCGTCGCCGAGGCCGCCCAATGGCTCCGGCAACCACCCGAAGACCCTCCGTTCTAAGGAACCCGCTTTCATGGTCACCAAGTCGAAGAACGTTGAATCCCAAGACGTCGAGATCTCCCTGATCGACCCCTCCCCGTTGAACCACCGTGACCGCCCTGCCCTGGAGAAAGGGACCGCCACCGGCATGAAAGAGCTGGTCGCCTCGGTCAAGTCCTTCGGGCTGCTGGAAGATATCGGACTCCGGCAGAAGAATGACGGCCGGTACGAGATCATCTACGGGGAGCGCCGCTTCTGGGCCTCCAAACACGCCGGCCGGAAAACGGTCCCGGCCAAGATCAAGGACCTGGACGACAAGACCGCCGCGATGCAGCGGATCGACGAGAACCTCCTCCGCGAGCAGCTGGACCCGTGGGAGTTTGCCCTCACACTCCACGACCTGGCGGAGATGATGGGATCACAGCGGCTCGCTGCCGCCAGGATGGCGAAAACCGAAGACTGGTTCTCTGTGCAGGTCTCACCGCTCAAGTGCCCCGGTTGGGAGAAGGAGATCCGCGAGGGGACGTTCACGCCGACCCATGCACGCGCGTTGACCAGGTGGGCCGGATACCCGGCGATCGTCACCGGCTGCCGGAAGGAATGGGACAGCGGACGCTCGCATGGGGCCGATATGACGGCCGAGTATTGGCAGCTCATCGTGAGCGAACAGGTGACTCTGCACTCCCGGGCTTTTGACCCGAAGGTCAAGTGGCAGAAGAAGCACGAGAAGGAGCTGGATACGAAACGGGTCGGCGACGTCGACCGGTGCTTCAACGTCGAGCTTTTCGACCGCCTACACCAGGAGAACCGCCAAGTGGAACGGGAGGCGGCGGCCGAGGAGCCGCAGCCGGATTTGGCCCCGGGAAAGACGGAGCAAATCCCGGACGAATGGAAGCGTCTCGCCTTCCTCGCCACCTGGTTCACCCGAGCCATCATCAAGAAGCTCGACAACGCACGATCGCGGCCCAAACTGTTCGCCCTGGTCCCAGCGATGATGGCCGGATCCGGCGTCGGTGACCTCGGCGGACTCTCCTTCGCGCTGTTCCGGTACTACCAAGATCAGGACCTCCGCGAAGAACCGACCTTCTCGAAGGTCCTGGAACACACGCAGCACAAAAGCCGGGCGAACGAGGCGGCGCTGGCAGCCTGGCTGATCGAGTTCCTGCGGTCCGCCGAGCCCTGGAACGCTCACGAGGCAGCCCGGGTCGCGGCGACCCTGGGAATCGACTTCGCGACCGAGTGGGACCGGGAGACGTGCATCGACGAGCTGGCCCGGTGCTACGACCTCCTGCCGGAAGACCTCCGAAAGATCCGCGGTCGCTACCTGCCCGGACTTCGTCCCCAGGACCTTCCTGCCCTGCTGAAATGACGTCCGTTCAGTCCCCACCAGATGCACGACTCGTCGCCGAAAAAGGGGCCTGGAGGGGCGTGCTTGCGATTTCGCTGTCCCCTCCCTGGGACATTTTGGATATCGGCGCAGGCCAACCCGACCTACAGCCGCTCTGGCTGGACAACACCAAACTTGCGCCGGCCCCTCGCCGCGTTCCTACGGCGCAAACTTTTGCGGTTGTACCTAGATTGGGGCAGAGTAAACGGAGATACTCGCTTATGAGTCTCTTGCTCTGAGCTACAGAATGTCCCGGCGATGATCCCGCAGGTCCGGCAGCCTGCCGGTCGACGTCGCCGGGACGTTTGTTTTAACCGCCCAACTCTGCCACCGCTTCCCTGCCCTGCTCGCAGAACAACGCGACCGGACGCGAACGCAGAGAATGTGGTCCCCGCGCTCAAGCGTCCGGCAGCGGTTGCGTCGTCGATCCTCAATTACTGCGCGAAGGGCCCTACGGGCTTCTCAGGTCCGATGAAGAACGCAGTGCCGACGATATGGCGCGGACAACATGGCCGTCGAAGGTGACGAAACCGATCCGCACTTTGCGTTTCTCGAACGGGATCAGCGTTGCTCCGACCCCCGGCGCGATATCAGTCATACAACCAGGTCGGATGGTGAATTCGACGCCGTGCAGACCTGACTCGTCGGTTCGAATCAATGTCGCTTCACGTTCGCCGATTGACGCGACAACAAGAATGAACGTCTCATCGACGACGACGCTTTGCCCCAAAGATCTGGAGAGTACGAACACGCCATGGTCGCCCGAGGACTGAGGATGAAGGATCCATCGTCCCGCGATCATGGCGTTCTCTCAAGAGCAATCAGAAAAAAGCGGGGTCAGCACTTACTGACCCCGCCCCCGAATCCACACCAAACGATTCTCCTCTGCCCACTGCAAATTCGGAGCCGTCCGTCTTCGAGGGCGGCGCAACTCGGCGGCCGACGCCGTGGGACAGCGTTATCACTGATCCAAGCGTGTGGCAGCAGGTTCGGGCAATCACTCACGACGGCAGGAGAACCATCCTGGAGCTTGACCAGCCAATCACCTGCGCTATCAGGGAACGGCCTTACGTGCCTCAAGAGTCTCCAGCTCGTTAAGGAGATCTCTCGGCCGGACGGCCTTCAGCAGTTCTTTCATGTCCTCGTCTTCGGTCTCGTCGACTTCCAGCTTCTTGGCGATGGCGGAGACGAGACAGAGGAGCCGTGTCACTTCGTATTCCGCCAGAAGATCGATTTGCAGATCGAGATCGGCCCGCTGCTCTTCCAGTTTCGCCTCGCGGTTTTGACTGACCAAGACCATCAAAGTCAGAAAGATGGCCTCCAGAGAGACCGCGGTGGTCAGCAGCACGAACGGGAATGGATCAAACGCCCCCTCCCCCTTTCCACAGATTGAAGGCGATCCACACCCCAAACCACGCACAGTGGAAATAGGCGAATCCCAGATTGCCGGCCAGCTCTGTGATCTTCCGAGCGATCCGTTCGCTACCCGACTCCCTCCTTTCAATTCTCTTCCGAGCTTGAATCACGTCTCGAATGTTGCGTTGAACTACCGAGTTGCAACTTTGTGCTGCGGGCTTTCGGCCCCGTTTGTCGTCGATGATGGTGGCACCTCGACAATGCCACCCCGCAGAGACTGTTCCGTTTTGCTACGGCGGGCGCGCCAGATGCAGAAGCCTTAGGTGACTAGGTAATTTCCTGCCGGAGGGACCCAGGAATACAGGGGCCAAGATGGTCAAGGCGCGGCCTGACGACGACATCGTTGTCGCAAAGTCCGAACTCCATATGCTGCAACAGATCTGCGGGCGCGACAGACCAATGACCACGCCAACCGGGATCGTTGAGTTCCTTCACCTTGACGCCCTCGTGCAGCAGCGGCTCGTCGAAGCAACGGCAGCCGGCTACGCCTGCACGGAACTGGGACACACTGTCGCGGGAATGGAGCCGTCCGAAACCTACACGTCAGCACTTCTGTACCGCGTGGCTGACATCGCCGTAATCTTGCGGAAGCTTGGGAAGTGAGAGTCGCCGGCTCGAACGAGCGGTGTACATCGTGGGTGCGGGTCGCTGCATACGAGACTCTCGAATGCAATCAGCCGTGATCCCCTTTGTCGCCCTGCCCTTTCTTGGCAACTGTCTTGGCGTGCCGCTGACGATCCTGGCTGAGTGACCGCCCGACATCGTCGCTCTCCTTGAACTGCCCATTCTCGTCGCGGCGGACGTACCGCTTGTCAGTCCCCGTGTCGATCAGTTCGCGTTTCGCAGCTGCTTTTCGTGCCATGGCATCCTCCGATGCCTGTGTCCCTACAGGTAGAGTGCCGGGGCGCTACGTTTGAAGTCATCGCGGGAGGCTGACCGTTCAACTGGCCTGACACATGCAAGGTTGCGTGACGAAGCAGATCCTTACTCCCTGACAACTGCAGCTTCTGAATGATGTTCTGGCGATGATATTCCACCGTCTTGATGCTCAGGTGGAGATCTCGTGCAATCTCCTTCGGTGCCATCCCCCGTCCGAGGCGATCATAGACCTCCATCTCCCGATTGCTGAGGGATTCAAGGGGCGACCTGTTTTCAAAGTCGTGTCCGCTGCTGGCAGCCAGGAGACGATCGGTCATGCGCGGGCTCAAGGCGATCCGGCCTGCCAGGACCTTCTCTATGGTCTCGATAAGCGCTGGCAGCGGCTCCATCTTGCTGATGAAGCCCTGTCCGCCGGCTCGCAGGACGCGTTGAGCAAACAAATCCTCATCTTGCGCTGAGAGAACCAGAACGCGACAAGACGGTACATCGCGCCGGATCTGCCTGATGAGCTCCATACTGTCGCCCCCCGGAAGACGCAGATCCACGATCGCCAGATCCGGCCGAACGTCGCGAACCAACTGAATCGCCTGCACGCACTCGCCAGCTTCGCCGCAGAGCTCCCAGTCCGGTCGACTCGTAACCACATGAGCGACGCCAAGCCGCGTCAACGCGTGATCATCGACGACGACGATTCGGTACCGAGGCTCGTTCTCCGGATCTGACGACTGCATGGGGGACCTCGTACTCACGATGCGGAAATAACCTGGGTGAACGACCGTTCCTAATACTCCATTGCCCCAACTTTGTCCGAGGTTTTCTCTGGTTTCAACTCTGAACGTAGCGGCATCGTCGGCCGCCGGCTCGGTCGACGCCGCGCGATCGCGCGGGACTCCAGAAATCGCGCAGCCTCGAGGCTGTTACTCGACCAGATCCCCGACAACCACCAGCGGTCTTTTCATTCCTCGAGAGACCGGCTCGAGCGGCTCGAGGCGCGGCAGCCCCGGGCCGGCGGGCGTAGGAAGCGGCTCGACAGGAACCAGAGGGGGGTCCGGACAGACCGCAGGCCCGGACGACTCCGGAGCCTGCGCCGGTGCCCCCCCGCCCTCCCTGGGGTCGGTCGGGGCCCCCCCAGCTCCGGCCCCTCCGTCGCCGGATCCGGAAGAAGGGATCCACCAATCCGGGCGACACGAGCGAAGACAACGACCTCGGTGGAATCGGACGACTGGCGATCGCCGAACTTGAGTGCGCCGGCCGCACCTTTGTTCCCGGTCCCCTCCCGGAGAGCCCCGACCAGGTAGACAGCACCGGTGTAGACGTCGGCCGAGACCTTCAAGGACTAATCGGCGACGACCGGCGGTCCAGATCATCACCGCCGGAGATCACGTCGCCAAGCTGCACGCTGAACTGCATCCGGGCCGATCGCCAGGACGACTCCCGCAGATCGACAGTGATGTTGAACCCAGCCGAGCGGTAATCGTAGCTGCGGGAAATGGCCCCGGTCCGGGGATCAATGACGGAGCTCTCGATAGGGACTTGCCGCGATCGCTGCCAGGTCCCGGTGTCACCGTCCACGATGAGCATGAGCGTTTCCGCCACGATCATCGTGCGGCTCTTTTCGTTGGCGACGTCGGGCAGATCTTTCAGGAATGAACACCGCCCTAGACCGGGAAAAAGTCTGACCGGCGAGTGACCAAGATGGAATCGCCGCCGGGTCCCTCCCCGCCTTCCCTGGGGTCGGGCGGGGCGCCTCCCGGCGGCGATTCGTTTCGATCGAACAAGAATGAGTCAGCCACACATCTCTGAACGGTGACTGCTCATCTCGCGCTCTACACTTCCACGGTGCTGCGGTCGCGCGACCAGCGATCGGTAACAGTGCGCCGCATGCCAACGTCAGCAAAGAATTTCCTCGTTTCAAAGACGGCGCACAGCTCCATTCGCGTCCAGGATAGCTCGGCCTTCGTTGGCTCGGTTACCTCGAACCGAGACGATGGACCTGCCCTTACCGTATTCTGGGTTAGCGTGGTCAGCGTCCTTAACCGGAATTCCCATGCCGATGAGGGCACCGACGACGCTTATGACAGCCGCTCCAGCGGCGACACTCGACAGCAGCGCGGGCAGTGTGCCACCAACGACTGCGGGCCCAACTCCGGGAACCACTCTCGCTAAGATTCCCATTCCCCAAAGCCCACCGATTGCTCCTCCCACCAATAGGCCGACAACGACATTATCCCCGACCTTCGTACCGGTCCTGACACCAAAAAAACCGGATTCCGAACTCGGCGCCACGAACACAATCTCTTCTTCGCTAAAACCGGCACATTGAAGGGCTTTCACGGCCGCTTGCGCCTCTAACTCAGTCTCGAACGCGCCGACAACCGTGCCGACCGTCGTGGTAGTTTTTGGCATGAAGCGATTCCCCGCGTGAAACGACACATGATGTATGACAACAGGGAATGGCAAACGTTGCGCCGCTGGCTAGCCCATTCTGTTGCGATCGCCAGTATCGGCGAAACATTCGCGACTCGCGTCGTTCATCAGCGTTCCGCACCAAAGAAGGACGTTTCTCATGCAATGCCGCAGAGGATGCGATTGAGCTGCGGATACGACAGCGGTTTGACAAGGTGCGAATCGAACCCGGCTGCCGCGGATTCGGCCCGATCCTCGTCCCTGCCCCATCCGGTAAGTGCAATCAAGGTCACCCCGGGGCCCCACGGTTTGCCCCGGACAGCACGGGCGACTTCGTAGCCGTTCAAGCCCGGCAGACCGATGTCAACCAGCATCACTTCTGGCCGAACCTGCTCGGCCATGGCAACTGCGGCCCGACCATCGTGCGCCAACGTCGTACTGTGCCCCTGCAGCTTCAGAATCATTGCCAACGAAATCGCGCTGTCCCGGTTGTCGTCAACAAGCAGAATCTTGCGAGGGATCAGGCCCTTCCCGGGCACTTCGGCGGTCGGCAGGGCCGCGGATCCCCCCGCACTCTCCGCAGGCAGGATGACAGTGAATTCGCTTCCGTGGCCAATGCCATCGCTGCGAACTTCAACTGTTCCGTGGTGTAGCTCGACCAGGCTGCGAACCAGGGAAAGACCGATTCCAAGCCCCCCGCCCGTCCGCTCCAGAGTCTGGTCTACTTGGGCAAACAGCTCGAACACCTTCGCGAGCATCTCTTCGGCGATCCCGATTCCCGTGTCGCTCACGGAAATCCGGACAGCGTTCGGCACAGGAACGACGCGGAGCCGGATCTCTGCCCCCCGCTCGCTGTATTTGGCCGCGTTGCTCAGAAGGTTGCTGACCACCTGGGAAATTCGCTGCGCGTCCGCCATCACGAAAATCGGTTCGGCTGGAAGGTCAGCCTCGAAGAAGTGGCCCAGCTCATCAAACAGCGGACGAACCCTTTCGACTGCTTCACTGACGATGCCCGTCAGCGGCACTCGCGCCTTTCGTAGTTCGATCTTGCCAGTCCTGACCCGGCTCACGTCGAGAAGATCATCGACCAACCGGACCATGTGGTCGATCTGTCGATCCATGACATCGACAGCTTCAAGCTGAACTTCCGGCTGATCCTGACCCAGTCGAATCAGACTCGCTGCACTTCGAATCGGAGCCAGTGGATTTCGTAGCTCATGCGAGAGCATCGCCAAGAACTCGTCCTTTTGGCGATCAGCCGTGGAGAGCTCCGCCGCGATCTCTCTCAGGCGATCCTCAACAGCCTTCCGTTCCGAGATATCCGAAATCGTGCCATCGATGCTGCTGATCGCTCCGCTTCCAGCCTCAACATTGACGCGACCGCGGACGGACACCCATCGCGCTGCCTCACCCTCCTGCAGAATCCGTACGTCAATTGATACACCGTCGTTGTGGTTCCCCGTCTTGAAGCGCTCTGCGGCGGCCCGGACTTCCGTGACGTCGTCCGCATGAACCCGAGGCAGGATGTCCCGAAGCGTCTTTCCCTCAACGTCGCCCCCGAAAATCGCTCTGGCTCGAGCATCGCTGCGGAAAGTGGAGCTGGACGCATCCACATTCCAACTTCCCATTTCCGCAGAATCCAATGCCAGCCGGAGCCGTTCTTCGCTGACGCGAAGCTCCTGATCGGCCTTTCGCAGCCGCTCTGCGACGCCCTCAGCCTGCCGGCGCTCGCATACGAGTTGATAGCCGGCGCTCGCAAAGAACGACACGCTCTGCAGCAGTCTGAGATCTTCCTCGTCGAATCTGAGTTCCGACTCGTGATGTACCGCCCAGACCGTGCCTACGATCTCCCCACCCTGTCGGAATGGAATCAGTGCTACTTCTTCGACGGCACTGGGGAGGTCATCGATGTACGGGAAACAACGAGCCGGCCGCAGCATCACCTGCGCGGCTGATGTATCGAGAACGACACCGCATGGACTGAAGGTGCGAGGAAGAGTGGCATTCAGCAACGATTTGAATTTACCCGCCGTCGCCAACCATCGGAATAACGGGCCTTCCAGAATGCTGATGCCGGCAGACCCAGCATTCACTAAGTCGAGCACGATCTCTACGAGGTTCTGCAGAACGTTGTTCGGCCGCTCCGCCATGTGAGAGGCCAGCAGATTCAGCGCCCGAGCTTCGGCCGCATAATCCGGAGGTCGATTCGACCGAGTCGGCAGTTGAGGCGTCACAAGAATCTTGCTGAGATCAGCCACGCCGAAGTCGCCTCTGGAGAGCGAAAAGCTCGTCGCAACCATGCGCGACGGTAATTGGGTCGGCGTTCACTCGCCTGCGCTCCGAGCGCCGTTCAAACACGGCTGCAGGTGCAAGTATGATCCCCATGGGGCGGTTTGAATGTCAACGCCCAGCGGTCGGCGTACTCACATTCTTCTCGACCGCTGCCGGAGGCGATTCTGCAGGTGGAAGAATAGGACCGGACGGAAGTGGCATGACAGCAGGGCTCGGCACATGATTCTGCCCCCCTTGCGGAACATTCGTGTCCGGAGCCTGCGCCGGGGGCCCCCCCAGCTCCGGCCCCTCCGTCGCTGGATCCGGAAGAAGGGATCCACCAATCCGGGCGACACGAGCGAAGACAACAACCTCAGTCGAATCGGACGACTGGCGATCGCCGAACTTGAGTGCGCCGGCCGCACCTTTGTTCCCGGTACCCTCCCGGAGCGCCCCGACCAGGTAGACACCGCCGGTGTAGACGTCGGCCGAGACCTTGAGCGACTGATCGGCGATGACTGGCGGTCCGGATCCGTCGCCGCCGGAGATCACGTCCCCAAGCTGAACGTTGAAATTGACGCGCGCCGATCGCCAGGACGACTCCCGCAGGTCGACCGTCACGTTCAGGCCCGCCGACCGGTAATCGTAGCTCCGAGAGATGGCCCCGGTGCGAGGGTCGATCACGGAGCTTTCGATCGGCACTTGCCGAGATCGCTGCCAGGTGCCCGTGTCGCCGTCGACAATGAGCATCAGCGGTTCCGCGACGATCATCGTCCGGGACTTCTCATTCGCGACGTCGAGCAGCCCCTTCAAGGTCGCGCCCAGGTTCACATTCAGCCCGGCCGGGATCCCCTGGGACGCAGCTCCGAGCGTGGCAGCCAGGTCGAGGGCCGGGACGACATCCAAGCCGAGGTTCCGGATATCCCGGTCGGACAGCCGCAGGATATGGAGCTGGACGCACCAGGTGACGGACTCGGCCGCCTCGAGCTGGTCGATGATCGCGGCGACCCGGTCGAGGACCTCCACGGTATCCGAGATGATGCACAGACCGTCCGGGAACACCTGGACGGCCCCGATTCCGGAGAGGACCTGGCGCAGGACACTGGAGAGATCGGCCGCTTTCAGCCGGCGAACCCGCCGAACGATCGCGGCCCGGTCGGAGGGCTTCAGCGCGCCGATCACGTACAGCTCGCCGGACCGGGTGACCTCAACTCCCAATTGGCGACAGACCGCTGCCAGGATTTGAGGGAGGGTCGCTTTTCGCAGGTGCAGCTCCACTTCCCGCTCCAGCAGCTCCGGCTCCGTGATCAGGTTGATTTCCCACCTGTCGGCGATCCACGCCAAGAGGAACCGGAACTGAAGGCCCCGGCACTCCAGGTCCTCCCGCTCCTGCTGGGCCGTTGCGATCGACCTGGGGGCCGGTATCTGCAACTCCTGATAGAGCTTCGGAAACAACGCGGGTTTTGACTGGTACCCGCTTGGGTTTGGCTGCGGTGGCGAGATTCTCCGTAGCGGATTTAGGCAGCCCCCCGAGCTTAAGGTGCTCACCGTTATCCAGCACAAAAAGCTGAGTCTTGCGATCGAACGACGTGACGGACCGACCTTTGAGCAAGCCATCGGGAATCGTCTCCCCTTTCTTGAAGCGGGATCCATCCCGCAGAATGATTTCCTCGCCGACCATTCCGACCACTTCGGATGATCGCTTGTAAGCCTCTTCATACTGCTGGAGAGCGGCTTCCAGCTCGTCGATCACCGGCCCCTTCGCCTGGTCGGGAACGGCCCTGGAATTCCTGACCGCCGACCTGGCCTGCTGCATGGCAGTCGCCGCCCGGCGCGCGTCCAGAAACTCCTCATAGCCAGGTGCGGGAGTCGGTTCCGGATCCTTCGGCTTCCCCTGCCCTCTCGATGGATCGAACGGCTTCATCAGCGGAGCCTTTGCGACGGCCGCTGCCGGCTTCTTCTCGCTCGGGCTCAGCGCCGCCATGAAGCTCGTAAAGATCCATTGCCAGCCGCCGAAGATCATCCAGACCGTGAACGTCACCACTCCGAACCGCCACATGATCTGTTTCGGGTTCTGCAGGAAGAACCACAGCAGGAATCGCGGCCAGGTCATCCGCTCGTATTCCATCTTCGGCCGGCCGAGCGCCTCGCCGCCGAGGTTGGGATTAGAGAAGGAGTCATAGAGAGCGAAGATCTCGGGGCGGCGGACGTAGGCGGTTTCGAGGGTGGTTTCGAACTTCTTCGATCCCACGTTTTTCATCTCGGTGGCGATCGTCATCGGGACGTACCGGCCCCGGAGCTTGGCCCACAACTGGTACCAGTAGTGCCACTCGATGTTGAACCACGAGTCACGCCGGCTCTCGTCGGTCTCAATGACGATCTTTCGTTCGCACTCTTCTTTGAACTCCCGAGGCAGCTTGTTTTCGGCCTGAGTCATGAACTCAATCGAGCCGTGAAGGTGCCGCAGCTCCCCGATCCAGACTTGCCACTTGCGAGCCCATTCCTTCTCGTGCTGCGACGAGACGAAGCGGTGGGCCTCGTCGATGATGATGTGCCCGGCGATCGGGTGCGGGAAGTAGTCCCACGGCCCCTCCTGCTCCTGCTCCCACTTCTTCAGGACCTCCGGCGGAATGAGGTAGATCCGATTGAGGATCTCGGCCGGATCGGAACCGAACGTCTTGCGGCAGTATTCGGCGATCGCCGCCGGCTTCAGCGGGAGATTCGTATAGAGCTTCCCCGCCTCGTGCGGCAGGAACTTGTCGACGAGGTAGCACACCCGGGAATACGTCTTCCCGGATCCCGCCACCCCGATCGTCGTCGTCATGATCGGACGCCACGCCATCAGCTAACCCTTCCTTCCATGATGCGAACGGCATCGCGGCGGACCTCCCGCGCGACCCAGCAAGAGAGCAGCTCGGCGAACGGCTGCGGAGCCACCACACAGACCGAAAACACCCTTCCCCACCGCTCCGAAGGCCGATCGAGCAGCAGGAAACGGTATTCCGCCCACTCCGGCCGGGCGGCAATCGCCCGAGCGAGGCGACGGAACGCCAGGCGGTAGGAATCGACGCGCGTCGATTCGCGACCAACGGAAACGACGCGCGTACAAGATCCCATCTCACAGACTCGGAATAAGGGCGATGATCCAGCGAACCACAGCCAGGCCCGACTCCACGCCGAGCCAGATCGTCGTGAGACTGATCCACAGCCCAAACGGGAAGATTTCGGCGAAGAAGCCGGACGATTTCTCAATCCACTCAATGCCGACGCGGATGTAGCTCGTCGAGCTGGCCTTGGACTGCCAGTTCACGAACGGCACGATTTCCTCGATGTAGCCCCCGACGCCCGTCATGATCCAGCAGAACCACGAAAAGGCGAGGTCCCGAAGCCACTCGGCCGGCACGTAGACGCACCACTCGACCAGCTCCAGGAAGGTGCTCCAGATGAACCCCGTGAGATCCAGCACCCAGTCGATCCACCCGACCTGCTGCTCGGGCTTCTGAGGGACCGTCTCCGGCCGCAGCGGTTCCCCAGGGATCCCGCCGCTGAAGATCTGATCCCCCGTCTCTTGAGCGATCGCCGGGACCGCCGCAAGGACGAACAGCAAAAGCAACACGTATCGCATAGCGAACCCCTTCAGGTAGCGGACTTAAAGAAGGCGAAGATGATTGCGGTCCCATAACCCCAGATGAGGGCTATAGCGGCGCAGTTCTTTATCAAGTGGGCGAACTCAAGGAAGTCCCACTCCAAGACGTTCTCCTCGCCGTAGAAAACGCCCTCGTCCCAATCCAGCTCAATCGGCTTATATTCAAACGCTGGCATGTTCGTACTATCGAACTCCGCGAGCCGGTCCAGGTCGAGGAACGGAATCGGCAGCCGGTTCTTGTCGGTCGTTGGAGTCCCCTCCCCTGGCTCCTCCTCGGGGGGATCCTCACCGTTCCCACCGCTGGCCGGCTGGCCCCAAGAGGAGATTTTCCGGCGAGAGTCGAAGAGGTACGTAAAGATCCCACCTTCGCCGCCGGGAACGTAGTTGGCGCTCCCCGGGTCCCCGTCCCCGGTCCGGTACCCTGCCCCCACGTCGGCCCGGTCGCCCGTCAGGAACGAGTACAGCCGGTAATAGAACGAATCGAGGATCCGCGCGCAGCCGCATTGCGCGGCCTGCTCCTCCCCCTCGGCTTCCTGGCACTGGTCCTCGTCGACATCCGGGATCCCGTCGCCATCGTCGTCGTCGTCCTCGGAGTCATCCTTCCCGTCGTTGTCGTCGTCGTCGTCGCAGGCGTCCCCGAATTCATCGTTGTCGGAGTTCTTCTGCTGGGGGTTGGGAGACGCGGGGCAGTTATCGCAACCATCGGGCACCCCGTCATTGTCCCCGTCCTGCAGGTCATCGTGTTCCGGGCAGACATCGTCCACATCTCGGACGTCGTCGCAGTCGCTGTCGTCCTTGATGGTTGCGATGCAGGGGTCCTCGGAGTCGACGATCCCGTCGCAATCCGTGTCCAGGCCCCCGCTGGGAAGCACGCAGCCCCCGTACTGGCTGGGGTCGTTCTCGTCGGGAATCCCGTCATTGTCGTCGTCCGGGTCCTCCGGATCGTCCACCCCGTCATCATCATTGTCGTTCCCCGGGTCGCCGGGATTCGTGCCAGGCCCATCATCAGGCGGACCGTCCGGCTCCGGATCCTGGGGATTCGGGATCCCGTCCCCGTCGCGGTCAGGATCGTCGCCGTTCGGAATCCCGTCCCCGTCCCGGTCGGGATCCTGTCCATTCGGTACCCCGTCGTCGTCATCGTCCTGGCCAGGCCCTCCGGGGAACGGCGTACCGCCGCCATTGCCGCCGGTGCCGCTGCCGGGATCGCCGCCAGCCCCGTTCCCATTTCCGGCCGGCACGACGCAGTCGCCGCTGCCGTGAAGACCGTATTGCGTTCGACTCCCCCGCCCTTTCGGCCAGGCTGGGTTATCGACGTTGTCGGAGTACAGCTCGAACAGCTCCGCATAGATGCACATATCGCACTGCCCGCAGTCCTTGCAGGGCGCGACCGAAAACGGAGCCAACTGCCGCCACGGTGTCCCGGCCGGGGAGGTCGCCGGCCGGCCGTAGTACCTCGTGTCCCCATAAGCGTCGTTGCTGTCGAAGGCGCTTCCGTGCGTCGTGGCGGTCGCCGCCTTGACGATCCAGTCAAGCGACCTGTCTTCGCCCTGCGCGGTCGGGTGATAGCGGAGGATGATCCGGACCACGCGCAGCTCATTCGGGAGGTTGCAGGCGACATGGTCGCCCGTGACCTCAAAGCTGGAGGCCCCAAGGCACGTCACCTCGAACGGACCGACCGGCAACGCGTGATTGCCGTTGAGCTTCGCCCCGATGCACTTTTCCCACAGCAGGCACGGATCCGGAGCCTGGGCGAACGAGCTGCCCGCCAGGCTCAGGAACACCGCCGCGATCGCGAAAGGCGTCTTCGAGTTCATCGAGAATTTCGCGATGCGGAAGAGGTAGAACCCCGCCAGGACGACCAGGCATTCCACGGCCGCGATCAAGTAGAAATAGACCCCCGTCAAACGATGCTCGGTGGCCTCGGCCGCTTCCTGAATCGCGGAGAGCTTGGCGGTTTGCCCCTGGATCACCGCCACGAGCTGCGACCACTCCGGCCCCCCGCCGCCAGGTTCCTCCTCCCCCGGGTCCTCGTCGTCCCAATAGTCGGGGATGAAGCCCGGCCCAAGGTTGATGATCTCGGTCACCTCGGCATCGGTGACGACGCGATCGAAGATCCCGAGCGAGCCAATCAACCGCGTCCCCGGCCCGGCCCAGCTCCCGGCAGTACCGAGGGTGAATCCTCCCCCTCCACCGCCCGCGTGCTGGTTCGCGTTCACCGGCTGCGATCGCGACCATTTGGCCGCACTCTTGTTGAGACTCTGCGCGCCCGTGATCGGATCCCACCGGACCACAACGAGGGACCAGCTCGCCCCCAGGGTTACGCTGTTCGGGTCCGGGACCATGTAGCCCCACTGCGTTTGATTGTCAGGGCGCATCGTGCGGAGCATGAGACCGCGCACGTAGGTGTAGTCATCCCACCACTCGCCATCCGTCGGCGCCATGAACGGATACCACTGGACGGGGGAGCCCGCGGCACCAAGGACCCCGCTCACATTCGTTTCCGGACCGTACTGCCACCAAAGAACCGTGTGCGGCCCCTTCCAGAACCCGCCTGGTCGAACGATATCGAGGATCGCGGCGGGCACCGTGACCCCGCCCGTGCTGGTCGCGATGGACTTGAAGACGCGGCCCCCGACGTCCTGAACCGCGTCGGTTCCGTGCCAGGTGCATTGCTGCCCGGAGACCTGATCGAAGATCTGCCCGGAAGGCAGCTCGTCCAGGCGGACGAAGACCTTCACATCGGTCGGATATTCGGCGCGCGCCGATTTACAGCTCCCCAGGACGAGGAGGACGGCGACGACCAGGCCGAACGAGTTACGAGAGCGGGGGGCAATCCGACGCAGGAGGCGAAGGAGGAGCCGGAGCGTTAGCGGGACGCGGAACCGGCGGCGCGGGGAAAACATGGCGAAACCTTTCCGGGAAGAAAGCCCACAGGACGGCCAGCAGGCCGGCGAAGAAGACGGCAAAGCACAAGACCGCGTAAACGAAGACGCGGACGCCGTTGCAGACGTCGGCGATCGGTTCCATCAGCTCGCGCAGCCGATCGAGCTGGTGAAGAACCTGGCCCATTTGGGCCTCAAAGGCTTGCATTGGAATCCTTTCCAAACAAAAGAGGCCCCCGCCGTGAGGAGGTACGGCGAGGGCCTGGCGTGCCCGGTAGCACGTTACGAGTTACCAGCGATCCGAGACGAAGTGGAGGCCCGGCGCGTCAGGGTCGTCCTGCTCACGCCGCCAGCCTCGTTCCTCCAACTGTTCAGAGTCGCGGACCCGAGCAATCGACGGCAGCCGACGCTGTGGCGTCAGATGCTCGGCGATGTCAGCGAAGAACCGCTCACGCTGAATGTTCGTCTTCCGATCGCCGCGACCGGCCCGGTAACGCCGCCCGTTCTCACGGGTGACTTCTCCGAGGCCGGACCGCTCCCGCCACTCCTTTTCGGTGATCGCACGAATGCGAGCATCCGTCATGTTGCGGCGGCGGCGACCGCCTGGCGTGAACTGGTGTTTCTGCCGGATCTGGTCCGCTAGGAAGCCCTGCCACAGTGAGGCGGACTCCATGAGATCGGACGGGGGGAGTATCCCCTGCCGGAGGTAAACATTGATCGCCAGGCGGTTCACCTGAACTTCCATCAGCCGTGCGCGTTCGTGCGGATCGGTGGTCCGATCAAGCACGCATGCGACGGAGAAAGTAATTCAGCATCCCCTTCATCATGGACCAGCCGACGACCGCACCGATGGCGATCACACCGACCGTCCCGATGAAGCCGACCGACTTCGTCACGAGGGACTTGAAGTCGAAGAAGACCGGAAAGTCTTCGAACTCCGGAGCGTCCTCCGGCGGGTCGGTCTGAGCGAACGCCGAATCGGCGCTCAGGGCCACGACCGCCGCGATCGCGACCGGAGCCGCGTAGCTCGCAACCGAGGAGACGCCGGCCGAAATGGTCGACGTGACGGCGGTCACCGTCGGAACGGCGGGGGCCGAGCCGAACAGGAGCGCCGGAACGATGGCGGCGGCGGCCAGGGTCGCACGAATCCGAACGCCGATCGCCGAGACACTGTTGAGGACGCCGTCAGTAACCACCCGACATCAGCCGCTAAGGCTTTCCGTCGAGCCCATCGGAACGGAAGGAACGCCACCAGGCGTAGCCGTACCAGAGGACGAAGTGGAAGACCCAGGCGACCGCGAAGGCTGCAAGGATCCACCGTGTGCACCAGAGAGTCGGGTCTGTCGGTTCTGGACCCATCTACGCCTCACTTGCCGGTAAAGGAGCAACGCCAAGACCGTGTAAGTCAGGACGATCAGGCACTCCGCCCAGAACGCCCCCAGGATGAGCGCGAGAATCGAGACGCCTATACAGCGCCTCGCGAACCTCATGGTGCCGGACAACATGGTCCGCATACCGATCGGTGATTTCTTCCCAGGCTCGTTCTGGTCCATAAAGCTCAAACAGGAAGCGGAGGACCTCGACCATCTGCGGGAAGACGTCCGACGGCTGCGCCGGCGGCTCCCCCGACTTGGCGAGGAACGACATCAGGCACCCAAGGCCCTGACGACCGACGGCCAGAACATCGTCCGGCAGTAGGTCGTCAATGTCCTGGGTCGGCTCGACACAGAACCGATCGGAGAAGGTGGAGCGGAGCTTCTCCCACAGGGGGTGGACTTCCTTGCGGTTCGTGTGCGAGCGATCGAGGGAGTCGCAGACGACCAACCACCGGGTGACGAGGTATTCCGCCAGGCCACGGAGCTTGGCGGACAGACTTTGAATCGTGGACGAACCGTGTTTCTTGAGAGCTGCGTTCCGGAGCTGGAATTCGACGCGCGTCAATTCGTCAGGTTCGACGCCGTTCCAGAGCTGGATTTTCATCATGTCCCGCTTCCCGGACATCTCCGGACGGGCCAGCTCCAGCAACTTGTCATAGAACCGGCAGGACAGGACGCCGCCCAGCCCCAGATGCAGGGTTGACCACTCCGCACCCTTCCCGTCGAGCTGGACCTCTTCCGCTTCGTCCTGGCTGACCTCGACCGCTCCCACCATCCCACGCTTCCGCACGCGGCGGGTGCGGCGGACGAACATTCCCCGCTCGAAGAGGTTCACGAACCGGGAGACCGGGATTCCCGGCATGTCCCCGAAAATGTCGACGCGGGAGACGGAGCAGCGCTTCACCACGGCCCCGAAGAACCGCCGGAGGAACGCTTCGAGATCCTCCCAGGCGCGGCCAGGATGGCCCCCGAACGACAACATGAACGTGGCGGCCACGCGGATCGTGAAATTCGCCCGGTGCCCTGCCCTGTCGAACGGTGCCGCCATGAAGTCGCAGCCCCGCCAGGTGAACCGATACGGGTAGAAGCCGCCTCGCCGGCCCCGGCCGACTGTCCCGCCGGTCCGATAGACCGTCACGGGGTCCTCGCCGTAGAACGCGGTCGTCTGTTGAACACCCCCCTCACGAAGACCGCGAGCGGTTTCAGAAAGCCAGCCGAACGCATTCAGACGAGCTACGCACTCGTCCGAGGGCGGCTCGTTCGGCCCATCGGCGAAGTCAGAAAAGACGGCCAGCTCCATCGTGTCGACCCCCGCGTACCCGGAGAGCATTGAAGGGCAATTGCCCGTCTCGGATGCGCGTCGACGATTTCGCAGCTGTACCGCGAACGTGAGCATCGGCAGGAACCCCGCAGATCCAGAACAGCTCGACCTTGAGCGCCTCAACTTCGAGGCGCTCGACCATGTCACCCAGCGCTGTTAGCGCCGCTTCGCGGTTGTCAGTGGTTGTTACCTGACTCCGGATATGGCTCATAAGCTCGCGGAGCCATTCGACCGTGGCCGCCCGGTTCCCCTGGTCCCAGGTCGCTACCGCACTCTGCAAGGACTCCCGAGAGTGGTCGTCCAACTGTCCGAGACGGACGAGCCACAGGACGGGGTGGAGCGGCTTGGGGCCGGTGTCGACCGTTATTAAACCCGCCGAATTGCTGACCATAGGTCACCAGGTGCAGAACTACGCCCGCCATCGCGGACGTCGAGAGGATGCCAACGACAAAGGCTGCACACAGCCCGATAAACGCTTGAAAGACGGAGATGTTGAGCATGGGAAGGGGCAAGCCACTGAGGAGGGAGAGGGACAGGCACCAGAGAAAGCGGCTCAGGGCTTGACCTCAAACCGGAGAGCCCTGCAGGAGCAGCTAAAACGCTTGCGGCTTCCGTCTTCGTCCAGGACGAAGGAGCCGCACTTCGAGCAGATTTGATGAGGGACCGGAGTTTGACGCGCGCCGATTTGCCCGACCGCCCAGCAGAGCGCCACAGACGCGATGAGGTTGGCAACCGCCATCAAGATATTGAGGCACTCGTGCAGAACATCGAGCATTTCCACGGCCCAAACCCCTCAGAAGGTGGGACGGCGGGCGCTCGCCAAAGACACCCGCCGCCCCGTCCCCATCCCTGCTACTGGCCGGCAGAGGCCGGCACTGGACGACGATCAGCCGGCGGAGCTGCGGAGCGCTCCTGGCGGGGATCAGGCCCCGGCGGCGGCGACTTCTCGCGGATCGCGCCGAGCTGGATTTTGTAGACCGCCTCGGGGCGGAAACGGCCCTCGAACTTGGCGACGGAGGGGATCAGCGAAACGTCGACCTCGTAAGTGCCGCCGGCCTGGAACTTGTTGAACTGATCCTGCGTCAGCTTCATCTGTTCCCAGGTGAAACCGAACCCGGTGAACGTGCCGTTATAATAGAACCGCTGATCGGCTCCCTCACCCTTCCCCGGGCGCTCCTGCTTTGAGATGCACATCAACTCCATGCGCTTCTGGATCATCCCTGTCAACTCCGTCTGTTAATCTAATAAGTAGCTCGTGAAGCCAATAAGAAGCGGGGTCCGGGGCTTCCTAACCTCGTATGCTTTCGCCGTCGGTAACGACTCCAGCCCCCGCCCTATTTACGCCGTCTTATAAACCGCATCCTGCGGTCGCGTCCCTGCAATTTCCCTGGCTTCATGCCAGGTCGAACCGGAGGGGGTGCCAGCCCCTCCGGTCCTTACCGACGGCGCACATGACGAAAGGCCATGCTCACGCACTGGCTCGAAAGCGCAACCGCCCCGTGCGTTTACTGTTGAGCTACTCCGCCCCACAGCATGGGCGGTGCGCACCAAAGCCACCAACGACGATTGACGCCGATCCGCAGAGCGGATAGGGGTAGGTCCGTTCATCGGCGACTCCCAAGGTCACACCGATGGACAAGGGGGCGTTGAGCGAGGTGCTAACTCGCTCCGCCCCCGTCTCTTACCCCAAAGAAAAAGCCTGCAACTTCATTACAGATACACAACGGTTGCCAATGTCCGTTATGTTAAGTCCAGATCCTGGAATTCCTGGGGATTTCCGGGAAAATACCGAAACGGGCCTCTGAGGGACATCCCAGGAGCGTCCGCGACCGGTTTCCGGCCAGCTTCATCCTCCAGGGCCTTCGCCAATGTCTCCAGAACGCCTCAACACACTGTCACACGAAGCCTGCTTCACCCTCGGAGCGATGTGCGTTCTGATCCCGTTGTGGCCGGCCCTGGAGACCGCCGTTGCGCAGCGGACGCGCGCAGAAGTGCGCGCATTCAACCCCGGGAAGACGCTCGATTCGGACACTGTGCGCGCAATGCTCTCGGGCCGGCGAGCCGCGCCGGGCCCCGAGCAGACCGCCGATCCTGTTGAGTAGTTGATCGGGGCTGCGGGACTGTCGAAACTCCCTGCACCGCTTGGCCATCCACACGAGAGTCTGCCAGTGTCGCCCGAAGGCCTCAACATGTTGATTCACCACGACGGCTTCGCCCTGGGAACGCTCGCCGTGATCCCGGTGACGCCCTTTGAGGTTATGGTCGGGCTAGCCCTGGCGTACTTCGCATTCCTGGCCTGGCGATGGTTCGGACAGGTCGGCCGCGAACATCGCGATTTCGAAACCGTGAGGGGAGTGCAGGAGCAGCTCCACGAACTCCGTGTCGAGGTCAAAGAGCTGCGGCGGGAAATCAACCGGCTCAAACCCCCTGAGACTCAGCAGCAACCTGTGGAGTAGATGGGGGGGTGATACTGAGGAACCCCCCCCGGGGCCAAAATTGCCTTGAGGCAACTTTTCCCGCCCCCCCCGTCCTGCCACGCAGGCGGATCAGCATTCAGTCGATGCTGACGCCACCACCCCGAGCCCGCGCTGCGTCGGCAGCACGGATGAAATTGCCGAGGTAGTGAGGGAGCAAGCACTCTGGCCCGCGCCCCAGCTCCCGCCTCAACTCGTCAACGTTCGCGAGCAGGTGTCGCACCTCCTCTTCAAACGCGTCGAGCTCATCCGGCGCAACCCACAGGTTTGAACTCGCTAGCTGCGGCAAGAACGTTGCCCCCTGTCGACGGACAATCTCGGATCCCCACACCGACTCTCGCGCCGCCTCCGGTCCGGCCATATGGTGCCCATCGTTCCAGTCAGTCAACGATTCCATCCGCCCTGTCTCGCGGTCACGCCAGTAGATCGAAACCAGGAGAGTCATTGCCGCACCCTTTGAGCCGCCCCGGTAAAACCCCAAGGGCATCGGCCCCCACTGTCCACTCCCCGGGCCGCGCTCGCAATCTGAAAGCGGTGGGGATAGCCCACGCCGATCCGAGGGAAGAATCCGGGCTGACGCCCGGTCCACCCTTGCGCGACTCCGGCGACCGGACTTTCCACGGTCCGGGTTTGTACTGATCCGCCCCGGCGCGCCGAGACGCTGCCGAAGGTTGTTCGCGTGCTAACCGATACGCAGGTTCCTGAGTTCTTCGCGCGCCAGCCGCTGCAAGCTGCGTGACTCCGGGCCTATGGCGTCCCCTCAACGGGCCGGGCTCTCCGTTCCGACTCCCCGCAAAGCCTGCGGGGTCTCCACTGCGATCCCTGACGCTCAGGGTCGGCTATGCAGCCGGCTCTTTTGTGTCCGAGGGGGCTCAGCGGTGAATTCGTCGCAGGGAACCCCCGGGTGAGCCCTACGACGAATCCACCGCAGGCCCCTCGGACGGACGGGGTTTTGAATGCGGGGTCGCTCCGCTGGGCCTTCCGGCGGAGAAGGGGTGAGACCCCTTCACCCAGGCTGCCGAGCGACGCGGTTCCCCAATGGATCGCTGCCCCGGCTGGCCGGCTCGTTGGCCGGAACCTGTCCGCGAAATTGACTTGAGTCAAGAAACGGAACTCCATGACCCTCGAAACGGAGACCTGCCCCACCTGCGGCAACGTCCGGCTGATCCACGGTCCCCGCTGGGATCCCCTGCTCTGCCCCCTGCCCGATCCGGATCCGGACGAACCGCCGGAGCTGGCCCCGGCCCTCGACGACCTGGCGTATCGCTGCGGCTTCGAGATCCGGCCCGAGCGCGTCGGCAACTTCTGGGTCTGGCTGATCCGGATCAAGGACCGCCAGGTGCCGTCCGCGATCGCCCACGACCCCGACTCGCACGACCAACGCCTGTTTGACTTCCTGACAGGCTATTCCCTCGGGATGCATCACATCCCCTTTTGAACGGAGTGTTCCCCATGTTTCGCGAGAAATGGACCTGGCTCGCCCTCGGCATGCTCATTGCCTTCGCCGGCGTCGTGCTGACCAACGCCCAGGTACAAACCCTCTCCCGCCGGGTGGCCCACCTTGAGCGGTATCTCCCCTACCTGACGCCGGCTTCGGCCGAGTAACGACCCGCTTCCTGAACCGTCCCGGCCATCGCTTTCGGCCGGGACCTCTTTGGCCCTCTCTCTTCAATCTCTCTCAGGAGACCCCGCTCATGGTCCGCGCTACCGGTACGTACACGCTCAAGGCCTGGAAGCTCTCCGACCTGAAACGGTCCGAGCTCAATGCCCGGCTCGACATCGAGAACGATCCCGACACGAAGGCCCTTGCCGCCTCGATCAAGGTCAACGGCATCCTGCAGGAGCCGGCCGTGCGGGATGACGGGACGATCATCTACGGCACCCGCCGGGTGATCGCCGCCGGCCTGGCCGGATTGAAGGAGGTCGTCTGCCGGACCTACCCGAAGGGAATGACCGTCCAGCAGGAGCACACCCTCCGGATCATCGAGAACCTCGAGCGGAAAGACCTCAACCCCATCGAGAAAGCGACGGAGCTCCGGGCCCTGGTCGACATGCAGACCGGAAAGGGAAAGCAGAAGGCGGCCGCCGCGGCCCTCGGTTATGGCGAGGCGGCCCTCTCGCGATCGCTGGCGCTCCTGGAGCTGCCGGAAGAGTGGCAGCTCCTGCTCCGGAAGGGACTGGCCGACCCGACCCACGCCCGGATCATTCCCGCCTTGAGCCAGGTGCATGAGAAGCTCCCGAAAGAGCTGGCCCAGCTCTACAACTGCCTCACCACCTCGAAGTCGATCACGGTCAAGGATTGGGAAGAGGAAGCGGCCAAGTACGTCAACGACATCAGCCGGCCCTGCCATGCTCCCGAGAAAACGAGGCCCCTGCCCCTCTACGAGGCCCACCGGACGGAGCTCGACATCCGGAACCTCAACGGGAAGCCGGTTGCCTTCAATGTCGCCGCCTGGAAGAAGATCACCGACGACGCCCAGGCCCAGGCGGAAAAGGAGGCGGCCGAGGACGAACCGAAGACCAAGACGCCGGACATCCTCGTCCGCCAGCGGATCGTCCTGGCCTGGATCAACCGCCGGTTCCAGGCGTATTGCATGAAGCACCCGGCGGCGGCGGTGAAGTGGCTGCCGCTTCTGGAGCTGTCGTTTCCGATCCGGTCGAACTCGATCCACTGGGCAGCCGGCGGCGGTCGCGGCGGTCCGGACGCCATGAATCCCCTGTCGCACATCTGGCAGACCGGGAAGATTAAAGCCTCCGGCGTCATGACCTACCTGGCGGAGTACCTGAAAGAAGCGGCCATGCTCGCGAGCCGGGACCGCCTGTGGTTCATCAAGGACTTTTCACAGGGCCGGGCCATCCTCAAGGCGATCGGGATCAAGTACGCCGAGGAGTTCCTCGCCTCGCTGACGCCGGCCGAGCTGGCCGACCTGCAGGATGTCTACGGGCCCGAGATCGAGGCGAAGATCAAGAAGGGGGTTTTCCCGCCCGGCCTTCAACCTGCCGCACTGGGGTTCTCCCCCACCTGACTCACGCCTCGCGGGCAATCTGGGACCATGATGAGAGCACCCGGAGGACGAAGTACACGGCAAGGACGAAGGCAAGGACTGCAACGACGAGCAACACCGATGATCTCTTCACCGTCCACCACGCTTTCACCTTTTCCCGTTCTCGTCGTTCGTAGAATACCTGTTTGACCGGCTTCGGTTGAGCGAAAGCAGTGCTGGCCCGCCTGCATGAGTTCCCGAGCCGGTTTTTTCGTATCTTGATCGGCCTGCGGCCCGGGTCCGGGGGGCGCGGCCACCCCAGAGGGGACCCCGGCCGCTTACCCCGGAGCCAGAAGCACTCCGAATCACGTCTTTAGATGTCGTCAGCTCCAAAGGATATCCGCGGACCGACGGCTCTTATCGCACGGGCAACGATGGACCGCCCCATGAAGCCACCGGTCGCGGCCGTTTCCTCTCACATCACATGGGGTTAAGCTTGGAACGACCCTTCTTCCGAGTTCCTGGGCGCCTTCAAAGGCTCGCTCGGACGCGAAATCTCACCAGAAGGCATTCGCAATGAGGGCCATTACTCATGCGTGTGTCCTCGCACTTCTCGTGTTGCCGGCATCGAAAGCGTTCCCGCAACAGGTTCAGTCGCCGGCAACGCCGGCCGATGTGACGCTTCCAGCCGCCGGGGTGCGGATGCCCGTCGGGTATGTCCGGACCGTGGCTCGGCAGGCGTATGTCTGGGGCTGGCCGATGATCAATATGATCAACCTGCGAGCGAAGATCACCCAGGCCCCGCAACCGGGACTGCTCAACGGCGTTCTCCCCGCCGCTCCCCGCGGTCAGATTGGCATGCTGCATGACTACATTGAGCCCTCGGAGACATTTGTCACCTGCCCCAACCAGGATGTCGTTTACGGCCTAGGCTTCTTCTCACTGGACGAGGAGCCGGTCGTGGCCCAAGTCCCCGACTTCGGCGACCGGTTCTGGGTCTACGCCCTCTATGACGTCCGGACCGACCAGTTCGGCGAACTTGGAAAGCCCTACGGGTCGAAGCCCGGCTTCTATCTCCTGGTCGGGCCGGAGTGGAAAGGGGACAAGCCGAAGGGGATCGAGGCGGTCCTCCGCAGCCCTTCCAAGCTCGCCAATGCGATCCCGCGGATCTTCATGGACGACACCGCGGAGGACCGGGCCGCGATCCAGCCTGCGATCAATCAGGTCGTCTTCTATCCCCTCAAGGACTTCGACGGGACGATGAAGACGATCGATTGGAAATCGGCGCCGGTGATCGCCGGACCGAAGTCCGAAGGGGGCCGCGCAACTAAGTGGGTGATTCCCGAAAAGTTTTTCGATCAGTTCCCAGAAGTGCTCGAGACCGTTCCGCCGCTGCCGGGGGAAGAGGCGATGTACGCCCAATTCCGGGCGCTCCTCGCCGCGGCCGCGAAGGACCCTGAGATCAAGACCCTCCTGACCGAAGTTGCGGTGGAGACGGAGAAGGAAGTCATTACTCCGTTCTTCCAGTCGAAGTACAACGGCCGCCCCGCGGGGAACGGCTGGAACCGCTCGCCCAACAATGCGAAGTGGGGCTACGACTACTTCAACCGCACCGGCACGGCGCGGTCGAACATGTTCGATAACAAGCCGAACGAGGCGCAGTACTTCTACACCGACTACGACTCGAGCGGCGCTCCGCTCCACGGCCGCGGTCTGTATTCGGTCACGTTCGCTAAGGGACAGACTCCGGCGGTGGAAGTCTTCTGGTCACTCACGCTCTACAACGACAAGCAACTGTTCCATCCGAACGAGCTGAAGCGGTACTCGCTGGGAACGAAGAACAAGACGCTTAAGCTGAATCCCGACGGCTCGCTCACGCTCTACGCCGGCGGCCAGTCTCCCGGTGGCGACAAGGAGTCGAACTGGCTGCCGGCCCCGGATGGAACGTTCTCGCTCTACATCCGCGCCTACTGGGGGAAAGAGGCGATCCTCGATGACTCGTGGAAGCCCCCGGTGATCGAGAAGGTCCGTTGAGCCCTTAGCTCGCTCCTCTTCCCCGTCCCTGCCCCCCGCATTGCGTACGCCGGTTCGGCCCCCGGAATGACCGGTGCTGCCACGGTTGCTTGCCCCCGTCTCGCACTGGTTTGGTCTCTTTCCGATTCCGGTCCGCTGAAGACTGGTGCGGCTACGCGTGCGACGCGCGCGAACACCAGTGTTTCCGTCTGTTGGGCTCGATTCACGCCGCCCAACTTGAGCCCGCCTTTCTGTGAGCTCTCGGAGTTCCCGTCTCGCAGCGCTCCGACCAGGTAGACCCCGCCGGCCGTCATGTCGGCCGAGAGCGTCATCTCCTGTTGCCGGGTGATCGGCGGACGCCCTTCCTCCCCTTGGGCCTCTACGTCGCCCAGGCTGATGAAGATGTTCGCTCGTGCCGTCTTCCAGTTCAGCTCCCGCAGGGTCAGCCGAAACTGCAAGCCGACCTCCGTGAACGAGTAGTTCCGCGAGATCGCCCCGGATCGCGGGTCAATAACCGAGTTCTCGACCGGCACACGCCTGGTGCGGTTGAGAATCCCTTCTTCCCCGTCGACTAGCAGGAACAGCGGTTCCGCCAGGACGCCCGCCCTGCCCTTCTCGTTGGCGAACTGAAGGACGCTTTTCAGGCTGGCCGTCAGGTCGGTCTCGACGGAGAGCAGCTTGCCGGAGGAGGCATCGCCCAGAACGGCCGCCACTTCGAGGGCCGGCACGGTGTCCAGGCCGAGATCCCGGATGTCCCGGTCGGTGAGCTGCACGACGTGCATTTGCACGACCCACGTCACCGCCTCGGCCGCTTCGACGCTCTCCAGCAGGTCCGCGACCCGGTTGAGGACTTCCACCGTATCGGTGACGACCACAAGCCCGTCTTTGAAGGCCGAGACTCGCCCCACGTCCGACAGCATCTGCTGACAGACCTCCCGGAGCTGCGCCTCACTCAGCCGGCGGACCCGCTTCACGAATGCCCCTCGGTCTTCCGGCCGGAGGGTGCCGAGGAGGTAGACGCCCCCGCTCTTCGTGACCTGAGCCCCGACCTGGTGGGCGATCGCCGAGAGCAACTCCTTAGCGGTCGCGCTCTGGAGCTTCAGCTCCACCGGTTGGGCGAGCAGCGCCGGATCCGCCACGATCGAGATCCCGAACCGGCCCGAAGCCCAGGCGGGGCCGGAATTGCCTTGTGGCAACACGCTGGGCCTCCGTCCCTGCCCTGAGCCGGAGCCGGGACCGCAATGCCGCAGCTGCTGGTCGCCTCTGCGATCTCACGCCGAGTCGGCCGGAGGCTTGACCCACTGCAGCTTCACGATCCGGCTGCCGTCCGGGAGGGGGCGAGGCGGAGTCTCGATCAGCCGCGTGCCTCGCTCCGTCAGGTGGTGGTAGCCCTCGACCTCTTCCACCAGTTTCAAGCGGAGGAGATTCGCTACGACCAGCGATCCCACCTCTTCAAGGGTGGCAGCAAGTCGACGAGGCGTGAATTGCAGTCGGACAAGCCAATCCCATTCGGCCTCGCTCAACATGAACCTGTACATGATCATCGTTCTCCGTTTCGACAGCGCATCGCAGAACCGAGCCCATCGGTCCCGCCAAGAATCTCGCCCGCACCAGACACACCCGCTGAACGGTTCTCAGATCGGACGTCGCTCGCGGGCCCCCGCCCCTGCCCCTCGCTCCGCGTCCGTCAGCCAGCCGAGGTGCACGAACCTCGAAAAGAGAAGCGTACGAAGCAACGGACGGTCAACTTCGAGAACCAAGACGTGAGACCAACGCTCAAAAAGCATGGCAGCCTCGCTCATCGGTGCATCAAAGAGGTTCGGCTGTTTTAACACCGCCCTCACACCGAACGAGCCAGAATTCCGCCACCTTTTCGGTAATCCGACGAGGAGTTCGCCTGCATTCGGATGTAGCGCGCTAACAAGAGACGATGGTCCAAGTGGTGCCCAACGGGGCCACGCTCGTCACCTGGTCTGTTTCAGATGCGCCTTGGCGGCCAGAATTGCCTTGAGGCAAGAAACCGGGCTGACGCGCGACACCAGTGCCCCTCCCTCCAGCCAGAACCACCGTGATACGATCGATGGGGAAAAGAGCCATCCCGCAGCCTCAGAGGTAGCCCATGCCACTGACGTTTCCGAGACATGAGCAGTTCGGCTGCCTCTTCTCGCTGCTGGGGATACTTTGCGGCTGCACCGCCAGCTCCGTCTCCGCCGCTCGCTGGGCCGCACGAATGCGTGCTGAAAACCCCGACGCTCCGATTTGCGGTAACCCATTTATCGGCGCGCTGTTCCTCGGGCTTTTCGTCGGTGGAATCGGGGGATGGACTGTCGGCCTCGTCGTCCATCATGCGACGTCACCCCGTCCCCCTCGCGAAGGCGGTTGATCATGCCCAGAATCTCGACTCAGTACCATCGGGCTTCTGGTGGCGACTGTTGTCCTGGCCCTCGGCTGGCTGAACGAGGCGAGCATGCGATGGGCCGCAGAGCATCAGCTGACGGCAGCCAGAGCCAGCAACGATTCGCTGAAGCGCTTGGCCGCGGACACGGAGGCCGACTACCAGAAGACCTTGGACGAGCTCTGGCTCTACAAGCCGCTCATGTACGACGAGGAAGCACTGATAGAAGCAATGAAACTTGACCCCGCGGTTCGCAACGACGCCCTCACCACCCCGCCTGATCGAACGAGCCGACCCGGCCGCTGACGCTCCCAAACAGTCACCCCTTGCCCGATAGCGGCAACCGGCCTGTTGACGGTCCGGACCCTGATGCTCCGCTTCGATTCGCTGAACTCGTCGAGCTCACTCACTCGCTCGCTAACCGACACGCCGGTTCCCGAGTTCTTCGCGCGCCAGCCGCTGCAAGCGGCGCAACTCCGGGCCCATGGCGTCCCCTCAACGGGCCAGGCCCGCCACTCCGACTCCTCGCATAGCCTGCGGGATCTCGACTGCGATCCCTGACGCTCCACGGTTGGCGATCCCCCTTCTCGATCCCGAAGATCGGTTCCCTCCGGGTCTCCGAGCTGCTGACGGTGACCCGGCGTTCCGCTTCCTCCTCGAACTCCTTCTGATCCGGCTTGGCGGCCGCCGTCGGGGCGGGAAACGCGTGCAAACGTGCGAGCAATCACCCTCGGAATGCCCCTTGATACAGCCACCGTGCCCGCAATGATTTTGGGTGGCTCTGCAGTTTCGGGACACAGCCAGTCCGCCGAGACTGCGGAGCAGGTGATTCGGGTTGCCGGCCTTCGAATCTCACGCACCGCCGCCCCCCTTTCCACAGCCCTCGCCCATGTCGACCGACCGGTCCCGCGCCCTGCCCCTCAGCACGGCCTGCGCGCTCGCGGGATGCTTCTTTTTCATCATCCTGAACGGCTTCTCACTCAAAGCCCTGTCCGAACGCCAGCGCGATCGGGAAACGACGCTGCAGCTTCAAAAGCAGGTCGAGCAGCTCCGGGTGGAACTCGAAGCCGTCCGGAAGCTGGCCGACGCAGCGCCAAAGCCACACCAGCCGATTCCTGTTGAGTAGTTGATCCTCGCCGCTCGGCAGCCGAAACTCTCCTCCCCCCGGCCAGCACAAGGGAGATTGACCGAATGTCGCAAGACCGCCCCGCTTCAGCCAGCCGACTGCCCGAACTGATCTTCTACGGGATCGTCCTGACGTACTTCGCATTCCAGGGATGGCGGGTCGTCCACGAGGACGGCTGGGACCGGCAGCAGCACGAGCAGCTCGTCGCCGTCCAGCGGCGTGTCGAGGAGCTCACGACGGAGGTGACCGGGTTGCGACAGGAAATCGACCGGCTCAAAGCCGCTCGGTCTCAACAACAACCTGTTGAGTAGACGGGGTGCTGCTGAGGAATCCCCCGAGGCCCGAATTGCCTCGAGAAGAGAAACGGGGTATCGGTAACCGTGTCAAGCCCTCTCTCAAGGCGGTAGCCGACCGATGCGGAAGAGCCACGCCGCTATCACTGTCCTGCTCCTGGTCGCCATCACCGCCGGCGTGGTGTGGTCGCGACAACGTCCGCCGACGAGGCGGCTGATGTGCACAATGAAGCTCATCCAGGACGGCGGCCGGCATTACGCCATCTGTGTGATCGAACCCGAGGCGGAGGACTGAACGGTCCAGCTGCCCGAGCTGGCACGGTGTGCAAGCGCTGAGGCGCTGCGGGCTACCGAGGATGCCCCTTTGGCCGATTCTCAGCCGAGGAGGTCCGCCAGGTCATAGCGATAGAAGCCGCCGGTGCGATATGTCGGCTCGGCGACCAGCAGGCGGTGCCCCCGGTCGGTCACCTTGTACCGTTCGCCTCGCTCGGCAACCAGGCCGAACCGCTCCAACAGTTCAACAGCGTCACGCACCGGCAGAGAGATTGAGCCCGGCGTGAACCGACCGTCCGCAATCTCCGAGAGGGTCCGCAGTTCGATCCCGAGCAGGATCAGGCCGCCCCGGGGTCCGGTCGACGGGCAACTGAGCATTTCGTCGTGATACATGGCTGTCACTCGTGGGCGTTTGCGGCACGACCGCCACTTACGCACACGTCGTGCCTGCGCACCATCGATGGAAAACGGACTTGAGTCTGGAAACTCGGGCCCCCCCCGCCCCCTTCCCTGCTAAACGGGCCTCGGCTCGAAGACCATCTGTTCGCACCAGAAGAACGCCACACCGCCCCCCGCGTACCACGGCTCGGCGAACGCCAGGCGATAGCCCCGCTCGGTCAGGCGGCCTTGCGAGTTCTCGAGGCTCACCAGGCCAGAACCCGCCAGACGATCGACGGTCGTTCGCTGCTCCTCGGACAGCCTGCGGAGGTGGACGCATCTGGAAAAGAGAAGCGTCCGAACCATCGGCAGTTTGATCAGGACATCATCCTGGCCCTCGACCGGTCGCACTCAATGGCCTTCGACCTGTCGGGCGTCGACTGGAAGTATCCGCCCGGTATCCCCGGCTATCCGGTGGGAATCACATTGCCACCCCACGCGACGCTGAGCCGCTGGGCCGCGCTGATGAAGGCGGTGGACGCCTTCGACGAGATCATCGGCCGGGCGAACTTCCAGCCTCGCGTCGGCATCGTCACCTGGTCCTCCGAGATCACGCGGAACTCGGTCGAATACCTTCTGACAAAAGTGACCTCGGCGGTGACTGCCCGAGACCTGGAGCTGACCGACACCGTCATCAACGGGCTGCTGAACGGCAACGGAAAGAAGAAGGGCCTCAAGAAGAAGATCGAGGCCCGGGCGTCGAATGTGATGCTCGGCGCCACGAACATGTCCGCCGGGTTGACCGAAGCCCTCCGGATGCTGGAGCAGGACACGTCAAAGCCGCTGGCAAAGAAGACCATCGTCCTCATGACCGATGGACTCTGGAACCAGGGATCGGATCCGGTCGAAGTGGCTCGCACGGCGAGAGGGAGGGGAATCGTCATCCACACCATCACCTTTCTGCCGGGAGCTCAGCAGAACGAGATGGTCGAGATCGCGACGATCACCGGCGGCCGGCACTATTTCGCGCAGAACGCAGCCGAGCTGGAAGCGGCCTTCCGTGATCTCGCCTACGCCATGCCGGTCCTGCTGACCCAGTAAAGCATCGACGCCCAACGCGAGGAGCCCGGCTTACGCAGCGCCGCCGCTCCTCCGTTGGGTTTTCTCTCTTGCAACATGCCCCGGCGGCGGCCTCCGCAGGTCCGGCGTCCCGGAGGCTCGCCGTCGCCACAATCTGGATCAAAACAGGCCCGGAAGGGCCATCGGTGCTGTTCTTCTCAATGTCGCGAACTTTCGAGCGAACACGGGTCGCGGTCTGTTCTATTCCCGCGGTTGTGGTCAGGATGTGCCCCCCGAAAATTGCACCCCCAGGATGGAAATGCTGAGTTCTGTTGAATCGGAGACGGCCGTCGTCTTCCACTGCCACGAAGGCTTACTGATGCGTCGTCTGGAGCTGACGTTCACTGGTGTGAAGTCCAGGCTGCTTGACCCGGTCCCGTTGGCAGCACTTCGGAAGAAAGGGTTCGTGTCCGTCTCACGGGGGCTGGCGACTTTGACGCCGCTCGGCACGAAGGTGTTTCGGGAATGCACGCTGGTCAATGGTGACTCGAAAGACCGACAGAACTGGGTCCTGCAAAACTCTCGGCTGGCTGAGCTCGGAATTGTGCTGGCGAGTTGATCAGGACACGACGCTCGGAGAAACAGGGCGTCTCGCAATGGAAGTTGCGGGGGAAGCTCACGAATAACGCCGTCAATCTGGTGTTCGTCGGCACGCCTCCCTTCGGTGGGAAGGGGGGAGGGGCACTCGTCCTGACGCCGAAGCTGTAAGGTGACGGACGGACTCGCCGGCAAATCGGCCATGTGGTCGTGTCGTGCCCTCTTCCGCCAGACAACGGGCCATAACCGGAAAAAGACGGTGGCCGATCGTGCACATCAGGCGCTAGAGACCTCCGCGGTTGAGCTGCCAGATCGTGAAGTTCAGGCCCGCGGCAAAAGAGACCCAGGCCAGGTAGGGCAGCATCAACATGCCTGCGAGCTGCCGTATCCGGAAGAACTGAAAAATCGTGACCGCGATCGCTCCCCACAAGCAGAGGATCTCCGCGAATGCCCACCCCGGCTGATGAAGGTGGAAGAAGATCCATGACCACAGGACGTTCAACGTCAGTTGAACATGAAACCAGACCAGCGGCAGAACCGCTCGTTGGAAGCCCGCCGCACGCCAGACCAGCCAGGCCGAGATCGCCATCAGCAAATACAGAGCGGTCCACACGGGGCCGAACACGGCATCGGGCGGCGTCCATTGGGGGCGAACCAGGGAACGATACCACCCATCGATTTCAGGGGTCGTGGCCAGCGCCCCCAACGCGGCGGCAGCGAATGAGACAAGGAAAAAGTATGCGAATGCAAGGACGTGCTTCATCTTGCTGACAAGTCCGCGGGTGACGGCATCTGCCCCTCGTCCCAGCTTTGGCCGGGCCCCAACCCCTCCGGATTGTATGTCTCATCCTGGTGGCGTGTGAGATGTTCTTCGCCGGAACAGATGCTGTCCCTCAACGGGCCGCCGGGACAATGTGATCGAAGACGTGGGCGACTTTCGTTACGTCCATCGGTTTCGTGAAGTAGTGGTTGAACCCCGATCGGGAGAGCTTCTGCTTTTCCGATTCCGTGAGGGAGAAACCTGTGACAGCGCAGATGGTGATGTTTCGGCAGTCTGGCCGAGAACGAAGACGCGCCGCGACTTCGTACCCGTCGATGCCTGGAAGGGCCAGATCCAGTAGCACGACGTCTGGCCGATCCAAAGCACACATCTCCAGAGCAACAGGACCCGTCCTCGCCAGCCGGACCGTGTGGCCGAACATCTCCAGTAACTGTGCCAGGATTCTGGCTGCGTCAAGATGGTCTTCCACGACCAGAACATTCAGCGGGTTTGGGGTCGCGGCGATCGGGTTCGAACTCATTGTGAGGCCACGTTACTGGGAACGCTGGGCCGCTGCCATGTGTGGATCAAGCACCGCGTTCGACAGACGGGCACTCTGGAATGTGAAGTTGCCCCCAAGGTCGAAGATGGTCAAAGGCGGCGCCTGCCCCCTGCCCCCGACGCCATCACTCCCCTGCCCGCTCCGGCAGTGAACGCATGCCGAACGCGAGCGCCGGGCGGGCCTGCTCCAGCGCTCAAGCGTTCGGCAGCGGCTCATCAAGACAAAGGCAGGAGCTGGAGGTGCCGTCCAACTCCTGCCTCCGCGACCCCTATACCAGGGATCGGCTTCGGAGTATTGAAAGGGCCTGGCGGGTTAACGACAGAGGGCTTCCTAGCCGAAGGTCGAGTACTCCGCGCTCAGCTTCTGGAGCCGTCTCTCCGCGTCGGCCCGGCTTCGATCGGCTCGTTCCCGGAGGTGGTCCCGCACAATCAGGGACCGGTACACGTAGTACAGGAGACCGAGGGCGGCCGCCGCGCCGGTCAACAGACGGACTTGCCCCGGCAGCGCGTAGCCCAGCGTCATGCCGGTCAGCAGGGCCGACAGGACGGCGATCGTAAAGCGAGAGATCAGCGGCGAATGCTCCTCCGCCAGGTCGAGCTCATCGAGTGTCCAGAGTCTCTTTTTCATTGGTCCTTCCCCACGTGTTGCAGGCCGAAGGCGACGAGCGCGGCGTACTGCGCACGCACCGACGCCGATCGTTCCAGCGTGGCGGTCACGTCCCGGCGGTACCCGGGTGTGACGACTCGCCAGGCCGGTCGCCTGACCGCCGCACGTTGCGTGCTGCGGAGAACGGTACGGTTCAGTCGTTCCAGAAGCAGTCGACGTCGTACTTCGCGGCGTTGCCACTGACAGGCGCTGACCAGGGCGGCCGCGGCGGCTCCCGATAGCAGCGCGCCGTGCAGACCGGCGACGAACGACGACGACACCGAGATCCCGATCAGCAGCGATGACGCAAAGCAAAGGCCTGCGCGGGCTGCCCAGGAGACATTGCACCTCCGATGCCCTCTCATGGTTCCCTCCTGACAGGCAAACCGGCCCCCTGCCCTGCTCCGGCGGCAGCGGAGTTGCCAGCGACGTCGGCAGCCGCCTGCAGAAGGCTTCTCAGCAGCCCTCCGGCGTCAACGCCACGTCCATACGTCGGCGGATTTCCCATCGTCGTCCGACGAGGATCAACCGGTAAGACCTCCCAATTGGGACGGCCAATCTTGTTTGGATCACCGCGATAGATCGACATGGCCCGAAGCTCCCTGAAAGAAGAGCGATTGATCTCCTTTGGCGCCGAAGGAGTCGAGAGGCGGACCTGCATCCGGCTTGCCGGAGCAATGAGGGAAGTCGAGGTGAGTCAGGCACTCGGTAGTAATGCGGAATCCTCCCCATCCGCCTGTGACGATTGCATCGTTCATAGGACCAGCCAGGAGCGCGATCTTCAGGGGCGACCGGTCAGGAGGATCCTCCTTCCGCCTTCGCCTTCAGGCGTCATTCAGACATTCCTACGAACGTTGGTCGATCATTCCGGTCGTCAGCCGCTCACGACCTCTTTCAAATCGATCCGCAAACGGGAAAGGCGGTCGGCTCCAGGACAAGCTCCGTCGTCGATTGTGCCCCCATCTGGGTAGGCCTGATGAGAAGGGACCACTGGCGGGCCGGCGTCTTTTCTGCCGCAGCGATGGCAAATCCACCGAGACCAGGACCAGAGGGAGAACGGTCCGCCCGGGGGAGTGAAGGACCTCTCCGCGCCAGTAGCGTCCCTCTGCCGATCCCCCGGCAGTGCATGACAGAGCAGGCGGCCAAGACGCTCGAACCTGTGGAGTCGTTGATTCGGCTGGGGCGAGAGTCGAAACTCCCTGTACCGCTTTGGCCAGCCACACAGGAGAGTCGCCATGTCAGCCGACCGTCCCGGATCAAGGCCACTGAGTGAGTGGCGGGCATTCGCCCTGGTCGTGTTCCTGCTGGGGATGAATGGACTCATGGTCCGGCAGCTTCACCTTCACTCGGCGGACCGGGAGGCGATCGTCCGACTCGAACAGCAGATCACAAACCTCGGCGCGAGCTATGAGGCGAAATATGCGGTCTACCACAGACGGCTCGAAAAACTGCAACGCGATCTCAACGCACGGGCGAGAGAACTGGATGAACGAGAGAAGGCGCTCGACGAACAGAACCTGTGACGACGCCCCGCCGGACCGCCGAGTCCGCTCAAGATGCCGACTGAGACGGGGAAACAGAAAGCGGCGGCGCTCGGGTGTCGGCGACGCTCTTCTTTCAAGGTCGCTTCTCCGTCGCAGGCGAGTTGGGCGAAAACGCCCCCGATGCACAGGGGGCGTTTTCTTTTGCCGACCATCACGAGCATCGGACGCGAACACCCAGGCGGGCCAGCGCAGGTTGCTCAAACGTCGGTCGGCAGCCGCAGCCTCCGATTCCCCTTCCCGGTCACCACATGCCTGCTCATCGCGCCGGAACCGCGGGGAGCACGGTCCCCAGGGACAAGTGCCGCCGCCATGAAGTCCGAGCCGACGACAGCGTCATCCTCGCTGGTCCTGACGAACCGACGCACCTTCCGATGACTTCGGTCCGGCCGTCCGCCTCGGCGACGGACCGACTGGTCCCGGGGCCCGAGGGGCGTCCTACGACCAGTGGCGAAACTGTTCCTCCAGGTCCCGTTTCAGGAGCACGACCTCCGTTTCCGTCTGATGGACCGGCGGGGCGGTCACGGCCCGCAGGCCGCGCTCGATGATTCGAACCCTTCGGCCGTCATCGATCACCAACCCCTGGGCCATCAGCCCCCGGACATAACCCGACTCGTCGTCGGCCAACCCCGACGTACTGGCATCGCCCAGCCAGGCCA
Organism: Planctomyces sp. SH-PL14; assembly: GCF_001610835.1. Classification (NCBI taxonomy): domain Bacteria; kingdom Pseudomonadati; phylum Planctomycetota; class Planctomycetia; order Planctomycetales; family Planctomycetaceae; genus Planctomyces; species Planctomyces sp. SH-PL14. Next base: position 7,136,205 of record NZ_CP011270.1, on the reverse strand, counting down.
ATTGCTGAAGGAACCGGAACTCGGGCAGAGTGAATGCGACGAGTCCCGGCCCAACCTCACACATTGCTCTCCACGCCTCGCACCAGATCGGATTCATTAGCTCCCTATTTGGAAACCGGAATTCGCCTCCCAACACTGCCACGCAGAACCGGAAATTCTTCCCCGAACGCAGACGGCTCGACTCCGCCGGGTCGGGGACGTTGCTCCCGCTTCACCGCCCTTCCCCTCGCCTCACTTCAGCATGCCGGTGATGCCGGCGATCAACATCCGATCCCCGTAACGCCGTCGGAGCAGACGAACCGGAGCAAGAGGCCTGACCGGAAGGACCGGTGTTTCGCGAACGCCGCCGGTCCGAAGTGGCTGACGGTGTGATTGCGCATTACAACCGGGGGACTGAGTCAGCGGACGTCCCTCGCGCGGGAGAGAGGCGGTGGCACTCGGAAGGGAAATCGTCGGGCTGGAGGCATCGGGTCAGGTGCCGCTGGCGATCGCGGCCGCCGGGCTCTTGCTGTTCGTCGCGCTGGCGATCGGGCGGGGCCTGCGGTTCGGCTGGTCTCCGCCCTCCGACTGGAAGGGGCGAACCCTCCTGGATGTGGCCCTCGGACTCAACGGCCTGGGGCTGATCGCGCTTCTGATGGGGTCGTTAGCACCCATCGCCCCCCGCGGACGGATCGCGGCGCTCGTGGCAGTGTCGGTCGTCGCGATCGGTGCGTGGGTCAGGAGCTGGCGACTCGCTCGACGCGATGGGACGACGCGGTCTTCCAAGTCGCCTCACGCGACGTCGTTTCCCCGGGACTGGCTCTGGGCCGGCCCGTTGTTGTTGACCCTCGGGCCGGCACTGACCCTCCCGACGGGGTGGGACGAACTGGTCTACCGGTGCGTTGTCCCGCGGCGCTGGATGGACGAGGGGGCGTTCCAGGTCGACTGGGACCTTCCCTACTCCGCGTTCCCGGCGCTGCAGGAGATCCTCCACTGGGTCGTGGCGCCGATCGCGAGCCTGGTCGCTCCGAAGCTGACCTCCTGGGGATGCTGGATCCTCGGACTCGGGCTGCTCCGGGGCGTGGTCTTGCGTCGCGCGCCCGGTTGGAGCGGACACGTCCTGTTCCTTTCCATGGCCCTGGCTCCGGGGAGCCTCATGATCGGCGCGAACTGCTACGCCGAGACGTTGCTGTTCATGAACCTGGCGGCCCTGTTGTGGCTGGCCGACGCGGCAGGCCGGGACTCCGACGCGGAAACAGGGTGGCAGATCCCCTGGGTGGCGGGACTGCTGTCGGGGGGGGCGGCGGCGGTCAAGCTCACGGGACTCCCGTTCCTCCTGATCGGTCCGCTGATCGTCTCCGTGATGCGGCCGGGTCCGGTCCGGGCAAAGTGGGCCCGGGGGGCCGGATGTCTCGGGACCGCCCTCCTTGTCTGCATCCCCTTCTATGTCCGTCCGTGGCTCGCCACCGGCAATCCGTTCTTCCCCTACTTCGAAAGCCTGTTCACGGACGATCCGGGCCGGATCGCCATGAGCGCGTATCACCACGCCATCGGGGGGAACTTCGGGTTCCGGAGCGGGGCCGGGTTCTTCGCAGCCCCGATCCTGCTCGCCTTCCAGGAGCGGCTCTACGACGGGTCGTTCGGATGGCAATGGCTCGTCGTGCTGTCTCTCGCCGGATGGGGCTTGTCCCTGCGCTCCGGACGATCGCCCCTCCCGCTTCTCGGGGCCGCAATCGCGGGGCTCCTGTACGGGTTCTGGTACCTCACCGCGCAGCAGGCGCGGTTCGCGATTCCCGCGATGGCCTCCCTTCTGCCGGCGGCGGCCGCGGGACTGGCGGGGCTTTCCGTTCCGGCGCGTCGGGCCGTGACGATGCTGCTCTGTGGACTCGCGGTCTGGAGTCTCCCGTGGAAGACGGCGGGCTACTACGCGGGCTCCTGGGAGACGATCGCCGGTGTCTGGTCCTGGCGGGACTACGTCGATGACGGGACGGACGGGATGTATGTGCCGGTGGTCGAGGCAGTGCGGGACCGGACGCCGCAGGATGCTCACCTGCTCCTGTTTCTGGAGCACCGCAGCCTGTACCTCCCGAGGCGGTGCACGATCGGGACACCGTTCTTTCAACCGCGGGGACTCAGCGGCCTGGACTCCGGCAGCGCCGAGGAGTTGAGGCAGCGACTCGACGCGCTGGCGGTCACGCACCTTCTGCTGGCGCGGATCCCGATCGGCCCGGATCGCGATGCCGAGTGGTTCGAGCGGATGGCTCCGCTGCTGGCGGCCATCGAGCTTGCGATCCAGAGCGGCGACCTCGTCCCCGTCTGGGAGTCGGAGTCGCACGTGCTGCTGGAGCGGCGGCGCGGGCCGACGAACTGAGTAGGCCGGCCATCCTCGATTCGAGCGTGAACGCCGCCTGCCGCACACACTCCCCTGCCCTGGCGCCCAGCCCCCGTCGACGTCTTGAAACGGCCTGGGAAATCCCTTCAATCCAGCCGCGACAGGCCGTCGTCAAATCGACATCGAATTCGGATCGCCGAGGCGCTCCCTTCGGCACGGTTGGCCGGGGCGGTTGCGGGCCGTCCGTCACAGTCGGCAAAGATTGCCACCCGCCCCTTCGCTCGATTCCTTCGCCCCCGCATGGCACGCCGGCTGCTTTTCCTTCGCCACGTCAGTCAGTCCCGTGATCCTCGAAGAACGCGGGACCGTAATCGATGGCGGCCGCAACGCTCAGTTGATCACGCGGCCGAATGTGAGGAGCTCAGTGTCATGTCGACCAACATCCTTCCCAAGACGATCGCCACCCTGATCCTGACCCTCGGCGTCGCGCACGCCGCATCCGCCGAAGCGCCGGCCCGGTACCGTCAGGTCTCGTACAACGCCGAGTCCAGCGTCGCCGTGACTGCGGCGGTTTCGACGACCCGCTCCGCCTCGAACTCGTTCGTGAACGCGAGCGAACGGCCGATCACCCTGCTGATCGACCCGAACCTGGCGAGCTACCAGGGGGGCGGAGAAGCGTCCGCCTGGATGTCGGCCCGGCCGCGGCCGGCCGCCTCCGCGCCGAGCACGATTCCCGCCCGCCCGCGGTTCTGGTCTTCGGCGCCGTCGGCGATGCAGAGCCGGTTCGACGACATCAAGCTGCGGTAGTCGGGCGCGTCGGTGCGATGGATCCCTCGCATCGACGCCCGTCCGGGTCAAGGGATCCGACACGAACGCTCTCGGGCTCTATGTCGCCGCCGCTTCGGCGACCGCTTCCACGCTCTTCTCTTCGAATGCCCCGATCTTGCGGAACTTTCCGTAGCGATGATCGAGGAGCTGGGTCTTGTCCATCTGCGAGAGGGACTTGAGGGCGACGTTCAACGACGCCTTGAGGTTCGCGGCGGTCCGGCGATGGTCGCGATGAGCGCCGCCGAGCGGCTCGGGAATCACTTCGTCAATGATGCCGAACGACAGCAGGTCCTTGCCCGTGAACCGCAGGGCGTGGGCCGCCTTGTCCGCAAACCGCTGATGCTTCCAGAGAATGCTTGCGCAGCCCTCGGGGCTGATGACGGAGTAGTACGAGAACTGGAGCATCGCGACGTGATCGCCGATACCGATCCCGAGCGCCCCGCCCGATCCCCCTTCCCCGATCACGACGCAGACGATCGGCGTCGCGACGCGGGACATTTCCCGCAGGTTGTAGGCGATCTGGTACGCCTGCCCCCGTTCCTCGGCCCCGATCCCCGGATAGGCGCCGGCGGTGTCGATGAGGCAGATGATCGGCAGCCCGTACTTGGCCGCCATCTGCATTTTCGAGAGGGCCTTGCGGTAGCCTTCGGGGTGGGCCATCCCGTAATTGTGTTCGACCCGCTCCTTGAGGTTCCGCCCCTTCTGCTGGGCGATGAGCATGACCCGTGTGTCGTCGAGCTTGGCGAAGCCGGTCAGGATGGCCCGGTCGTCGCTGAAGGCCCGGTCGCCGTGGAGCTCGACGAACTCGTCGAACACAAGCTCGATGTAGTCCGACGCCTTGGGCCGCATGTCGTGCCGTGAGAGCTGGACCACTTCCCACGGATTCAGGTTGTCGAACACCTCCCGCTTGAGGCGGGCGATCTCGACCCGCATCTGCCGGATGGCGTCGCGGGTGGTTTCGGAGGGATTCGCCTGGGACTCCAGTCGCTCGAGCTGCGTCTCCAGATCGAAGATCGGACGCTCGAACGGGAGAGGAATGGGGAGGGACATGAACGGCTGCCGGAACTTGGAAAACACGCGAAACAGCGAATCGTGGCCAATCCGTCGCCGCGTGTAAAGCGGTTCCGGGCGGCAGGAAGCGGCGGCGGTCGGCTGCCCGAACCGGCCGATTGGCCTACACTTCGGCGCCGCGGCCCCGGCCGGAGCCGGCCGCCGTCCCTTTTCGACATCGAGGTTTCCGTGAAAATCGAACACGTCGCCCTGAACGTTCCCGATCCGCTGGCGATGGCGCGGTGGTATGTCGATCACCTGGGATTCACGGTCAAGCGGCGGTTCATGGAGCGTCCCTGGGGTCACTTCCTGGCGGACGACAGCGGCAAGGTGATGCTCGAACTCTACGGGAACACCGACGCGGCGAGCCTCGACCTCCCGGGCATCGCTCCGCCGGCCCTGCACTTCGCCTTCGTCTCGAAGGACGTCGAGGGGGACGTGAAGCGCCTGACCGCTGCCGGGGCCACGCTCGTCAGCGGACCGGAGTCCGCCTCCAACGGCGACCGCCTGGCGATGCTGCGGGATCCCTGGGGGGTCTGCCTCCAGCTGGTGAAGCGATCGGAGCCGATGGTCTGAACCGCGGCCGCGGCCTCAGCGGAGCCCGACGGAAGCCTCCCGCGCCCTTTTCCCGCCCCCTAAGACGGCACGCGGCCCGGCGGTCACGAAGGACTGTGCCCTAACCGCTTCCCTGCAAAGGCCTTTTCGCGACGGGTCGCAACAAACAAATTGAACTGCCGCTCTCGGGCTCCTAGGATGAAATCGCAGGCCCGACGTTCCCTTCCGACCCAGCAGGTGAACATTGCCTCAGAAATTGCTGATCGATGCCGACCCGGGAATCGGGGACGCGCTGGCCATTGCCCTGGCAGTGGTCGATCCGGACCTGGAGGTCCTGGCCATCACCGGAACGGCGGGCTGCGTCGCCGGGGATATCGCCTGCCGGAACATCCTGACGGTGATTTCGCATCTCGATCCCCCCCGCTGGCCCCGGTTCGGCCACGGCGAAGGCCCCCGCAAGATCGGCCGCGGCGACCAGCATTTTCCCAATCCGCAGCTGCTGCATGGGGCCAACGGCCTGGGGGATTGTGCCACGGTCGATGTGGAACACCACCAGAAGCATGAGGCGGCCAAGGTCCTCATCGACTGCGTCAAGGGGGCGCCCGGCGAGTGCGTTCTCCTGACGTTGGGGCCCCTCACCAACATCCAGCGGGCGGTCGAGCTCTTCCCGGAATTCCTCCAGCAGCTCAGCGGCTTCGTCTGCCTCGGGGGCTCGGCCGTGGGCCTGGGCGACCTGCACGCGGCGGTCGAGTTCAACGTCGGCGCGGATCCCGAGGCGGCCCGATCGGTGCTGGGGGTTCTCTCCAGCAAGCTCCTGATTCCGCTCGAAGTGTCGCGGCAGATGACCCTCTCGTTCGACCAGTTCGAACGCCTGAAGTCGCGGGGAAACCGCCTCAACGGGCTGCTTGAGCAGCTCATTCCCTTCGGCCTGCGGGCCAGCCGCCAGCACCTGGGACTGGAAGGGCTTCTGTTGCCGGAAGTCGTCGCCCTGGCGGCAGTTCGGCATCCCGAGATCTTCGAAAAGGAAGACGGGATCGTCGATGTCGAGCTGCATGGGGAACTGACGCGGGGGATGACGGTCTTCGACCGCCGCCGCTCCGGACCCCGCGAGGCGAACATCAGCCATGCGACCGCCGTCGAGACGGAGGCGGTCCTCGACTACATCGCTCGGCTGATCCGCTCCTGAGACGGCCCTTCCGCGAATCCCCGGCTTCGGGAGGCCGCTTTCCTTCCCGCTGCTCCGCGCTCAATGGGTCGGCTCCTCCACTTGGGCCGCGCATCCCTTCCGCCATTCCGCCGGCCTGCGCGATCGCTACAAAGCCCCCTCCCGGCAAGCTCGTTGTCACTCTTTCCAGAGGTTGCGACTGGCACATTTCAGCCAAGTGGTGTGCGTGCGCCGGAGATTCTCGAATTCTTCTCCAGCGAGAGCAGAAGAATTGAAGTCGCTGCCTGCCCCCCCGAAGATGGCCCCCGCACACCACCCCTGAGCCATTGGCAGTTGTGACGGAAAGGCGGCCGAGATGCTGGTTCCCGACTTCTTTAATGTCGAGTTCGTCGAGGACGCCGAACTTCAGTCGAACACCATGACCGCCCCTCTGAGCGTGATCCGTGAGATCCGTTCGGCGATCCCGGGACTGGCGATCAACCTGATGGTCGGCTTCGACGAGCGTGTCTATGTCTCCTCAGACCTTTACGAAGCGTTCAATGTCTGGAGCAGCCAGCAGACCGACGCCGAAAGCATGAACTGACATTTTTCCCGCTCCACGGCGACTTCACAGTCCCGGCGGAACCGCGTTCTTCGTTGAGAACGCGGTTCCGCCGGGATTTTCGTTTTGCGGGCCGTACCTCTGCTCCTCCCCCGCCCCGCCGCCGAGGCCGGATTGGTCAATTCGGGGCTTTGCGGTATCGTGCGGGACTGGTTTTTCAGGAGTTCCGCGCACGGAAGTGTCATGGCCCGGCTGCGACTGTTTGAAGCGTTTGGGATCGAGCTCGAATACATGCTGGTGGCGGCGGACACGCTCGACGTCCGCCCGATCGCCGACGCCGTCCTCTCCGCCCAGGCGGGGGGAGAGATCACCTCGGACGTCGAATTCCCGGACATCACGTGGTCGAACGAACTCGTGCGCCACGTGATCGAGCTCAAGACGAGCGAGCCGCGGGCGAATCTCGACGGGCTGGCGGGGGCGATGCAGTCCCACGTCGACCGGATCGAGGCCCTGGCGAAGCCGCTGGGAGCACGGTTGCTGCCGACGGCCATGCACCCGTGGATGAATCCCGGGAAGGAAATGGAGCTCTGGCCGCACGACAACCACGTCATCTATGAGACGTTCAACCGGATTTTCGACTGCCGGGGGCACGGGTGGGCCAACCTGCAGAGCATGCACATCAACCTTCCCTTCGCGGACGACGCGGAGTTCGGCCGGCTCCACGCGGCGATCCGGCTCATCCTTCCGATCCTCCCGGCCCTCGCCGCCAGTTCGCCGATGGTGGACGGCCGCGTCACGGGAATCCTCGACAACCGACTTGAGGTCTACCGGACAAACTCCCGCCGGATCGCGTCCGTGACCGGCCGCGTTATCCCCGAGCCTGTCTACAGCGAGGCGGAGTATCGCCGGCTGATTTTCGAACCGATGTTCCGGGACATTGCGCCGTACGATGCCGACGGGGTTCTTCAGCAAGAGTTCCTGAACGCCCGCGGCGCGATTGCCCGTTTCAGCCGGGGGGCGATCGAGATTCGCGTCCTCGATCTGCAGGAGTCGCCGGCGGTCGACCTGGCGGTGGCGCGAATTGTCATCGATGTTCTGAAGCGGCTCGTCTCTGAGGAGTGGACTCCCCTCGCACGGCAGCAGGCGATCGGCGTTGATCCGCTTGAGCGGATCCTGTTGCGGACGATCCGCGAGGCGGAGGTGGCCGAGGTCGACGATTCTGAGTACCTGGCGCAGTTTGGCGTCCGGGACGTCCGGTCGATCACCGCCGCGGAGCTCTGGCGGCGGCTGGCGGAGGGAGCCCGCGATCCGGCTTTGAAAACGGGCGGGGAGTCGCGCGGTCCGCTGGAGGTGAATCTGGGCGAGGGCTCGCTGTCGCGGCGGATCCTCCGTCATCTCGAGGCGGGCGAATCGCCGCGAGCGGTCTATGGCCGGTTGGCCGACGCTCTCGCGGCAGGCGCAAGTTTTCGGTAGCCATCGCACCAGCCAACCGGGTCCAGGGGCACCCTGGTCAGGGGATGCAAGGGGGAGAATCCCCCTTGCCCGCCGGAGGCCCGTCTCGTCTCGCTCTTTCTGAAGGAGCGCGTGTCCAAGCGCGGACAACGTACCGGATGCCCCCTCACCAACCCGCGGGGATTGCAAAACGAGCAGCGAATCCTCGACGCCGGCTCCACAAAGCGGCCGCCCGTTGCTGACCACGGTTCCTCACGGAAGCGTCTCCGGCGGCAAGGGGGTGAGCCCCCCTTGACCCCGGCTGCCGTAGCACGTTGGGTTTGAGCGAGCAGAGTCGTGCCGGCAAGGACGATGTCCCAAGGCTGGCAACGCGGCACCCGACGCCGTACCTTCTCCAGCTTGGCCCCCTCCCCTCCCTCATATCCCCGCCCCATCGTGCTCGAAATCCTGCCCGCCATCGACCTCCGCGGAGGAAAGTGCGTCCGCCTCCGCCAGGGAGACTACAACCAGGAAACCGTCTTCGGCGACGACCCCGCCGCCATGGGAGCCAAATGGGAAGCCGGAGGAGCGACGCGGCTGCACCTCGTCGACCTCGACGGCGCCAAAGCCGGACGCCCGGTCAACCTCGACGCCATCCGCTCCGTCCTCGGCCGGATGAAGATCCCCTGCCAGCTCGGCGGCGGAATCCGCGACGAAGCGACCATCCGCATGATGCTCGAAGAGGTCGGAATCAACCGCGTCATCGTCGGGACCGCGGCCCTCAAGCAGCCCGACTGGTTCGAAGCGATGGTCCGCCAGTTCCCCGGCCGCGTCGCCCTCGGCCTCGACGCCCGCGACTCCATGGTCGCGACCGCCGGCTGGCTCGACGTCTCCCAGACCCCCGCGATCGACCTCGCCCGCCGCTTCGCCGGCCTGCCGCTGGCCGCGGTCATCTACACGAACATCGCTAACGACGGCATGATGAAGGGGGTCGACCCAGGGACCCTCGCCGACATGGAGCGGCTCGCCGAAATGGGGCTGCCGGTCATCGCCTCAGGCGGCGTCACGACCGCCCAGGACATCAGGAACCTGGCCGAGATCCACCGGCGGCAGCCGAACCTCGTCGGCGCGATCGTCGGCCGGGCGCTCTACGAAGGGACGCTCACCGTCGCCGACGCCGTGGCCGCTACTTCCCCTTGATCCGCTTCAGCTCTTCAAGAATCCCCCCCTCGACGGCCGCCGCTTCCCAGAGCATCTGGTTGAGCTCGCGGTCGTCACGGGTCGCATCGCCAAGGGCGCAGATCGTTTTCAGCACCGCTTCCTGGTTGGCGACGATCTGCGCCATCAGGAACGAGACCGCCACAAAGTGCAGGCTCGTGTAGTCGGTCGGGAACGTCCCGAACTCCGGGGTGCCGCCGAGAGCGATGATCTCGTCCGTCAGCCGCTGGACCGTCTGCTGCTGCCGCTGGGCGAGCCGGATAACGTCGCGACGGACGTGTTCCGAGCCGGCTGAGGTCCAGGGAAAGGCCTCCGCCGTGTACTGCAGGAGGCTCCGGCCGACCGGCACGAGGACGGCGTTGAGGTCGTCGATCAGGAGTCCGGTCTGGAGCATGGCAACGGGGGCTGGCGTGAACGACGGTCGACAGGGGGAGACGATTTACTCAAACAGCTTCGCGGCGACGTAGTGAGCCGTCTTCGACAGGTCATCCTGCAGCGGCGAGGCGCCGAGGACGAGGATCGGAATCGTGATCAGGGCGACATACGCCCCCACGATCCCCGGAGTCTTGAGGGGCCGGCGATGCTCGGGGGCCGGGCGAATAAACATCGCCTTGAGGACCCCCAGGTAGTAGAACAGGCTGAAGACGGTGTTGAGGCCGGCGATGACGACGAACACCCACATCGCCCAGTGGATCCAGCCCGCCTTGAAGGCGGACGCGAAGATCAGGAACTTGCCGAAGAAGCCCCCGAACGGCGGCAGGCCGACGAGGCTGAAGAAGCTGACGAGCAAACAGATGCACAGGACCTTCGTCGCCCCGTTCTCCGAGATCAGGCCGCGGTAGTCCTCGATCTTCTCACTGAAGATTTCGTTCCGCAGGAGGGCCACCGTCGCGAAAGCGACGAGGTTCATGAACAGGTAGACGACGATGTAGTAGGTCAGCCCCTCGACCGCCCGGGCGGACTGCTCGGGGATATCGACACCGACCGGAACGCTGCTCCCCTGGATCACGAGGAGGGCCGAAACCCCCAGCAGCATGTAGCCGGCGTGGGCGATCGTCGAGTAGGCGAGGAGCCGCTTGACGTTCGTCTGCGTGTAGGCCGCTAGGTTCCCGAAGGTCATGCTGAGGCACGCCAGGACCCCCAGGGCGATCCCGAAGAATGTCAGGAATTCCTTGAGGGCTGGGCTCGTCCCCTGGAACGCCAGGGCGAAGCGAATCAGCAGGCCAAAGCTGGCCGCCTTGGAGGCGACCGACAGATACCCGCCGACTTCCGCCGCGGCTCCTTCGAAGGCGTCCGGACACCAGAAGTGGAACGGGAAGACCGAGAGCTTGAAGGCGAAGCCGACGAGGATCATCAGCATCGCCAGGGCGATCAGCGTGGCGTTCGCGTTCGTGAAGCTGAACTGGTTTCCGACAAGGAGATCGAACCGCTCGGCGAACTGCGGGAAGGCGGCCGTCCCGAGGAGTCCCGAGAGGAGCGAAATCCCGTACAGCATCACGCCGGCCGCTCCGGCCCCGTAGACGACGTACTTGAACGAGGCTTCGCTCGAGGCCCGGCGTCCCTTGAGGAAGCCGACCATCGCGTAGCTCGGAACGCTCATCATTTCGACGGCGAGGAACGCCATCAGGAGATGGTTGGCGCTGACCGCCACCAGCATTCCGACCATCGAGCCGCACAGGAGCGTGTAGAAGTCCGGGGCGTCTTCGTTATCGGGAATCCCCGTCAGGGCCGTGAGGGCGATCACGAGAACGAGAAACAGCAGGAGCCCCAGCCGGAAGAACATCCCGAAGTGGTCGTGCATCAGGAGCCCCGTGAAGTAGGGCCCGGGGGTCCCGACGCCGGCCTCGGTGATCCGCAGGACGTAGGCGAGGTCCGAGATGACGCCGGTCGGCTCGCCGCCCGACTTGAGATACATGAACTGAGTGAAGGCGGCCGTGAAGGCGACCATTCCCCCCAGGAGCGCAATCCAGCTCGCTGGGATCTTGCGGTCGAACCCGATGAGCCGGCCCAGAAGCAGCAGGAGGATCGTGGCGCACAGGAGGAGCTCCGGCGCGAAGATCTCCAGCGACCGCGGAAGGTCCTGGCTGGCGAACTGCTGAAGGATCGTTGAGACCGACATGGCGTTTCCGGAACGGCGGCGGAGTGCGGATCTGGTCGGACGGAGAGCGGAAATCCGGCTCGGCTACTGTGCGACCGACGTGACCTGCGGCCCCTGGGCGGCCGGGGCCTCGTGGAGCACTTTGTACCCCGTCGAGAGCGACTTCGTGAGCTGCTCGGAGGCGGGGCTCATGACGTTCAGCATGATGCCGGGAGCGACTCCCAGCAGGATCGCGAGCGAGAGGATCACGAAGGCGATGGAGGACTCGCGGCCGTCCATGTCCCGCAGTTCCTCGGGATGCGGTCCCTTGTATTCCGGTCCCATGTAGACCCGCTGGATCGTCCACAGGATGTAGCCGGCAGTCAGGATCACTCCCGAGGCGGCGATCACCGCCAGGAGCGGGCTGAAGTTCCAGCTGCTGAGGACGACGAAGACTTCGCCGATGAACCCGCACAGGCCGGGGAGACCGAGGCCGGCAAAGAAGATCCCGAAGGCGACCCCGCTGTAGAGGGGCATCTTCTGCATCAGGCCGCCGAACTGGTTCAGGTCGCGGTGGTGAACGCGGTCGTAAATCACCCCGACCATAAAGAACATCCCAGCCGAGGAGATCCCGTGGGCGATCATCTGGAACATCGCGCCGTCGAGGCCGAGGTGCCAGGAGTTGTTGCGGATCGTGTCGCCGGTCGATTCGTTGATCTTCCAGACCGCCATCCCGACGAGGACGTAGCCCATGTGGCTGACCGAGCTGTAGGCGACGAGCCGCTTGAAGTCGGTCTGCGCCATCGCCGCGAAGGCCCCGTAGATGATGCTGAAGACGCCCAGGGCCACGAGGAAGTAGGCGGCGTACTGCGTGCCGTAGGGGCACAGCGGCATGGCGACGCGGAGGATCCCGTAGCCGCCGAGCTTCAGCAGGATCCCGGCCAGGATCATCGAGATCGGCGTGGGAGCCTCGACGTGGGCATCAGGGAGCCAGGTGTGGAACGGGAACGACGGCAGCTTGATGGCGAAGCCGATGAACAGCATCACGAAAGCCGCGATCTGCATCGTCCGGTCGAAGCCCCCGGCCTGGGCGATCTCGGCGAGCTTCATCAGGTCGAAGATCCCCGGCTGACCGGCCGGAGCGCTGTTGACGTAGAACATCAGCATGGCGATGAGCATCAGCACGCCGCCGGCGAGCGTATACAGGAAGAACTTGACGGCGGCGTATTCCCGCCGCGGCCCACCCCAGATCCCGATGAGGAAGTACATCGGCAGGAGCATCACTTCCCAGAAGACGTAGAACAGGAAGAAGTCGAGGGACATGAAGACCCCCATGACCCCCGTCTGCAGCAGCAGGAAGAGGACGAGGTAACCCCGGACCGCCTTGGTGATGCTCCAGGAGGCGGCCATCGAGACGCAGAAGATGAGACCGGTCAGGACGATCAGCGGCAGGCTGATCCCGTCCACCCCGAGCTGGTAGTTGATGTTCCAGCTCGAGATCCAGGGATAGCTCACCTGCATCTGCATCCCGGGGTTCGAGTAGTCGAACCGCTGCCAGATCCCGAGGGCCAGCAGGAAGTCGATCACCGTGACGGCGAAGACGAACCCGCGGGCCGCGTCATCCGCCTTCTTGTCGAACATCAACAGGAACGGGATCGCCGCGACCGGCAGGAAGATCGTCAGCGACAGCAGAATCGTGTCAGACATGGCGCTATCGGGTCTGTAGGGCTGTCGAAGCTCCGCCTTCGCACGGTCGGCGGTCGCTTCAGTTTGGCTTCGGAACGGACGGAATCGGCTTCAGCGTGCAGGACAGAGACGGGGAACGGCGGCCGGCACGCGGAAACCGGGCCTCACCCGGTCAGGACCGGGGGAGGAACGCGAACATGAGGAGGAACAGGGAGACGACACCCAGGGCGATGAAGGTCACGTACTGACGGAGCCGTCCGGTCTGGACGTTCTTCAGGGCGTGGCCAACCGACTGGGTCGTTTCTCCGAAGACGTTGACGATCCGGTCCACGACCTTCTCGTCGAACTGCCGGTCGACGGTCGCCACGGCGACGACGGTCTTGGCGGCAGCGTGGATGAGGGCGTCGAGGACGTGCTTGTCGAACGCCGTCGCCCAGCGGGAGACGATGTGGACGGGCTTCGTGAACATGGCGTCGTACAGGTCGTCGAATTCCCACTTGTTCTGCAGGAACCGGTACACCGCCGGGAAGGCGCTGCGGATCGAGGCCGGGTCGATCGCCCCCATCCCGTAGAAGACGTAGCTCAGCAGCATCCCGAGAGTCGCGGCCAGCAGAGCCAGCGTTCCGGCGGTGGCGTGGTACTCGTGGATCTGGTGATGGCTGGGGAAGCTGTGCCCCAGCATTCCGGCGTTCGTGAGCCCGCCGCCGACATGGACCGGCTCCGCGGTGCTGACGAGCGACGCGAGCGGACCCGCCTCGCCGCCGACGGCACAAAAGATCGCGAAGAACGACAGGACGATCAGCGGAGCGGTCATGACCCACGGCGATTCGTGGGCATGGTCATAGACGTGCTGGTCCCGGGGCTTCCCCAGGAAGGTCATGAACCACAGGCGGAACATGTAGAACGACGTGATGCCCGCCGTGATGAGCGGCATCATGAACAGCAGCGAATGCTTCGGATTCAGCGAGAAGAACCCGAGCGAGGAGGCCAGGATGGCATCCTTGGAGTGATAACCGGAGAAGGCGATCGCGGTTCCTGGAATCGCCAGACCGGCGATGGCGATGACCCCGATCAGCATCGTGATCGCGGTGATCGGCATCTTCTTCAGCAGCCCCCCCATCTTGGGCATCTCCTGCTCGTGGTGGCAGCCGTGGATCACGCTGCCGGAGCAGAGGAACATGAGGGACTTGAAGAAGGCATGCGTAATCAGGTGGAACAGGCCCGCCAGCCAGCCGCCGACCCCCAGGGCCAGCATCATGTAGCCGAGCTGGCTGATCGTGGAGTAGGCGAGGACCTTCTTGATGTCGGTGGCGACGATCGCGATCGTCGCTCCGACGAAGAGCGTGATGCAGCCGACATAGGCGATCGTCAGCAGCACCTCGGGGGTGAACATCGGATAGAACCGGCCGGCGAGGTAAACGCCGGCGGCGACCATCGTGGCGGAGTGGACGAGGGCGGAGACCGGCGTCGGCCCTTCCATCGCGTCCGGAAGCCACGTCTGGAGCGGGAACTGGGCGCTCTTGCCGATGCACCCGCCGAACACGCCGAGCCCCGCGACGACGAGCAGCCAGTAGGGAATCGTCCGCGGCTCGTTCGAGACCGGGTCGGTCCATCGCGTTCCGTGGCCGGACTGGAGGTGAACCACCGCCTGCCGCCCTTCCCCTTCGACGTCGATCTGCCCCTCCGCGTTGCGGACCATCTGGAACAGGCCGGGCTGCCCTGCGGTCGACTTGTCGGTGTTGGCGAACTGGAACGTGCCGAAATAGGTCCAGAGGACCATCAGGCCGATCAGGAACCCGAAGTCCCCGACGCGGTTCATGATGAACGCCTTGTTGGCGGCCGTGCTGGCGGACTTCCGTTCGACGTAGAAGCCGATCAGGAAGTAACTGCAGACCCCCACCAGCTCCCAGAAGACGAAGACCTGGAAGATGTTCCCGGCGATCACGAGGCCGAGCATCGAGAAGCAGAACAGCGAGAGGAAGGCGAAGAACCGGTAGAACCGGCCCGGCCGATGGAAGTGCCGGCCGCCCGACAGATGGACCTGATGGTCCTCGTAGCGCTCGGTCAGCTCATCGCTCATGTACCCCGACGCGAAGATATGGATGCAGGTCGCGATCAGCGTGACCATCGTGAACATCGTGACCGTCAGGCCGTCGATGTAGTAGTCGATGGCGAACTTCTGAGTGCCGTAGACCGCCAGTTCGTAGAAGGTGCCGGAAAAGCCGGTGGCGAACGGGTTGTTCGCGTGGTGTTCGTCGTGATGATCGGCCGCGTGCCCGGCATCCGTCCCGTGTGCCGCGTCCGCCGCCGTGGCGGTCGCGTGGGCGTGGTCCGCCTTGGCGTGCTCGTCCTTCGCGTGAGCTCCCCCGCCCGCGCCGTGTTCGTCGTGGTGCTCCGCCGCGGCGGGATGGCGGACGTCCGCCGTCGCCTTGAGCCAAGTCGTCAGGGCCGCCGCGCTGCAGAGGAAGCCGGTGGCGATGCAGCCGATCGCCATGTAGGCGGCGACCTTCGATTTCCGCTCGCCCCAGTATCCGGCGAAGATCTCGATGGCGAACCCCGCCAGCGGCAACAGCCAGGCGATCCCGAGCAGCGTCTTCAGCGTGCCGGCGGTCGCGTGGTACTGCTCGATCGCGGCACTCACGGTGGATGTCGTTTCGGCGAGCAACATGAGTTTCGGTTCTATCGAGTGTCGCGCGGCTGTGGCGGCCGCGCGGGGTGTGCGAAACGCGAGGGAGCGGCTATCCGCGGAGCTCGCTGGCCCGGTCGACGTCGATCGTCATGTGGTTGTTGTAAAAGTTGAGGGCGATCGCGAGGGCCACGGCCGCTTCCGCCGCGGCGAGAACGATCACGAACATCGCCATCACCTGGGCGTCGAGCCCCAGCCGGCCGAACCGCGAAAAGGCGACGAGGTTCAGGTTCGCCCCGTTGAGAACGAGTTCGACCCCCATCAGGACGGCGATCCCGTTCCGCTTGGTGGCCATGCACAGCACGCCCGACACGAAGAGGACGGCCGAGACGAGCAGGTACGCCTGAAGTCCGACGCTTTGCATGGGGGTGACCTCGAGGAGGATGACGCCGAAACTCGAACGACTACGCCTGCGGAGGGAGAACCCGCCGCTTGGCCCGGGCCAGATAGGAGGCCCCGATCAGCACCACCAGGAGATGGATCGAGACGATTTCGAACGGGAGCAGGTAACCGGTGCTGATCGTCCGCTGCGGAGCACCGAGGTCTTCGTCGAACCGCAGCCCGGTCAGGGCCGCCCCCAGGTCGCGGGCGGTCTTCCCTTCCCCGAGTTGGTTGTAACCGGCCTTCTCAGCGGGGAGCCCGCCGTACTTGGCCACGAGCTTGGCGTTGTTGCCGTCCCAGTCGACCCGGCTGACGCTGAAGGCGACCATCGCCAGGAACAGCCCGCCGACCGCCAGGGCCGTGACGATGTCCCCCGGACTCGACTTGAGATTGAGGTACGGCCCGGTCGCCGTGAGCATGACCCCGAAGATCAGGAGCACGACCGTCCCGCCGACGTAGATCAGGATCTGCGTCGCGCCGATGAAGTCGGCCCCGAGCATGAAGAACAGGCCGGCCGTCGAACTCAGCGAGATGATGAGCCAGAACGCCATGCGGACGACGTTCTGGCTGAAGACCACCGCCAGAGCCCCGCCGCACACGCCGGCCGCGAAGATCGCAAACAGAAGTGTTTCCATAATCAGCGTCCGCTCCCCGCGTGGGCCTCGCCGTCACGCGCCGCCAGAGACTTCGCGGCGTCGGATTCGAGGCCGGAGTGATGGGCGGGAGCGGGTGGCGGAGTGGTCGACTTCGGAGCGGACGGGTCCGCCGAAGTGGTGGTCACGCGAGCGGGAACGGGAACGCGGAGGCCGAGCGGCTGACCGAAGATCGGCCGGCCGGGAAGCATGAGCGACCAGACGGTCGACCCCAGGAACAGGAAGCAGCTGATTGGAACAAGGTACTTGAGGCAGGTCGTCATGACCTGGTCAATCCGAAGCCGCGGCAGCGTCCAGCGGATCCAGATCTGGACGAAGACCAGCATCCCGGTCTTGGTCATCAGGACAAAGAACCCGAGAACACGATCGAGGTACGGGAACGGCAGATTGATGAAGAACTGGTCGATCGGGGCGATCCCGGTCCACCAGCCGCCGAGGAACAGCAGCGACCCGAGCATGCTCACGAGGAACATGGCGGCGTATTCGGCCAGGAAGAAGAACGACCACCGCATCCCGCTGTATTCGGTGTGAAAACCACCGACCAGCTCGCTCTCGGCCTCAGCCAGGTCGAACGGCGCCCGCTTGTTGCTGGCGAGGGTCACCGTAAAGAAGACGAAGAAGGCGATGAACGTGAACGGGTTGTAGAAAATGAACCAGTTCGTGAACCAGCCGGACTGCATCTGGCCGATCTCGTTCAGATTCATCGAGCCGGCGATCGCCACGGGAATGACCGCGGTCAGCCCGAGGGGAACTTCGTAGCTCACCATCTGGGCCGTTTCCCGCATCCCGCCGAAGAGGGACCACTTGGACCCGCTGGAGTATCCCGCCAGCACGATCCCCAGGACTTCGACCGACAGGACCGCGAGAGCCAGGAACAGGCCGACGTCGAGCGACATCGCCACCCAGCCGGCGCTGAACGGAACAAACAGGAAGGCGGCGAAGGCCGCCACGACCGTCAGGTAGGGGGCCAACCGAAACAGCATCTTGTCGGCGGTCTCGGGAGCGAGGTCTTCCTTCTGGATCAGCTTGACGCCGTCGGCCAGCGACTGGAGCCAGCCGAAGCGGCCCCCGACGCGGGTGGGACCGAGGCGGTCCTGAATCCGGCCGGCGACCTTTCGCTCAGCCCAGATGAAGAAGAACGCGGGGAGGCCGAAGAACAGGCCGAGAAGCGTGATGTGGATCAGGGCGGCCAGGAATGTCGCCACGCCGGGCGACAGAAAGCCCTGAAGCGCTTCGGAAATGGTCCGGGCGGCCAGGATCGGCGTCATGCAACGGCAGTCCGAAAGGAGTTTCGATCGCTGAAACACCATGGAAAATGCTTGCGACCCGCTGCATTCCCCATGACCGACGCGATGGTTATGACAGAACCCCCAGGCCCTTTCAAGAGACCGGGAAACCCATTCCCAAACGCGGTAAGTCCGTCAACGACACGAGTTCCGAAGGCCACCTCAGCCGGCTAAATCCCGAGCTCGCGCTTCACCGCGGCGAACTGTTCGACGGCAAATTTCAGGTCGTCGCGGCTGTGGGCGGCGGAAACCTGCGTCCGGATCCGGGCCTTCCCCTGCGGCACCACCGGGTACGAGAAACCGATCACATAGACTCCCCGTTCCAGCAGCTTCTCGGCCATCTGGGCGGCCAGGCGGGCATCCCCGAGCATGACCGGCGCAATCGGATGCTCGCCCGGCAGGACGGTCAGGCCGACCCGCTGGATTTCTTCCCGGAAGAATCGTGTGTTCGCTTCGAGCGTGTCCCGCAGCTCCGTCGAGGCGGTCAACAGGTCGAGCGTCGCGATGCTGGCCGCCACGATGACCGGCGCCAGGGAGTTCGAGAACAGGTACGGCCGGGACCGCTGCCGCAGCAGTTCGATGATCTCCCTGCGTCCGCTCGTGTACCCCCCGCTCGCCCCGCCGAGTGCCTTGCCGAGCGTCCCGGTCAGGATGTCGATCCGGTCCATGACGCCGAACCGCTCAGGCGTTCCCCGCCCCTTCGGGCCGGTGAACCCGACGGCATGCGAGTCGTCGACCATCACGAGGGCGTTGTACTTGTCCGCGAGGTCGCAGATCGCCGGCAGGTTCGCCAGGTAGCCGTCCATCGAGAAGACGCCGTCGGTGGCGATCATCCGGAATCGGGCCGACTGAGCCGCCCGGAGTTTTTCCTCGAGGTCCGCCATGTCGTTGTTCCGGTAGCGGAACCGCTGCGCCTTACAGAGCCGGACACCGTCGATGATGCTGGCGTGGTTTAACTCGTCCGAGATGATCGCGTCTTCCGCCGTCAGCAGGGTCTCGAACAGTCCGCCGTTGGCGTCGAAGCACGACGAATAGAGGATCGTGTCCTCGGTCCCCAGGAACTCGCTCAGCTTCCGCTCCAGTTCCTTGTGAATCTGCTGCGTCCCGCAGATGAACCGGACGGAGGAGAGCCCGAAGCCCCACTCCTTCAGCCCCCGCGCGGCCGCCTCGACGATCCGCGGGTCGTCCGACAGCCCGAGGTAGTTGTTCGCGCACAGGTTGACGACCCGCTTCCCCTCGCCGCCGGCCACGGAGATGTGGGCCGACTGCGGCGTCGTGATCACCCGTTCGGGCTTGTACAGCCCCGCGGTCCGGATCCCGGAGAGTTCGTTCTGAAGGTGGTCCTGAAAGCGGCCGTACATGCTGCGTCCTCGGTGTTTCACGGGAATGGACGAATTGTGCAATATAATGGAATTCGTGTCCAGCATGGCGTCCGGACACGACGGTGATCGGTCGAACTTCTTCGTGCACTATGAAAAGGACGAACGAGCGCCCGATGTTTTCGGGGCGATCCGGACGGTATCCTCCAGAGACCTTTCTGCGCCATTCCGGTCCATCTTCGCCTTCACTCCGCTCGGGGTCGCTCATGGCATTCTCGCGTTCGCTGGTGCTGTTTCTGACTGTGTCGACTCAGGCCGCGTTCGGCCAGGAGCCGGCGAAAACTCTCCCGTCCCTCCCCGCCGCGCCGCAGCAGTGGCTCAACTCGCCCCCGCTGACGACGGAGATCCTCAAGGACAAGGCGGTCGTCTTCTGGTACTTCGAGGAGACCTGCCCCACGTGCGAGGCGAAGTGGCCCGAGCTGCTGGAGACGGCGAAGAAGCACGAAGGGGAGCCGGTCCTGTTCGTGGCGGTCTGCTCCGGCACCAGCCGCCCGACCGTCGAGCAGTACCTGCGGCGGAACAAGATCGACTGGCCGGTCCTGGTCGACACCGACCGGTCGTTCGAGAAGGCGAGCGACGTCAGGGAGATCAGCCTGCAGAACATCCACCAGATCAAGGTGCTCAGCGGGGACGGGACATTCGCGGAGCACGGAAACTTTGAAATCGGCGAAGCGGCGGACAAGGTCGCTCCGACCGGGAAGTGGAAGATCGATCCCAAGGAGATCCCGGTCGCCCTGCGTCCGACGTGGCAACAGATCGAATTCGGGAACTTCGCGCCGGCCGCGGCCGTTCTGAAGCGGAACCTGGCCTCGCCGAAAGAGGACATCAAGGCGGGCGCCGAGAAGCTCCAGGGGGCGGTCGACGCCGAGCTGCAGGCCGCCATGACACAGGCGAGCGAAGCCAAGAGTTCAGGAGACACCTGGAAGGCCTACAAGACGCTCATGGAGCTCCCGACCCGCTTCAAGGGGTACACGCTTCCCGCGACCGTCGGGATCGACCTCAAGGAGCTCAAGGGATCAGAGGGGGTCAAGAAGGAACTCAACGCGGACAAGGCCCTCCACGCTCTGAAACAAAAGGTCTCCGGCAGCAAATTCTCGCCGAAGTCGGTCCAGGGGCAGATGGAAAAGTTCCTGGAACAGTACCCCGACACCGAGGCGGCGGCCGAAGTCCAGGAGGCGCTCAGCCGCCTCCAGACAGCGGCGCCAGGCACCGGGCCCACCCCTCCGACTAACCAGTGACGGGCCGAACCGGTTACCCTGCCCCGCCGCCCCCCTGCGACGGCCCACGCGTCGGAGCGATTCGGGCGGCGGTGTCGTGTTCTCCGACGAGTCCTGTTCCATGCGTGCTCGCGCTCTCCTCCTCGCTCTCGCCCTGTTCGCCGGGGGCCGCCCGCTCCGTGCCGCCGATCCCCCTGCGAATCCACCCCGGCCGCAGGTGAGCGGGATCTATCCGCACCTGGCGATGTTCAACAACGAGGGGGAATGCGGGACCGGCGCCGTGGTCCCCTGGGCCGACCGGTTGTGGGTCATCACCTACGGACCGCATCTTCCGAACGGCTCGTCGGACAAGCTCTACGAGATCACCCCGGAGCTGCGGCAGACGGTCCGGCCGGAGAGCGTCGGCGGAACGCCCGCCAACCGGATGATCCACCGGGAGTCGCAGCAGCTCTTCATTGGCCCCTACGTCATCGACGCGCAGCGGCAGGTGCGGGTCATTCCCCCCAAGGAGATGTTCGGGCGGCTGACCGGCAACGCGCGGCACCTCATGGCGCCGGCGGACAAGATCTACTACGCGACGATGGAGGAGGGGTTCTACGAGGTCGACGTCCGCACGCTCGCGGTGACGCAGCTCTATGAGGACGGCAACCGCCAGAAGGACCATGGCGGGAGCCTGCTGCCGGGATACCACGGCAAGGGGCTCTACAGTGGACAGGGGCGGCTGATCTACGCGAACAACGGCGAGAACAGCCCCCTGGCCCGTCAACGGCCGGACATCGAATCCGGCGTCCTGGCCGAATGGACCGGACCGGGGGAGGACTGGCATGTCGTCCGCCGCAATCAGTTTACCGAGGTGACCGGCCCCGGCGGAATCATCGGGAACGAACGCCCGGACGATCCGATCTGGAGCGTCGGCTGGGACCACCGCTCGCTGATCCTGATGGTCCTGCACGGGGGCAAGTGGCACTCCTACCGGCTCCCCAAAGCGAGTCACAGCTACGACGGTGCCCACGGCTGGAACACGGAGTGGCCCCGCATCCGGGAGGTCGGCGAGGACGATCTTCTCATGACGATGCACGGCGCGTTCTGGCGGTTCCCTCGCAACTTCACGCCGGCCAATGCCAAGGGGATCGCCCCGCGATCCACCTACCTTAAGGTCGTCGGAGACTTCTGCCGCTGGCAGGACCGGATCGTCCTGGGTTGCGACGACACGGCCCACAACGAGTTCCTCAACAAGCGGAAGGCCAAGGGAGAGATCCCCGGCCCGCAGTCGCAGTCAAACCTCTGGTTTCTCGAATCGAAGCAGCTCGACGACTTCGGCCCGGTCCTCGGCCGCGGGGCGCTCTGGCTGGAGGAAGACGTTGCCGCGGGAGCTGTCACCGAGCCGTACCTCATCGCCGGGTATCCTCGGCGGCACCTCTCGATCGGCCACCAGGGGACGGAGCCGGCCACGATCGAGGCCGAGATGGACCGCGACGGTACCGGGAACTGGACCGCCTGGAAGCGCTGGACGCTCGCCCCAGGCGAGCATCGCTGGGAGGAGATCACGGAATCGGGCGAGTGGCTCCGGCTGTCGAGCCGGGGGCCGCTGAAGAAGGTAACCGCCACGTTCCATTTCTCGGAGCCGGATCCGCGGACTACCGCGTCCAATCCGATCTTTGCCGGTCTGACCGAAGCCGCGGATTCCGCGTCACTCGGCGGGCTGGTCCGCGCCCGGGACAAGAACAAGCGGACGCTGAGCGTCGTCCGGAAACTGGTCGACGGTGAGTCGGTCGCGCCGTCCGAATACTACGAGCTGGACGAATCGCTGACACTGTCGCCGGTCAACGACCCCGCCACCCTCGCCTACACGGCCGAGAAGGCGGCGATCCCGGACCAAGTGCTGACCGCAGACAGCGCTTCCGTAATCTTTGTCGACGACGGGGGCCATCGCTGGCGGCTGCCGCGGAGCCAGAAGGGATTCGACGGGGTCTCGTGGATCGGCCCGCAGCGGGTTGCCCGGGAAGTCGCCACTGAGCGGGACCTGTTCAGCGCTCACGGCACGTTCTACGAGCTGCCGGCCGAGAACGCGGGGGGCTTCGCCAAGGTCCGGCCGGTCGCGACGCACGGCTATCGAATTCACGACTTCTGCTCCTACCGGGGCCTGTTCGTGATGACCGGCCTCTCGCCGGACCTCCCGGAGGGGAACCCCCACATCGTCCGGTCGGCCGATCGCCGCTGCGCTTTGTGGGTCGGAGCGATCGACGACGTCTGGCGGATGGGGAAGCCCCGCGGCTACGGCGGGCCGTGGATGGAGACAGCGGTCGCCAAGGACGCTCCCTCCGATCCCTACCTCATGACCGGCTACGACCGGAAGACGCTCACGCTCACCAACTCCTCCCGGGATCCCGTTCGGATGCGGGTCGAACTCGACATCACCGGCAGCGGGACGTGGCGAACTTATCGCGAGCTGGCGGTCCAGGCCGGGGAAACCGTGACGCACGAGTTCCCGGCCGGCTTCGAGGCGTACTGGCTCCGCACGACGGCCGATCGGGATGGGACGTTCTCCGCACAGCTCACGTACGAATAATGAGGGCGACGAGCCTCGATGCGTTCATCCTGTTGCCCGTCGCGCGATGACAGCCCGGTCCGGACGATCCATGGTCCTTCTGCTCGACAACTACGACAGCTTCGTCTTCAACCTCGCCCGGTACCTGGAGGAGCTGGGGACCGAAACCTCGGTCGTTCGTAACGACGCAACGAGCGTGGAGGAGATCGAGCGGCAACCGCCGCGGGCCATCATTCTCTCGCCCGGCCCCTGCACGCCGGACGAGGCCGGGATCACGCTGGACGTCGTTCGCCGGCTCGGCGGCCGTATCCCGATTCTGGGGGTCTGCCTCGGCCATCAGGCGATCGGCCAGGCCCTGGGGGGCGAGGTGACCCGCAGTCCGGAACCGCGGCACGGCCGGACGTCGCTCGTCAGCCACGAGGGGGTTGACGTCTTTGCCGGTCTGCCGAGTCCCTTCCGCGCCACCCGATATCACTCCTTGATCGTCTCCGACCAGAACCTGCCGCCGGAGCTGACCGTCACGGCCCGGACCGAGTCCGGACTCATCATGGGACTCGCTCACCGGGAATGGCCCCTCTACGGCGTGCAGTTCCACCCGGAGGCGATCCTGACGGAGCACGGCCACGCCCTGCTGGCGAACTTTCTCCGACTGGCCGGAATCGCAACCCAGCCCCGAAGCAGCGCCGAGTGGTCGCCCCGGGCAGCGGGCGAAGACTTCTTCGAGCAGCCGATCGGAGACGCGAGTCCCCCTCTACCGTCCGCCTGACGTAGCGCTGAGCAGCGTGCGAGACCAAAGCTGTTACCGCGACGGTGCCTGACGGTCCGCCAGCTTCTTGAGATACTCCTCGACCGCCTGCCGGTAGTGCGGCGGGAACTGGCGGTCGAGCATGTTCTTGGCCGTCGCCTGGGCCTTGGGGGGCAGATTGCCCCAGTTGTCCTTGTGGCCCGCCTTCTTCGGATCGACTTCGCCGGGCCCCTTGATCCCGCCCACGTACGATTCGTCCGCCGGGTTGCTGGGAGCGGCATTTCCGGCGTTCCCCGCGCCTCCTCCGCCCCCACCCTGCTGCTCTTCCAGCTTCTTGATGATCTCGTCGAGCGTCGAAATGATCTTCTCCTCGACGCGCTGCACCTTCTCCCCCGCCCGGCCAAGGGCCAGCCGCCGCTCGACGTCGTCCATCTGGCGGGCGACTTCCGAGAGCGACTTTTCTTTGAGCCCTTCCAAGTCCAACTTCATCAGCTCCGCAACCTGGGTGTAGCGGGCGGGGACGTCCTGCGTGCTTCCGGTCAGGAGGGCGATCGTCTTGAGCCCCTCGTCTTTCTGCAGGAGGCTATGCTCGCAGACCGCCTTGAAGAACAGGCATCCCGCCGGATCGACCACCTGCTCCGGCTCAATCTCGTTGAACAGGTCGAGCGCTTCCTCGTACAGCGTCAGGACCGTGAGGTAGCGGGCATAGAAGTAGCGCACGTTCTGCGAATAGAACGGGTCGTTGCGGTGCGAGGCGATCGCCGCGAAGTCGTTCATCCAGAACCGGGGAGCGAGCCCCCGGCAGGCGTCGACGAGCTGCCGGACATCCGGGTCGACGGAGTAGAAGGTCTGCATCACGGCGTCGAACCGCTCAGCCGGCGTCGGCTCGGCGCTCGGGAACTGCCACAGCGTGTCGAGCTGGCCCAGGAGGGCGGAATCGGAAATCTGCCGCGTGGCGAGCCACTGCCGGGTCGCCGCCTTGGCCTGATCCGTGGTCTGGGGAGCGAACACCTCCGCGGCCAGAGCCGTGGAGCCCAAAACGAGGCTCAGCACCATTGTCGCGGCGACGCGCATCGCGTTCTCCCAAATTGTCTCTTCGGCAGATCCATCCTGCCCCGATCAGTCCGTCTGAAGGGGACCGCGAGGTTTTTGCCTCCCGCTCCCCCTCCCTGCCAGTTCCCGCACGCGACGGACTCCTCAACGGTATCCGGAGACCGGACGAAGTCTACTTGTTTTTCCCCGTCGAAAGATCATACGTCGCCTCCTGGATCCGGCGCTGGCGGCGGGCGAGGTCGTCGATCAATTTGATCGTGTCCGGCTCGGTCGCCTGCTCTCCGTCGACCTGGATGCCGACCTGCCGCGTCAGGCGGTTCACCTGATTCTGCAGCGACCGGATCATCTTGAGTTCCTGAATGGTCTCGACGAGGGAGGGGTCCTGCGGCTCCCCCCCCTGCTGCCCCTGCTTGGGTTTGTTCTTCTCCTGCCGGGACTTTTCCATTTCCTTCTGGATGGCGAGCAGCATCTCCTCGAGACCTTCGACGATCATCTGCTCGATGAGCTGCGTCGTCTCCCCCGTGTCGGCCTTCTCCAGCCGGCCGGTCACAAGCCGCATGTTGTCCCGCATCTGCTCGACCGCCTCCGGAAAGGCAACCGACGAACCCTCCTCCTTGAGCAGGTTCAGGGTCTTGTCCGCCTCGATGGCGTTCCCCGCCTCATCTCGCGAGAGGGCGGTCGTCTGGGAGCCGCGGGCCGCCTTGTCGACCGACTCCAGGCGGGTCGTCTCCGTGTTGATCTTGAGCTGAGCGCGGAGCATCTTCTGCAGCCGCGTCTCCAGCATCGCCAGATAAATGTCCTTCTCCTCCTGGCGGAGCTGCCGCAGGATCTCCTCGAGCCGGGCCTTCATCTGCTCGAGCTGGGCGATCGCGTCGTCCTGGTCTTTCGACGCCTCATTGAGCTTCTTTTTCTTAAGCTCCTCGATGGCGTTCTGCATCTCCCGGCGGGCCTTCTCCAGTTCCTCGCGTCCCTGGGTCCGCTGCGGCTCCTGGGGACCGGACGGCTCCCCCTGCTGCGGGGCCTTGGGGTCGGAATCCCCCGGCTTCGATTCCCCCATCGGCATCGGCCGTCCCGGCTGGGAGGGGCTGCCGGGCATCGGCTTGCCGTCGGACGGTTTGCCATCCATCGGCGATCCGGGCATGGGCGGCATGTCGCCGGGCTTGGGATCGCCCGGCTTCTGTTCGTTCGGCTTCGGCTCGCCGGTTTTCTTCTCCTCGCCCGGTTTCTGGTCTCCGGGCTTCGATTCACCCGGTTTGGATTCCCCCGGTTTCGACTCACCCGGCTTGGCTTCGCCGGGCTTGCTCTCCGGAGGGCTCTTGCCGTCCATCGGCTTCCCCGACGGCGACGGCTTTCCGGTCTGCTCGGCATCGTGCCGGTCAATCTTATCGGCGAGCTTCCGCGCGTCCTTCTCGACCGACTCCTGAGCCTCTTCGAGATTCTGGCCTGGCTTTCCGCCGCGGCCGGTATCGGCCCGCACGTCCTTCTGTTTGCCGATGATCCGGTTCGTATCCTTGAGGAGATCCTGGATCCGGGCGATCTCCTTGTTGATCCGCTCCCGCTCGTTCTCGCTCTGGAGGATCTTGAGCAACTGCTCCAGGCGGGCCAGAAGTTCTTCCTGCCGTTCGCCAGCCCGGCCGTAGAGAGACGAAGCCTCTTCCCCCGGCTTGCGTGCTTTCTTTTCCAGCAGGTCGGCGATGGCGGCCATCTCGTCCGCCAGCCGCTGGGTCTCGCTCTGGGTCCGCGCCCGATAGAGCAGTTCCGCCCGATCGGGCTCCGTCTTCCGCAGCCCTTCGGCCACATTGAACAGCGACTTCTCGAAGCGATCGAAGTCCTTCTTGACCTGCAGCTGTAACTGATCGAGCGTCGGCCCAGCCGGTGCGGGGGGTGTTTCCTGACCTGAAACCAGAGACGCGAAGACCGTCCCGATCAGAACGATCGCAAGCGCGCTCAGCAGATTCCAGCGCATAGTCCTATCCCCGAGATGGGAAGCCTCCTGCCACTCCTCACACGGAGTGCCAATCCAACGCCCCATGCTACGCGGCCCCGCCACTTTCAACCAGAGCACGCCGAGCAACCGGCTCCGTCACACCGGATGGTTGCGGCGATGCTTCGTTGGTGGAATCCGATCCCGATCCCCTATCAGCTCTCAGACCGAACCCCGTCCTCGATCGGTCGAAAGCAATTCTTGACCTCGGTATCACGTTGATGACTGAAAGTCCCGTTGCCACAGATCGACAACACGTATCCACGCGGCTTGTAGAGTGTCCACAGTTCGTCGGCCGAGTTCTGTTCAAAGCGACGGCAGTGCAGAACACAGCCGAGATCGAACTCAAATCGTGTTGCCCCTGTCGACGGCAGGACAGCCACGGACACAAGCTTTTGTCCATCCAGCTGTTGAGTCGCCCGCTCAATTCGCCGGAGTGAGGAAGAACCGGTCGCCAGATCCAGATCGCCCGAGGTTAGCCGCCAGAAACAACAGTAAATCCATAGCCACCATTGCCCACGAACGGTGATATCCCGCTGTGAAGCCCGTTGGCGGATCAAGTCCGACGGGGACGCGGAATCATACGGCTCGCGAACATCGAGAGACGGCTTGCCGAAGTTAAGCGACAGGTTCAGCTGCCGGTCATACCGAACACCCCAACAGGGCCGTCCGCAGAGTGACCGAAACGAGCTGTCGATCACGTCCGTCCTCATTTCGCAGCAGCCCCTATTCCCCAATCACCTTGATCAGCACCCGCTTCGGCCGGCGGCCGTCGAACTCGCCGTAGAAGATCTGCTCCCACGGACCGAGGTCGAGGAGCCCGTTCGTCACGGCGACCACGACTTCTCGCCCCATGATCTGCCGCTTCATGTGGGCGTCGGCGTTGTCCTCGCCGGTCCGGTTGTGGTGGTACCGCTCGGGTGAGGCATCAAAGGGAGCGAGCTGTTCGAGCCAGGCGCGGTAGTCATCCTGGAGGCCGCTCTCGTCGTCGTTGATGAAGACCGACGCCGTGATGTGCATGGCGTTCGCCAGCACCAGCCCCTCTTTCACTCCGCTTCGCCGCACCACCTCTTCCACCTGGCCGGTGATGTTGACGAAGCCCACCCGCTCGCGAATCGTGAACGTCAGATACTCGGTCAGCGACTTCATGAGAGCCTCCCGGTCAGAGTTTTCACAGCCCCGCAGCCGCCTGCCATTCTCCGGGAGCGGAGGCGGCAGGTCGAGCAAAATGCGGCGAACTCATTCCCATTCGATCGTCGCCGGCGGCTTGGAGCTGATGTCGTAGACGACGCGGTTCACTCCGCGGACGCTGTTGATGATCCGGGTCGAGATCCGCTGCAGCAGGTCGTAAGGCAGCCGGGACCAGTCGGCCGTCATGAAGTTGTCCGTGTCGACGGCACGGATTGCGAGGGCGTCTTCGTAGGTCCGGGCGTCCCCCATGACGCCGACCGACTGGATCGGCAGCAGGACCGCGAACGCCTGCTGGACGTCGCGGTAGACTCCGGCCTTGTGGAGCTCTTCGATCAGGATCGCGTCCGCCTCGCGGAGCGTATCCAGCCGGCTCTCGGAGACCGCTCCCAGGCAGCGGACGGCGAGCCCCGGACCGGGGAACGGATGCCGCCAGATCAGGTCTTCGGGAAGCTCAAGCTCCAGCCCCATCCGCCGGACTTCGTCCTTGAACAGGTCCCGCAGCGGCTCGATCAGCTCGAAGCCGAGTTCCGCCGGCAGGCCGCCGACGTTGTGGTGGCTTTTGATCGTGTGGGCCGGGCCGTCCGGGTTCGCTCCCGACTCGATCACGTCCGGGTACAGCGTCCCCTGCGCCAGGAAGTGGGCATCGGGAATCGACTTCGCCTCCTGTTTGAAGATGTCGATGAAGACCCGGCCGATGATCTTCCGCTTCTGCTGCGGATCGGAGACGTTCGCGAGTTCGCCGAGGAACTGCTCCCGGGCGTCGACGACGTGCAGGTCTGTCTGAAAATGCTCGCTGAACTGCTCGCGGACCTGTTCCCGTTCTCCTTTCCGGAGGAGTCCATTGTCGACGAAGATGCAGGAGAGCTGTTTTCCGATGGCCTTGAACAGCAGCGCGGCTACGACGGAGGAATCGACCCCGCCCGAGAGACCGCAGATCACCCGCTTGTTCCCGACCCGTTCCCGGATCGTGGCGACCTGCTGGTCGATGAATGAGGAGATCTTCCACGTTCCGCGGCAGCCGCAGATCTTGCGGACGAAGTTCCCCAGCAGCACGCCGCCGAACGCGGAGTGCGTCACCTCGGGGTGGAACTGGAGTCCGTAGATCGTCTTGGTGTGGTGGCGGACCGCCGCGTTGGCGCAGGTGTCGCTCGACGCCAGCGGGACGAAGTGGTCGGTCAGGTTCTGGACCTGGTCGCCGTGGCTCATCCAGACAACGGAGTCGGTGGGGACGCTGTCGTAGAGGGGGTCGTCCGTCACCTTGTGCGTGTGGGTGTGGCCGAACTCCCGCGATTCGCCCGGAACGACGTTGCAGCCGAGGACGCGGCAGGTCGCCTGCATCCCGTAGCAGATGCCGAGGATGGGGATGCCGAGGTCGAAGATCGCCGGATCGGGCTGGGGGGCGCCGGGGGCGTAGACGCTGGCGGGGCCTCCCGAGAGGATCAGCCCCTTGGGGTTCAGGGCCTTGATCCGTTCTGCCGAGAGGTCGTGTCGGACGAGCTGGCAGAAGACGTTCTGGTCGCGAACGCGGCGGGCGATGAGCTGGGCGGTTTGTGAACCGAAGTCCAGAACCAGAATCCGCTCTTCCTGGGTTTCCGCAGCGACGGGAGTTGAAGACATCGACAGGCCGGGTCAATAAAAGAAACCGCCGCACGGCCTCGACGAGGAAGCGGTGCGGTGGAATGTGGGGAATTCCGGATCATATCGCTCCCGGCCGCGGCGCTAAAGTGTCCGCGGGGCCGGGAGAACCGCAGGCGCTTATCCCGCTGGCTCGAACCGCGTCCTTGCCGGCACGGCGTCCATAGCTCAAACCCAACGTGCCACGGCAGCCTGGGGTCAAGGGGGCCACGCCCCCTTGCCGCCGGAGGCATTTTCGTCGCGGAACCGTGTGACACAACGGATGTTCCCCTTGTGGTACCGGCGTTGAGGACTGCTCTACGCCACACCGCTGGCTTCGCAATCCCCGCGGATTGGTGAGGGGGCATCCGGCACGTTGTCCGCGCTTGGATACAAACACCTTCAGACATCTCTCGACGGCCAGGCCTCCGGCGGGCAAGAGGGCCTTGCCCCCTTGCATCCCCCACCAGGGTGCCCCTGGACCCGGTTCGGCCGATGCCCGTAGACCTATCGATGCCCCTCCAGCGCCGCCCGGAGCGACGACTCCAGATTGGGATGGGCAAACGGATAACCGACCGCAGTCAGCTTCGCCGGAACGACGCGGGCACTCGAAAGAATCAGATCGTCCGCCATCTGCCCCAGCGCCAGCCGCGCCATGAACGCCGGGAGCGGAAAGACCGTCGGCCGCCCCAGAATCCGGCCCAGTGTCTTGGTGAAATCGTGGTTGGTCACCGGCTCCGGACAGACGGCATTGACCGGCCCGCTGACTGCATCGTTCTCCGCCACGTACTGAAACACCGCCGCTGCCTCATCGACGCTGATGCAGCTCCAGTACTGCTTCCCGCTGCCAATGACGCCCCCGACCCCCATCTTGAACGGCAGAAGCATCTTCGCCAGGGCTCCCCCTTCGGAGCTCAGGACAACCCCCAGCCGCACATGAGTCACACGGACGCCGCGACTGCGGGCCGGATCGGCGGCCGCCTCCCACTCGCGACAAACCTCGGGCAGGAAACCCGCCCCCGCCGAACTCCCTTCGTCGAGCGTCGCATCCCCCCGATCGCCGTAGAACCCGATGGCCGAGGCGCAGACCAGACTCTTCGGCGGCGCGGGGGCTTCAGCAATCGCCTCGGCCAGCCGCCGCGTCCCTTGAACCCGCGACTCACGAATCCGGCGCTTCTTCTCTTCGGTCCAGCGGCCCTCGCCGATGTTCTCGCCAGCCAGGTGAATCACCGAATCGATCCGGTCCAGCACGATCGGATCGACCCGCTCATCGGGATTCCACTGCCGCTCCATCGGCGACGACGGCTTCCGCCGCACCAGCCGGAACACATGATGCCCCGCCCTCTCCAGCCGAGGGACGAGATGACCACCGATCAGACCACTCGCGCCGGAGATGAGGACATTCATGTTGAGAGAGCTCCATGGAGGCTGGGACCCTCTGCGGATTCTACCGCGACACCGATCGGTTCCACGAGGATCGCAATCTCCAGACCGCAATCGGCATTCCGAGGTAACAGGTCAGCGGCATCGAACACTCGTGAAGTCCGGACCGTTCCTCCAAAGAAGCGTCTCCGGCGGGCGTGATCCTAAGAGGGCTCGCCCCCCTGGACGACGATCTTCCTCGGCTCCGCCTTGCGGGCCCGCGGAAGCGTCAGCTCCAGAACACCATCGGCCAGCTTGGCCCGAATCCGATCGTGGTCGACATCGTCGCTCAGAATGAACGAACGGACGAAATCCCCGACGCGATACTCCTGATGCAGGATCTGGGCATCGGCCTCCAGCGGCGCGTGAACGCGCCCGAAGAGACTCAGCCGGTTGTCCTGCACCTGCAGTTCCAGCGACTCCGGAGCCACTCCGGGCAGGTCCGCGCGGAGCACGAGCCCCTCGGAGGTCTCAAAGATGTCGATCGGGGGAGTCCGCACCCACCGCTGAGCGGTCCGCGGATCGACCGGCTCGGCCCCTCCCATGGATGGAATGTTCTCAGACATCGCCCTGCCCCTCTCCTCCTGATACTCCCGCCACCGTCGCCGCTCCGCCGTTGACCGGGATCTGCCGCGGCTGCGTCGAAGGACTCTTCGGGAGCTTCAGCACCAGAATCCCGTTCCGCAGATCCGCCCGGATCCCCTCTTCCTCGACCCGTTCCGGCAACGCGAACTGTCGCTCCCAGCTCCCCCGCGGGCGCTCGCAGCGGCGATATTGATCGCCGGGAACACCTTCGTTGGCTCCCCGCTCCCCCTTCATTGTCAGGACGCCGTTGGCGAGGCTGATTTCAACGTCCGACGCGTTCAGCCCAGGGAGCTCGACCGTGATGAGAAACGCGGAACCGGCGTCATAGATGTTCGTGGGGGGGTACGGCTGCCCGTATCGCAGACCGTCGGAGGCCAGATTCACGCTCTCCAGGAGACGATCCATCTCCTGTTGCAGATCGCGAAACGCCTCGAGCGCATTCCCCCACCGAAACAATCGCATTCGTCCAGCTCCGCAGCACCGTGGCCGTGTCCGCCACGAATGTCAGGGGATCCCGACACTCATCAGGACTTAGACGGAAGCAAAGGATGTGCCGCCCAACAATCGGAGCTACGCAACATCTTGCGGAGAAGAAACTTCCGAAAGACGAACAAAAACGAGGCGAGAGAAAGCTGCCAGGTTGGCACGCTTCCTCAGCCTCTGGCGATTGCCGCGACGGCAGCCCGTTGCGGCCTGGAACTGTCGAGGCGTTCGCTTCGCCGGCCCCATCGCCGTGGCTTACGGCTCCGCGGGAACCTCGGCACGAAATGCGATCCGCACGAGGTCCGCCACCGTACGGGCCTTCAGCTTCTTCATCAGGCCGGCGCGGTGCGTCTCGATCGTCTTGACGCCGATCCCCAGGTGCGCGGCGATCTCCTTGTTGGTCTCCCCCAGGATGATTCGCGTGAGGACCTGGTGTTCCCGCCGCGACAACAGGGCGATCGCCTGCGCGGCCTGGACCTTCAGCGTGATGTCCCGCAGAACCGCCAGGACATGCGTAGCGGATTGCCGGACAAGCCGCCCCTGGAAGTGGGTCTGCGAACCGAGAATCGTGACCGGATAGTCGATTGTGCGAGGGGTCGCGTCCCGCAGGACCGCCTCGATCGCCGCGGAGACGGCGGAGGCCGAGGCCGGTGGGAGAATGTCGGCGAGAGTCGCACCGACGAGCCGTTCCACGCTCGAGGCGATCGGCAGCGCCAGGCCGCATTCCACGTCGACAATCGTTCCGTCCCCGCCGTGGACGAACAGGAGCAGATCGGCGGCGTCGGCAATCCCCCCGAGCGCCTGTCCGGAAAGACGGGCCAGCGGCCTCTCCGGAACCAATGAGGCCGAGACCATCCCGTTCAGCCCGCGGTGGACCATTCGCGGCAGGAACGCGACGTCGGCGACGGGAACGCGCACGACATCCGATCGCCATGACGAGAGGCGTTCCCGCTCGGGCGAGCCCTCGGCCCCCGTGGAGATGAGAATCAGCGGGCTTTCCCGCCAGCGAGCCGTAAATTCGTCCGCAGTCCCGATCGAGGCGAAACAGGCATCGGCCGCAACGAGCAGTGCCGACGTTCCCGCCTCCACGTTCGCCAGTTCCGGCAGGCCGGAAAACTCGCGCAGCGCTCCTCCCGGAAACCCGCGGAAGAGGATGCGGGCCATCTGCGTCCGCCGGGAGTCATCCTGGTCGATGAGGAAGATCTGAGGTGGATGGAGCGGATCGCTCGACTTCACGCTGCAACTCCTTGACGCCGATCGGTCCAGGTTCATCAACGACCGCGTGCGGTTCGCCTCTTCCATTGCGATCGGTCGCGATCGAGGAGAAGCCGGGCTCGTTCACACCGCCCGGACCGACGGAATGGAAACGGCCCAGACGCTGGCAATACTGAAACCATCTCCTCAAGGCAACCGACTGGACGTCACGGTCCCCGATTGCGGTGAACCGTTTCCCCCCCAGCCGCGCGTCGAAGGGGGCGGTGGCGGGTCGTCAAAAGGCTCGATCGCAGGCGCCGGAGAGAGAAGGCGGGGGCCAAGACGAATCAACCGCTGTGCGCAAGGCGCGGCGTCTCCTGCAACAGCCGCGCGACCACCGGTCGGCCGGTAAAAGCGAGGCGAGAAGCGCAGGCCGAAGGAGGCTGCACATGACACACCGGCGTTACCGGGTGGCGCGAGGCAGTCGATCAGTCGATTCGGACGGACGACAAGCGGATGTGGCCGGAATCTGCCACGAAACTGCCGCCGGTCCACTGGGCCATCAATGCATTCTCAGTCCAACATGCATTGGAATGCATCGGCCGCGCCTCAAGAAGGCTGGAGAACTTTTCGGCCCGGTATCCCGTTTTTCTTGCGTTTCGACTCCACAGCTAACGCCTTACGGCCCCAGTCGATACGGAGGCCGCCGCGGGCACCGGCGAGAAATCGGCACGCTCCCAGCGACACCGGCGGAGGCCAAAAAAGAAAATGAAGGCGCTGGGACTCGAACCCAGGACCTACGGATTAAAAGTCCGTTGCTCTACCGACTGAGCTACGCCTTCATTGCTCCACACATCCCCGGCAACGGGCGGGCCCGGGAAGGGCGGACTATAGGAGCGGCTCGACACCGCAGCAACCTTCCGGTCGGCCGGGGACCGATCGCACGGACGACTCGGAACCGCCGGAATCCATTCCGTTCCTGGACGAGACACCGGATGTTGAATCCGGTTCCCCATCGGATACTCTCACGGCGAACACCTTTCCCCCGAACCCGGCATGCAAGACTCCACCGTCGCTCCCCATCTGACACCGCCCCGCTTTGACGCGGATCACAACTGGCTGCGGGATCTCCGGCTGGATCCGGCCGTGCGGGGAGCCCTCAAGGCGGCCGCGCAGGAACAGGTTCCTCGCGATTTTGTTCACGCGCTCGTGGCACGGGCCCCCTACTCCTCTCGTCTCCCCAAGCCGCTCCGCAAGGCGGGCTCCTCGGGGCTGCTCACGCTCGCCCGCCCCGCGGTCGAGGTCCTCGAAGGTGAGACCAACGGCCCGGCGGCGGCCTTCCTGGCGTCACTGACCGAGGCGGCCGCCCTGCCCCACCGGCAGCAGCGGAGCGAAACGGCCCGGCTCGTCCGGGAATGGGCCGCCTCTCCGGAGGCGTTCGAACCCGCCGGTCTGTTCATGTCGTTCGTCGCCCTTGTGGCGTTCGGCTCCAGCCTCCCCAGCCGCATCGTCCTCCCCCTGTGGGGCCGGACCGGTGAAGAGGGGCTGCCGCTGATCGAGTCATCCGCTTCCGACGAGGCGATTGCCTCGCTGGGTGAGTTCCTCTCGCGGGTTGAGTTGCCGTGGTGGTTCGCCACGACGCACTGGCCGATCGCAGGGGCGTCCGCGTTTTCGGCGTCGTTCGACGAGCAACTGGCCGGTCAACTGGACCGCCTGACGGACGAAACCGGCGCCCCTCATGCCCAAGTCTTCCACGAGCTGCCGGCGATCCTCGCCTCGCTCGTGCGGTGCCTGGTCCTCGATCACCTCCGCGAATCGGCGGTCCTCTCGCAGCAGACCCGGAACCGCATCTCCCAGCTCGTGGTCCGGACGACCGGACTCCTCAACGACGCGGGGCAACTCCCCGGCAACGATTCGAAGGAAACGGTCGGCCTGCTCCGGACCGCGTCGCGACTGCTGGACCTGTCCCGCTCCACCGACACACGGACGGTCCTCCGCTGGCTGGAGACGGCCGGCGAGAGCGAGCGCCTCCCCTCCCCCTCCAAGACGACCGCCCGGGCCCTCCGGCGGCTGCGGTCCTCACATTCCGAATGGGCCCACTCCGCTTCGCTCGCCGCGCAGCGGGAGACTTTCTCGTCCCACGCGGTCGTCGCGTTTCATCGACCGGCTCCCGGCCTGACGCTGGGAATCGACGGACGGCCGCTGTTTGACGGCGCCTGGGAGGCCCGGATCCGGCTCGGCACGGAGTGGCTCCGCAGTCCCGCGGAATGGACGTGCAGCTGCTGGTACTCCGACAGCGAAGCCGATTTCGCCGAGCTCCAGGCCCTGGTCCGCCCCGGCGTCTCGCTGCATCGGCACGTCATGATCGCCAAGCGGCGTCCCTGGCTGCTCCTGGCCGACGAAGTCCGAGCCTTCGATACCGAGATCGAATACTCCGCATCGCTCCCACTGAGTGAAGGCTGGACCGTTGCCAGCGACGGGGCGACGAGGGAGTGGGCCCTCTTCCAGCAGGACACCCGCCTGCGGGTCTGCCCGGTCTACCTCCCCCAGGAAAAGGCCACCCCGACGACCGGTCGATTCAGCATTCAGGATGGGCAACTGCATGTCGCCGCCCGGGGCCGGGGAGGGCTCTACCTCCCCGTGATCTACGAGTGGGATGCCGAGCAGCACGAAGCGGGAGTCGACTGGAACCGGCTGACGGTCGCCGAGAACGGACGAGTCATGGAGCCGTGGGAAGCGACTGGATACCGGCTGCGGGTCGGCGAATCCCAAGTCGTCGCCTATCACACGCAGACGCGGGCCTACGTGGGACGCTCCGTTCTGGGGCACCACACGCTGTACGAAACGGTGATCGGCAACTTCGAGAAGACCGGAACGCTCGACCCGCTCATCCAGGTGGAGTTCAGCACCGGCGGCGGGACGGAAGCCACCAAGGGCGAAACGGATGAGCGCGGCTGAGCGGTCTCCTGCCCGGAAAAAAGGCGGCTTCATGCGGGACGCCGCCGCTTTCGCACGAAAGATTTCGCCAACAGACCGAGCCCTGGTCTGCGCCCGACGACATTCAGATGACTTCGAAGATGACTTCGATCTCGACCGGGATGTTCCCCGGGAGAGAGCCCATTCCCACGGCGCTTCGCGCCCCGACTCCGGCGTCGCCAAAGACTTCCCGGAGCAGTTCGCTGAAGCCGTTGATGACCGCGGGGTGCTCAGTGAACTCAGGAATGGCGTTGACCATCCCGAGCGTCTTGATCGTCCGCACGACGCGGTCCAGCGAGCCGAGCTCCCGGCGGAGAGTGGCCAGAATGGCAAGGCCCGTCACACGGGCCGCCTCCTTGGCCTGTTCCGCGGAGACGTCGACTCCGACTTTTCCCGCGATGTAGCCGTCCCCCTGCCACGGGCCGTGGCCAGAGACGTAGAGCAGGTTTCCGACCTGCACCGCGGACTTGTAGACGAACGCGGGCTTGGGAGGCGTGGGGAGAGCGAGTCCGAGTTCTTTGATCCGAGCTTCCGCTCCCATCGTCCTGCCTCGCCTCTGGTCCCCTGGTCGATCGCGCCCGGCCACTCGCCCGAAACTACTGGGCCTTATGGCACGTCTTGCAGCGGGCGCGCCACTGGACCAGGCGGCCGCACTTCGTGCAGCGCTTCTGCTTGAGGGCCTTCTTGGCCTTCGTACGCGGGCGGAAAATCATCGGAACACCTGCAATCCACTGACAATCGAACAACGGAAGGGGGAGGAGTTTACAGAGACCCCGCAGGGGACGCAATCGGGCCGCGGAGGGAGAAAACGTCCAAAAGATCAGGAACGGCTGTCGCGTCCCGGGGCATCGGCCGCCAGCAAGCTGACTCGACCGGATTTCGCCCGGCGACGCAGTCTACCAGCGGTAGACGCCTGTTCCCCAGGTGAGCCCCGCCCCGAAACCGCACATCAGAACCGAGTCGCCGCGGCGGAGGCGTCCGGCCTGCATCGCCTCGTCGAGAACGAGGGGGATCGATCCGGCGGAGGTGTTGCCGTAGCGCTGCAGGTTGTTGAAGAACCGGTCGGACGAGATCCCGAGCTGCTCCCGGGCCGCCTCGATGATCCGCATATTGGCCTGGTGGAGCAGGTACAGCTCCACGTCATGCACCGAGAGTCCGCTCTGGTCGAGCACAAGTTCGATCGAATCGACGACCGTCCGGACCGCCCACTTGAAGACGCTCCGGCCATCCATTCGCAGGTAGTGCTCGCCCTGCTCCAGACCGACGGGACTGAAGGGATTCATGGCCCCTCCCATCGGCCGATCGAGCAGCGCCGCGCCGGAGCCATCCGAGCCCATCTGGTAGCAGATCAGCCCCTGATGCGGACCGCCCCGCGTCACCAGAACCGCCCCGGCTCCGTCGCCGAAGAGGGGGTACGAGCGGTAATCCTTGGGATTGACGATCCGGCTGTTCGTGTCGGCCCCGACCACGAGCGCCAGCTTGGCGTTCCCGGTCGAGACGTACTGACAGGCAGTGACGAGCGCGTACATGAAGCCGGAACAGGCGGCCGCCACGTCGAACGCGGGACAATCCAGCCCCAGCTGATCCTGAATGAGATTTGCGGCCGAAGGACAGAGGTAGTCCGGCGTAAAGGTCCCGACAACGAGCAGGTCGATGTCCGAGGGACTCACTCCCGCGGACGCGATCGCCTTCTTGGCCGCCTCAACCGACATGTGGGAGGTGGCCATCCCGGGCGGAGCGTGGCGGCGTTCCAGGATGCCGGTCCGCTGCTCGATCCACTCGGCATCGAAGCCGTATTTCACATTGAGATCAGCATTCGTGACGATCCCTTCCGGCACATACGAGCCGGTAGAAACGATCTGAACGCCGAGCAGCGAGCTGGTACGTCGACTCTTCACTTGGCGGAATTTCTCCGCGAATCCGTTCGGAACGAAGGCTCCCATACTGCGGCCGCGACGCGGTCGCGCAACCCTCGGAGATATGGGAACTTTGGGAGTATAACCGTGCAAAGAAAACGCATCTAGGCCGGAAGGGTTCAAGAACCGGCCAGAACGACGCCCCGGTTCCGCTCCCCTCGTCGACCTCGCCGCCCCGAGGGGAAACCGCTCAGAGCAGATTCAACTTCTTCGGACGCGTGGCGGGGGGCCGGCTGCATGCCGTGCAAAGTCCGCTCACTTCGAGGCGATGCCCTTCCATCCGGAACCCGTGCTGGCGGGCGATCTCCTCCAGCAGTTCGCTGATTCCCTCGTTGTGGAACTCGAACAGCGTGCCGCACTTCTTACAGATCAGGTGGTCGTGCTGCGGATAGCCGTACTCGTGCTCGTAGACATCGCGGTCGTCCTGGCGGGCGACCTTGCGGAGCATTCCCGCCTCTTCGAGGAGGATCAGCGAGCGATACACCGTCGATCGGCTGACGCGCCGGCCGTCGGTCCGCTGGGCGAGCCGCTGAACGAGCTGCTCCGCGTCGAAGTGATCGTGTGAGGCGAAGACCTCTTCGACGATGATGCTCCGCTCCCGCGTCAGCCGCAGCCCCTTGGTCGCCAGGAACTCGCGGTACTTTTCGACCGGGGAGATCGAAGAATCGAGCTCGGGAGACAGGTCAGGTTCGGGCAACGTCGCTTCCACGGGGGCACCATCCGGCCTGCGGGCGCCTCGAGTTCCGCTGAGGCCGTCACCGCTGCTGCGATATCATCGCCGCGTGTTCCTACCGCGGCTCCAGATCGTTCTGGAGAACTTCGTACAGGCGGTCGATCGCCGCCTCGAACTTCTCAGGGGTATCATAGACACCGGCTTCGATCTGGGCACGGATCCGACGCAGGCGTTCTGCACGAGCCGGCGTCACCGTTCCGTCCGTACCGTTTCCGTCACGACCGCCCTCCGCGGCGGACGGCTGGCGAGCCGGTGAAGTCTCTCCATTGCTCAAGCTCTCGCCCCCTTGCGAGTTGTGCGACTCGCCCCTCTGGCCGCCGCCGACGGTCTCGGCAGCATAACGGATGCCGAATTCGGTCATCAACGGGGCCTTGCGGGGACCGACGGCGGAGGAGATGAGCTGGTCCATGAGATGATTGAGAGTGCGCATGGTCACGAGTCCTCGCAACCGTCCTGGCGCTGAAAAAGGCAGGTCGTAAGACACTGCTGCATCTTGCGTTATGACTGAGGTCCGCCCATCCATCGAGCGTCCCTGACGCCCATATTCATCGACCTGTCTCCGCCGCGGCGATCACCCTCTGGCCTCGTTTTGTAGTCTTTTCCTCCCTTTTCCCCGGAAATTGTAAATCTTCTCCGGCTGCGGG
The DNA here is from genome assembly GCF_001610835.1 of Planctomyces sp. SH-PL14. Lineage (NCBI taxonomy): Bacteria > Pseudomonadati > Planctomycetota > Planctomycetia > Planctomycetales > Planctomycetaceae > Planctomyces > Planctomyces sp. SH-PL14. The sequence continues at coordinate 7,096,653 of NZ_CP011270.1, read as the reverse complement.
CCTCGACCGGCACTCCCCTGCCCCAGGAAACGAAAAAAGTTCGCGGCTCCCGACTGGGATCCGCGAACTTCAAGATCAGGTCCAGTGCGAACACCGCCCCCCATAGCCTACCGGAGTCGCCGGGAATCCTTTCCTGGCCCGTCCGATCAACAAGGGGCGCCGCTCACTGAGTGGGGCCTATGCAGCGTCGAATTCCGAAATGCGGTTCTGCGGCGCGAACGGGGCCGATGCATCGGCCGCGGCGTCGAGACGGAACTGCATGATGTAGGCGTCTTCGTCCGTGTCGTCATAGTGCGACCGGAGGACGCTGATCGCCCGGAAGCCCTGGTTGCGGAAGAAGAGCTGGCCTTCCAGATTCCGCTCGCGGACTTCCAGAAGGATCTCATTCCGCCGCTGCTGCGACAGCTTGTCGACCAGCCGCAGGACCATTTGCAGGCCGATCCCCTGCCGGCGCATTTCCGGCGCGACGGCGAAGTTGAGGATATGCAACCGGGACTTGTGGAGTTCATAGATCATGAAGCCCACGATCTGATGGTTGTGCTCAGCCACCATCCCGATGCAGTTCCGTTGGCGAAGACAGCAGAGGAAATCCTCATCCGTCCACGGGAACTCAAAGCTTGACTGCTCGATCCGCAGGACCTCGGGCATGTCGCGCCGAATGAGCCATCGAATCTGCACGTCCAACTGCGATTTTGAAATGCTCACGATGGCCTCCTTGCCACCCATCAACTGGACCGATCTTTTTAGTTTCATCGGTCACGCATAACTCGGCGACATTAACAGAAATTCCGGAAAGGGTGAAGGGAAAGAAAACTCCTTCGGAGCGGCGTCGGCGGGACGTGCCGATGAGGTGCGTCCGCGCACGTTGTGCGGAGGCCCCCGGGCGTCACGAACCACGTTCACCGATCAGCAGGGCGCCAGCATGCGTCTGCGGAAAGCCGCCTGTTCGCCACGTTCGACGGAACACCGCGAGTCTCCATGACCGAGGGACAGCGCTTCTGTTCGCGAAGGCAAGTCGCCAGACTCTCGTCGCATTCGACTTTCCCCGCTCCCCTTCGGCCCCTGGTCACGCTCCGGTTACGCCATGAAAGCGCTCTGCCTCGAAGAACCTCGCAAGTTCGTCCGCCTCGACCTCCCCGAGCCTTCGGCCCCCGGCCCCGGCGAAGCCCTCGTGACGACGCGCCGGATGGGGATCTGCGGCACGGACCTCAGCGGCTACCTCGGCAAGATGCCGTTCTTCAGCTACCCGCGAATCCCCGGGCACGAGCTGGGAGTCGAGGTCCTGGCGGTCGGCCCGGACGTACAGAACGTGGCCCCGGGAGACCGCTGCTCCGTCGAGCCGTACATCAACAACGAGCAGAGCTTCGCCAGCCGCCGCAAGTCCGGGAACTGCTGCCAGAACCTCCAGGTGCTGGGGGTCCATACCGATGGCGGATTGCGGTCGCGATGGATCATCCCCGCGCGGAAGCTCCACCGGTCGACCGGGGGACTGTCGTTCGAACAGCTGGCCCTCGTGGAGACGCTGGCGATCGGGTGTCACGCCAACGACCGCGGCGCTCCCCGCCCCGCGGAGCACATCCTGATCATCGGCGCAGGGCCGATCGGGCTGGCGACGCTCGAGTTCGCGCGGCTCACCGGGGCGGTCATCACCGTCATGGACATGGTCCCGTCGCGTCTCGACTTCTGCCGGCGGCAGTACCAGGTCCCGCACACGATCGTCTTCAAGGGGGACGGCTCGGAACTGGAGCAGATGCGCGAGATCACCGGCGGCGAGCTCTACACGGTCGTCACCGACGCCACGGGCAATGCCCGTTCGATGTCGAACGCCCTCAACTACTGCGCTCATACCGGGACGCTCGTGTATGTCGGTATCACGTCGGACAGCCTCGAGTTCCCGCATCGCCTGATGCACGCGCGGGAGCTGACGCTCAAGGGAAGCCGGAACGCTCTCCCGGGCGACTTCTCACGGATCATCCGGCTGATCGAAACCGGTGTGATCGACACCGCGCCGTGGATTACGCACCGCACGAGCTTTGACGCTCTGGTGGACAACTTCGAGTCCTACACGCGGCCGGAGACAGGGGTCATCAAGGCGATCGTCGAAGTCGAGTAGCGGTGCCGCGAGGAAGTCAGAGTTTTCGAATGACGTCCTTGCCGGCACAGCTCTGACAGCTCAAACCCAACGTGCTACGGCAGCCGGGGTCAAGGGGGCAACCCCTTGCCGCCGGAGGCGCTTCCCTGAGGAACCGTGGAACACAACGGATGTCCCCTTTGTGATGCCGGCGGTGAGAACTCACCGGTCGCCCTGGAATCCCAGCGTGTTGTGAGGGGGCATACGACACGTCGTCCGCGCTTGGACACCCACTCTTTCAGACATCTCTCGACGGCCAGGCCTCCGGCGGGCAAAGGGGCGTTCCCCCTCTGCACTCCCCACCAGGGTGCCCCTGGACCCCGTTCGACCAGCGACGTTGCCACGCCACCGAACGCGCGCCAATCCCGGGAATCCATCAATACCAATTGACGCGTCTGCGTAGAATGTGTTATGCGATAGTGAACATTTTGCCTTTTCCTCGCTACGAGAGGATCTCGTGGTGGCCTCGCCCAGCACAACGTACCGCGTCCTGATCGCCGACGACGATGCCGGCTTCCGGGAAACGCTTGAAAGCATCCTCGAGCCGCACTTCCTCACGCTGTCGGTCCCGTCAGCGGAGCGGGCGCTCGAAATCGTCGAACACGAGCCGATTCACCTGGCTCTGTTCGACATGCACATGCACCTGCTGACGGGACTCGATGCCCTGCGGATCATCCAGCAGGTCCGGACAGGGCTCCCCTGCATCCTGATCACCGCCGACCTCACCGAGCGGCTGGCCCAGGAAGCCCGCGCGGCCCAGGCCTACGGCGTGCTGCGAAAACCGGTCAGCCGCCGCGATCTCCTGTCCGAGGTCTACACGGCGCTCCGCGACCGCTATCATGATCCCAATATTCCCTGCACCGTTTCGTAGGCGCTTGGCCGGCGCGGGCCTGCCGGGGACAATCGTGTGAGCGGTCCGCTGCCGACGCGGGTGGGCGAGGGGCGGCTGCTTCCTTGAGGTTCGCCAAGATGGCCTTCGTGACGTTTCAGATTCTCGACGGCCTGGAGGCGGGGCGAACCTATGCCGACCTCGAGACCCCCGTCACGATCGGTCGGGAAGAAGACTGCGACATCCGCCTCAACGATGACCGCGTCAGCCGCCTGCACGCCCGGATCCAGGAGGACTCCGGCCGGATCATCCTGACAGACGTCGACAGCACGAACGGCACGCGGATCAACGGGCACCCGATCAAGATCCGGGTCCTCCAGCCGGGAGACCAGATCGTCATCGGCCGCTGCACCCTCCTCTACGGAAGCGAGGAGGAACTCGATGAGAGCGCGGGCCGCGCCACAGTCCAGCGCGACGACGATGACGACAGCACGGACAAGCGGGTCAATCCGCTCGTGACGTCTCCGACGGTCCCGCCGCCGGAACTCCCTTCCGATCTCACCACCCTGCAGGCGGCCCAGCTATCGGACCTTCTGAACTATCTGCAGGTGCACGTGCTGTACACGCTCGATCACGGCGAAGAGCTCGAGGCGACCGGAAGCAAGTCGCAGCAGAAGATGATTCTCGCCCCCGCCGCCTGGCGATGCCTGCAGAAGGTTCAGCTTCAACTGTCCCGGTACCTGCAGGCGATCGGTTCGCCAGATCGGTGATCGCCGCCCCGGCATGATCGCCGGCGACGGACGGTTTCAAGGCGTCCAGCTTTGACCGGTCCCGTTCACACTTTGGCGGTCTCGACTGCGACCGCAGCCGCTTCGCTGGACCAGACCATCAGGCTCCGCTCGTCGAGGATGACGTGCGCGTAGGGACCGTTCGGATCGGCTTCGAGGGTCACGCCGTATTCCCGCAACTGGACCGCCAGCGAGCCGGTGTGCTCAATCCGGCCGTCGTCGGGAAGGACTCGCCACCATTGAAGATGCGGCCACTCCTGTCGGACCACTTCGAGGCTGCTGCGGACGATTCGCCCATCCGGTCCCGGAGCAAATCCCGCGCGACGGGCCACTGCGCTGCATGTGGCAAAACGATCCGCTCGCTTCAACTCCCACAACACTTCGGCCAAAGCTGTTGCCCGTGCACTCGCCATCCCGCGCTCCCCGGTACTGCGTGGTCCGCTGGAACACCTCGCTCCAGGATCGACCAGCAGGATCCCTGGAGTTTCTGACGCAGTTTTGACCGTAACCGCCAGCCGCCACGACTTCAAGAACGAACTGTCTCGCGACCGGAGATCGCCGGGATTCCTCCGGGGACGCTTCCGGTCGGCCACCCAGGCTCGACACGGGAGCGATCGCTTAATCGTTAGAGCAGGAATCACTTGCGCTGCCTCCCGAATCGAGGCTGAGCGAGCATCGATCGCTCACCCTGGACCGGGCCGCCCTACTTCGGCTTGCCGGTCCGGAACAGGACGGTCGAGACCGCGCTCCGGAGTTCCTGCATCTGGCGACGCAGAGCCTGCTCTCGCAGCTCCCGGTCCGTGCACCAGCGATCGAACTCCCCCGCGGCCCGATCAACCGCGACGTCGTGCCGGACGATCCGGTTCAGAAACGCGCCGGCCGGAGTGATGGAGGCCGAAGCGGAGGCGTCGAGGGTCAGGATCGGGGTCATGGCAGGTCTTCAAACGGCGTCAACTGGGAAGGTCTGGTAATCTTTTCGGCCACCCAGCACACCCCAATTGAGAACCTTGACCGTGTAGTGAAACTTTTCCGGTCCGGAAATTTAGCGAGGCTGCGCAACCGCTACCGTCGGCCCTTTCCGGACTCAAGTCGCGACCGGAACGAGCGATCGAGCGGTCCCGGAGGGGGGAAGCTCACTGGCAGAGCTTTGGAAAAGAGAGAGCGACACCACTCAGGTGACGGCGATCATCATGACGGCCAGGATTCCGCACCACACGATTCCCAGGAAGTGCCAGAACCAGGCGCAGTACCGGACGCCCCAGTAGTACTCATGGTCATAGCGGTCCCGGAACGAACGGACCGTGATCAGCACCACGAACAGCGTCGCCACGACGAAGTGCATGACGTGCAGGGCCGCGAGCATCAGGACGAACGGTGTGATGCCGAGCGACGCCTCCTCGGCCGACCGCTCCGCCGGGAGCATGGCCCACAGCCCGTAGGTCTGGACCCCCATGAAGGCGGCCCCCAGCCCGAGAGAAATCAGAAGCCAGCGGCGAAAGAGGTGCTGCTTTTCGATCCGGACCCAGGAGACGGCCCGGTGCAGCGCCAGACTCCCGGCAAAGAGCAGCAGCGAGCTCAGGACGAACGCGGGGGGGAACCGCATGCCGTTCGTCGTCACGACGACCTGCCGTCCCGCCAGTCGCACGAGCCCCCAGCCGAGCAGGATCGCGATCCCGACGATGCTGGCGGCCAGCGCCAGAAAGAGGCGAGCCGCCGCGGCGGTGCCGGGGGCGTGGCGGGCGACGTCGGGCGGGCGCGTTGGCATCGGCACGTCTCTCCCGCCCTTCCCCGCCTCCGCTCATCCTCTTTCCATCGTTCCGTCTACTCGTCGGCGGCCATCGAGACGCAGACCAGTTCCTTGTCGTTGCGGGCGTAGACGCACTGATTCGCGAAGGCGGGCATCGACCAGACCACCTCCCGACCGAACACGGTCTGGCTCGGTTCGAGAACATGGAACCGTCCGAGTTCCTCATAGCCGGTCGGGGTCAGCTTCGCCTCGATGAGGTCCCCGGTTTCGCTGAAAAGGAAGAACCGCGAACCGTTCCGGACCAGGAACGCGGTCCCGTGCGACGCGCCCCGCTTCCCTCCCGTGGTCGGCTGGAACGACTGCCAGAGCCGCTTTCCGTCCGCCAGATTGAAGGCCCGGAAGGCCCCCTGCTGACAGTCGGCACCGTAGACCGTCCCGTCGACGATCAGCGGCGTCACGTTGGCGGCGGCCAGTCCCTTGGAGGCGTTCGCTTCCCAGACCCGCTCCGCGGCCGGCCGCGTCGAATCGAGGCGGAAGACCGCCCCAACGTTGCCGATCCCGCTGGCGAACAGGAGGTCCCCCTCCTTCTGCGGGGCCATGATCGACATCCCGTAGCTTGGTTTGAGGTCCTGCGACCAGTAGACCGCACCGGTCTCTGGGTCGAGGGAGTTCAGCTTGTCGGCATCCCAGACCAGGAGCTGCCGCTTGCCTCCCGCTTCGATCATCGAAGGGGGAGCATATCCCGACTCCGAGGCCGACAGCGCCCGCCACTTCTCCTCGCCGGTCTTACGGTCGAAGGCGACGGCCACGCTTCCCTTCCCTCCGACGAGGCAGATCAGCCGGGGTCCGTCGATGAGAGGATGGCCGCTGAAGCCCCAGATCGGGACCGGCGCGGAGTAGTCCTTGACGAAGTCCTTCGACCAGACGACTTCGCCGGAGTCCGCCTTGAGGCACCACAGGTTCCCCTCGGCGCCGAGGGCGTAAACGAGACCGTCCGCCACGGTCGGCGTGGCGCGGGGACCGCTGGGGTACGAAAGCTTGTACGGCCGGTCGTATTCGTGCTTCCAGAGGACCTCGCCCGTCTTCGCATTCAGGCACAGGACCCGTTCCTGTCCGGTCAGTTCATCCCGTGAGCCGGGGTTGTTCGTGATCGTCCCGGCCGTCTTCTGGTAGTCGGTGACATACACCCGATCCCCCACAACCGCTGGCCCCGAGTAGCCTCCGCCGACGGGAACCCGCCACAGCACCTTGAGGCCGTCCTGAGGAATCCGGTCGACGATCCTCGTCTCTTTCCAGAGCCCATCCCGCGCTTCGCCCATCCACTGGGGCCAGTCTCCCGCCGAAGCGGGTCGGGTGAGGGTGAAGGCGGTCAGGGCCGTGAGAACCCACTGCAAGTTGCAACGCATAGAAGACTCCTGGGACACGATGGGCGATTTTACCGACTCCCCGGAGAACGGCGAGCCGCGCCCAGTTTGCCGCCCCATCACCCGGTCGCCATAATCCGTGACCGCCGGGACAGTTCAGGCCAACCACACCTGTAGCCCCCGGCAGATTGGTCACCTTCGCTGGTGGCTGTCGACGGCTGCCCGGCCCCCGGTGCTGTCTTCGCAAAGCCTTTCCGAAAAACTCTTCAAGGAACTTCGCGTGCGTCCTCCCTCTCACGCCGCTCCCCTGCCTGATCCGACCATCCGCATGACGACGGGGTGGCACTGCCTGCACCTGTACTACCGGGTGAATCCGCAGGTGTGGGGCGGTCTCGACTCCGCGGCTCGGCGGGCGGGCCTGAGCCAGCTCGAAGAGCTCCTGAATCCGGAGCGGGCCGGCAATCCGGAGCGGCTGCAGGTGTTTGCCGTCTCGGGGCACCGGGCGGACTTCGGGCTGATGATGCTCGATCCAGATCCCCTCAAGATCGACGCGGTCAAGCAGGCGATCCGGGCCACGGCGATCGGTGCGGCGCTCGAGCCGACGTACTCGTTCGTGTCGATCACGGAAGTCTCCGAGTATGTCCCGACGGTCGAGCAGTACAGCGAGCGGCTGAAGATGGACGGGGTCTCGGCGGAGGATCCGAGCTACGCCGCCAAAGTCCGGGCTTATGAGCAGCGGCTGCCGATGATGAATCAGCAGCGGCTGTATCCGGACTTTCCGAACTTCCCGGTGATCTGTTTTTACCCGATGAACAAGATCCGGGATCCGCACGCGAACTGGTTCACGGAGCCGTTCAGTGTCCGGTCCGCGCTGATGGCGGAGCATGCCACTTCGGGGATCAAGTTCGCCGGCAAGGTGAGTCAGCTGATCACGGCGTCGACCGGTTTCGATGACTGGGAGTGGGGGGTGACGCTCTGGAGCCGGTCGCCGGAGCACATCAAGGAGATTGTGTACACGATGCGGTTCGATCAGGCGTCGGCGAAGTACGCGGCGTTCGGTCCGTTCTACATTGGGTACATCCTGTCGGCCGGCGACCTGTTGAAGCACCTCAAGCTCGAGGCGGGTGTCTGAACGGCGTGCTTGCCGGCACGGCTCTGATAGCTCAAACCCAACGTGCCATGGCAGCTTGGGGTCAAGGGGGTCTCACCCCCTTGACCCCGGAGGCATTTTCCTCGCTGAACCGTGGGACACAACGGATGCCCCCATTGTGGTACCAGCGTTGAGGACTCATTCCATCGACACCGCTCGTTTTGCAGTCCCCGCGGGTTAGTTGAAGGGGCATCCGGCACGTTGTCCGCGCTTGGACACGTGCTCCTTCAGACATCTCTCGACGGCCAGGCCTCCGGCGGGCAAAGGGGCGTTGCCCCTCTGCACTCCCCACCAGGGTGCCCCCTGGACCTCGGTGGGCCGATGACGCTGAGTTGCGGACAGCGCTTAGCGCGCGGACTCCAACCGGGCCGCCGCGATCGCATTAGACAGCCGCATAATCCACCGCGTGCTGCGATCAAGCGGCGTGTCGGTCAGGATCACGGTCGCCAGGTCCAGCTGCGGATCAATCCAGAAGACAGTCCCCGTCGCTCCCCAGTGACCATAAGTCGCAGGCGACAGCAGGTCCCCAAACGAGGCGGCATGCGCCGGCCACTGCATCCGCCAGCCGAGCCCCCACCCGCGACAGCGTCGGTCCGCCTCCGGGACGTCAGGGAACGCGCCGAGCTGGTTGGTCGTCGCGGCGGCAATCGTCGCGGGAGAAAACAGCTTCCGACCCCCGACACTCCCGCGCGACAGCATCATCAGACAGAACCGAGCCAGGTCCGCCGGCGTCGAAAGAAGCCCCCCCCACGCGGCACCGAACTGACGCCAGTACCGGCTGTTCCAGTTCCACTCGTCCCCCCCGACCTGCTCCGGCGGGACTTGAACAGGAACGATCCGCTCCAACTGCGGAGAACCGCCGTCAAACCACCCGTCCGGCGCCCCCAGGATCGAGGCGTTCATACCGCAGGGCTCAAAGATCTCCTCCTGGATGAACCGCGCCGTCGGAACACCCGCCGCGTCCGCAATGATCCGGTCCAGAAGAACGAATCCCATGCTCTGGTACTGGACGCCGCGCCCGGGCGGAAAGTCCATCGCGGCCTGGAGCGTCCCTTCGTAGAACGCCTCGAACGGCGAGCGGGCCATCCGCAGCTCCCGGTTGCCCGGGAGCATGTCGGGCAGCCCTGACGTGTGGGTCAGCAGATGACGGAGCGTGAGCGACTTCTTCGAGGAGTCCTTGAGCGGCAGCAGGTCGGAGACGCGGTCATTCAGAGTCAGCCTGCCCCGCTCGACGAGGAGCAGGGCCGCCATCGCGACGATCGGTTTCGTCAGCGAGGCGACGAGAAAAATCGAGTCATCGTCGAGGGGCCTTGCCGGCAGGGCTCCCCGTTCGTTCTGGACGAAAACTGGATCGAGCGTCGTTCCGCATCCCGCGACGGCGATCGCCAATCGGGAGATCCCGGAGTTCGCCGCATCCTGCGCCAACTCCCGCACCCGCGACCACCGGCTGGAATCGACCCCCATCTTCTCGGGCCGCCCCGTTCCCGTCGGACTCCCCTGCGCCACGGTTCAGCCTTTCGCCGGTCGATCGACTTCAACGACGTGGATCGGCATCACCCGTTCGAGGTGCGTCACGGAGAGGACCTCGCGGACGTCGTCAGACGGATTGTAGAGATGGACGTCGACACCCATCTGCCGGATCGAGGAGAGCAGCCCGAGCAGTCCGCTCGGGATGATCTGGACGCCCGTGAGGTCGAAGGCGAGCACTTTGCAGTCGTTGGCCTTGAGAATCTCAATGACCTCGGTCCGGCACTGCGAGACGCCAATCTCGTCCAGGATCTCCTGGCCACAGAACCCGACGATCGTTGTCTCGCCTGCCTGGTACACCTGCAGGACCGGAGGTTTCGCCATGTCTGCCTCACGCGATACTTGGGGACGCGGGGGAGCAATGCAGAGCACGACCGGTACGGTACAGAACCGCCGGAACAGGCGGAAGGAAGAGGGGAACGGACGAGATTGGGGAACCGGCGGCGCAAGTTGACGTGATCTGCCGCCGCCTGCCCGGCCCCCGGGTCTCAGCGTGCTGGCACATTACGTCCGCCACTCGGAACCAGCTCCCTCCCGATCAATTCATGGCGACACGAACCGGAATGGCAACCGGCTTGGTCGAACCGTCGGCCGAGGTGGTGATCGTCACCTTCCACTTCTGCCGGCCGAAGCGGCAGACCGCCTCGGTCCCTTCCCGGCAGTACGTGTAGTTCATCGTCAGCTCGTACGTCCCCTTCCCCGGCGTCGCGGCCAGGGGGAGCTCGATCGTTCCCGTGCTCCCCTCGCCCGAGCCGTCGTGGCGGGCGCCGAGGACGGCACTATCGACCGCCGTCGCCGTCCCGACCGCCTTGAGGCGATAGCTGACGGGCCCCAGCGGGTTGAGCTTGTGGGCCGGCGGGAGGGTGAAATCGAGCGTGAGCGTCAGGGTTTCCCCCGCCTTGGCGGCGATGGCCGGGAGTTCGACCGGCGCGAGTCCGTCGTTCTCTTCCCTGGGCTGCGGCGGAGCCGGAGGGGTGAGGCCGTTGATCACAAACTCGCGGGTCGCCTTCGTCTTGAGATCGACCGACAGCAGCCGGTGGTTGTTCGTGTCCGCCACGAGGAGCTGGTCGCCGGCGATCGCCAGGCCCGCCGGCTCCGAGAGCTCGACCGGGGAGAGCCCCGCCCCGCGCTTCCCGGTGCCGAGCCAGGTCGCCGTCGCTTCGGTCTTGGGATCGATGACCTTGATCTTGTGGTTGTAGGTATCCGCCACGAAGAGTTTGCCGTCGTGAAACAGGACATCGAGCGGATGCTGCATCCGGACCGTCGCGCCGCGGCCGTCGACGTCGCCGAACTCGAACAGCGAGCGGCCCCGCGGGAAGTCGCGCGGCCCGGCGACCGTGTCGACACGCCCCTTCCCCCCGAGCGTGACGCGGCGGACCGCCGAGCCTTCGCTGTCGACGTGATAGAGGACCTTGCCGTCGGTCGTGATTCCCGAGGGCTGTGCGAGGGCGGCTTCGGCCCGCGTCCCGTCGAGAATGTCTTCACGCCCCGAGCCGGCGAAGACGCGGATGTCGTTCGATCCGAGTTCCCACGACCAGAGCTGGTGCGGTCCCGCCATGGCGACGTAGAGCTTGCCGTCGAGATAGGTCAGGGCCCAGGGGCTGTTCAGCGCCGTCCGCAGCAGCGGTCCACCCGCTTCCCGCGACTTCGACTGAACACCGGTCCCGGCCTTGGTCGTGACGGTCCTGGCCTTGAGGTCGACCGCCCGGAGCAGGTGATTCTCGGTATCCGCGACGTACAGGACGTCATCGACGAGCGCCATCCCCTGCGGATGGTCGAACTCGGCGGTCGCGTAGTCTCCATCCTTGCGGCCAATCGCGCCGCTGCCGATCACTTCTTTGAGCTGACCGGACAGGCTGCTGACGACGATCCGGTTGTGGTTGCTGTCCGAGACGAACAGCCGGTCCCCCGCCACGTCGGTCAGGATCTTCCCCGGGAACCGCAGCGGCGTCGGCTCCGCCTTGGCCCGCTCGAGGGCGAACCGGACGGGGGTCTCATCAAGCGTCCCCTTGGCCCGGTGATAGGCGATCATCTTGCCGATCACCATGTCGAACAGCTCGCCGGTCCCTTCGCCGGGCTGCTGCCCGACGAAATTCCCCTCGGGGTCGATCAGGACGAGGGTCGGCCAGCTGCTGAACTGGTACTTCTCGGCGATGACGCGGTTGGCGTCATTCACGACCGGGTGCGAGATCTCGTATCGCAGGATCGCCCGGCGGATGTTCTCGGTGTCCCGCTCGTTCTCGAACTTCGGGTGATGAACGCCGATGACGACAAGCTGCTTGTCGTACTTCTCTTCGAGCTTCTTGAGGTCCGGCAGGACGTGGATGCAGTTGATGCAGCAGTACGTCCAGAAGTCGAGCAGGACGACCTTCCCCCGCAGGTCCTTCAGCGAGATCTCGCCGGCGGTGTTGAGCCACTCGACTCCCCCTTCCAGGCTGGGAGCCGGGAAGCGGCCGGGGAACGGGTTCTCACTCGGGACAGCGTCGGCCGCCTCCTTTTCGTCCTTCTTCTCGTCCCCCTTGTCCTGAGCGGCCAGCTCGCGTAGCCCGAACGGGGATTTCGACGGCAGCACGCTCCAGACCGATCCGACGAGGAACGCGATCAGGAGCATCCAGAGGCCGGAACGGACAGCAACCGACTTCAGACCGGTACGCGGGGAGCGGATTTCCATGGACGAGTTCTCCTGCGTCTGGATGCCTCACCAGCGCGGGAGCCTTCCGCGCAGCAAACGGGACAACCCATCATAGGCAGTCCCGTTCGATCGGTCACCCTCAGACCTCGTCGCTGTCCTTCCGAACCCGGACCTCCATCGAGCCTAACAGACGCGTAATCCGCTGCTCTTTCGAAGTGATGAAGGCGACATTCTCCAGGACGATCGCCCGCCGCTCGTTGCTGGGATGGAGGATCAGCCGCCCCGAGCCGAGCAGGAGGTATTCGAAGACGTCGTTCACTTCCTTGTCGATCTTGAGCTGCGGGGCCGGGAACCGCTCGAGGTCGCTCATGAAGCCGTGGTGATGGAGCAGTTCGTTGCCGCGGACCTCCCAGTAATCGAAGCGGGAGTGAGTCCACACCCCCATGTAGATCAACGACATCACGAAGGCGAACAGCAGGAAGAACATGTGGTTCGCCGTCGGCTGCAGGCTGCGGAGGAACGATCCCAGAACGGGGAACAGGGTCGGGACGTAGACCGACCCGAGCGCGAGTCCCAGGCCGACCGCGACGATCAGGAAGAAGAGCGTGATCGAGGTGGTGCGGGGAAAGTCGAACGACAGGACGACGAGATTGATCGACAAAGTGATCAGGAACGCCCAGCTGACAATCACGTGGCCGCTCGACGTGATGTCCGCCCGCTCGATGAACGACCAGATCGCCGCCACGATGGCCACGAGGTAGGACGGGTAGAGGAAGATGATCTTGGGATACGAGAAGAGGAGAATCCGGTTCTCGTTCTCTTCCTGCTTTTTGGCGGCGGCCGTTGCAGCGGGAGCAGCGGGCTTGGACATGGCTTGCAAACCTCAAGGGAGAGAGCTCAGCGATTCGTGGCAGAATCGCCGCAAAACTATGGGAGACTTCGCTCAACGTCAACAGCGACTTTCGCATCGCCCCTTCGGAAGCGGTTCGTGACGCAAACGCGATTCCTGGGTCTCTGGATCAAATGCGTTCATGGAAGGCCGCGAAGCTCCGAGACCACGCCGCTGGCCTCCTCGCCCCGCCCGACCGCCCTTGTGACGCTTTTGCGTCGCCCGGTAGACTCCGGCCCCCGGAATGGCGTCCGGGTTGTTAGAGGGGAGGCAAAGGATGGCGCTGCTGGAAGCGAAAGATCTCGTGAAGGTCTACCCGAACGGGAAGCGGGCCGTTCAAGGGGTGTCGTTCTCCGTCGACAAGGGAGAGATCGTCGGCCTCCTTGGCCCCAACGGGGCGGGCAAGTCGACGAGCTTCAGCATGGCGTGCGGCCTCACGGTCCCGACCGACGGCCGGATCTTCCTGCACGGCAAAGACGTGAGCCGCTGGCCGATGTATCAGCGATGTCGCGTCGGCATGGGCTACCTGCCGCAGAACCACAGCTACTTCGTGAAACTGACGGTCGAAGAGAACATCCTCGCGATCCTCGAGTTCTTCCCGCTCAGCCACAAGGAGCGGATGGCCAAGGTCGACAAGCTCCTCTCGCAGTTCGGCCTTCAGAACCGCCGCCGGCAGATCGCCCACACGATGTCCGGCGGGGAGAAGCGGCGGCTGGAGATCGCCCGCTGCCTCGCCAGCGATCCCAAGATCATCCTCCTGGACGAACCGTTCACCGGGATTGACCCGATCACGATCAACGACATCCAGGACATCATCTCCGACCTGCGGGACTCCGGGATCTCGATCCTGCTGACCGACCACCGCGAGCGGGAAACGCTCACGATCACGGACCGGAACTACGTCATCGTCCAGGGGCAGGTGCTCGTCAGCGGCGACGCCAAGACGGTCCTCAGCAACGAAGACGCGCAGACGAAGTACTTCGGCAAGCGGTTCGACGCCAGCTCGATCCTGGAAGAGAAGCAGAACTACCGCGCCGACAAGGCGGCCTGAACCAGGTGATCGCTACCCAGGAGGGGGCAGCGTCTCTTTGTCCTAGGAGGCAAACAGGCCCGGCTTGGTTTCCAGCAGGATCTCCCGGATCGCAGTGCGGTCCTCGGGCCCCAGGTGCCGGAACGGCTCGGTCGCGTCTTGGCCGGTGAGGATCTCGTCGAGACGCCCGACGACGTACCGCTTTATCTCCCGCGGAAGCTGGTCGAAGGCCGGCGTGTAGATCAGGTGGCTGCACGGGTAGCGGAACATCCGGGTTTTGAGATCGAAGTCCCGCAGCGACCGCCCCTGCGAATCCCGCGGCCCCCGCGCGGAGAAGTCCCGGGCGAAGGTCGACGTTCCGCGGACTTCGTCGGTCAGCGGGAACTCGCCGGAATACAGGAGGGCTTCCAGGAGTTTTTCCCCGGCCGAGCGAATCCGCCGCTTCGTCACGTCGCTGACGAAGTCCTCCGGCCGCTCCAGGACGGCATTCATGGTCTTGTCGTAGTGGTTGGCGGAACGGCACTCGTAGCTCGCCAGCGTCAGGAAGTTGTGCATCTGCGTCTGATGTTCCAGGACCATCAGGGCCACGATGTCGCTGTGCGGCGTGAGCTGGCGTTTGACGTCGCACCGTCCGGCGAGATCAGTGACGTTCGCTCCCGCCTCCCTGTCGAAATCGTTCCTCCCCTCCCCCTCCTGGAGGCAGGTGTTTCCCATATGCCGCATCCGGCCGTGGGTCCCGGTGACGTACCACCCTCCCCACCGCTCCTCGAAGGGACTCGTGTGGTCCGTCACGAACGAACCGGACGCAAGCTGCGGCTGCCCCGAGGGATCGGGGAAGACCGAACGGACCAGGGCGCCCGGGACCTTCTGCGTGCGGACGGTCGCGTGGCACGAAAGGCAGTTGTCCTGGTTCCGCACAATGACCGGCCGGTCCACCCGCTCGCGATCGAGCGTGTAGAAGATCTCCCCCTGAACGGGATCGGTCGACATGATCTCGATCGTGTCGCCGCTCGGGACCCAGCCGACGTAGGTGTCGTCGTTGAAATAGATCGCCCGCGGGGCGCGGGGCGAGATGCGGCGCCCCTGAAGGCTCGTCTTCGAAAAGACCAGGGCCTGCGACGAGACCGGGATGTCCAGGTGCTTCAGGAGCGAGGCGAGGTAGCTGTGTCGCTCGTCGTAGTCGAGCACCACCTTCCCCGCGTCGAGGTCCGCCTGGAGACGTGTGACGTCGGTCGTGACCGGTTTTGTTGAATACTCGATCGGCGGCGTATCGAAGTCGAACTGGCCGCGAGCCGGAGCCGTCACTCCGCCGACGAGCAGAGCGGCAACAGCGCAGACGCGCAGGCTCATCCGTTCAGCACGGGCCGCGAGAGATTGTGGGCCGGAACGTCGATTCATCACGCCATCCCCGGGACAACACCGGTGAGCCGGAGGCGGCCGCCGCAATGGAAAGCCGCCACACCTCAAACTGGACACAAATGTCCATTATTCAAACGCGGAGCCGGCTTGCAAGGCCAGGTGGGGATTGCGGGCCTCTGCCGAGTGTGCCCATAGATGACAGGGCCGCCAGAAGCGCTGCCGACGCCCAATCGTCGCTCATGGCGAGTTCCCCGTCGCTCCCCTACACTGCACGATTCGCCGCTTCGTGAGGTTTTGCTTTCCATGCCCGTCCCCCAGGTTGTCATCGTCGGCCGTCCCAATGTGGGCAAAAGCTCCATCCTGAACTGGCAGGCGGGTAAGCTCGTCTCCGTCGTCGACCCCACCGCGGGCGTGACGCGGGACCGGGTCAAATACCTCATGAACGAGGGGGACCGGTACTTCGAACTCGTCGACACCGGCGGGATCGGGATCGTCGACGCCGACGACCTCTCTGAAGACATCGAACGCCAGATCCAGATGGCGATCGACGAGGCGACGCTGATCCTGTTCGTCGTCGACGGGAACACCGGGGTCACTCCGCTCGACAAAGTCGTCGCTGAACGGCTCCGGAAGCTCGACAAGCCGAAGCTCCT